>JBDGYE010000113.1:0-6399 GCA_039584255.1 Gemmatimonadota bacterium
ACGCGGACCTCAACGCCAACAACCTGCTGGTTCCGGTTGGAAGGGCCGGGGTGCCGGTTATCGTAATCGACCTCGACAAGGGCCGGTTCTACGTGGGGGGAGTGCCCCGGTGGATGGCCGCCCGGAACCTGCGGCGGCTGCGGCGGTCTCTCAGGAAGCTGGGCTGTGTCGAGGCTCTGGCCGCGTGGCCAGCCTTCCGGAAGGCCTACGACTCGCCGCCGGGGCCGCCGGCCGCGGCCTGAGACAGAGGCATCGCGAACTGCAGGTCGTGCAGCCGCCGGTAGAGGCCACCGGCGGTGAACAGCTCGTCGTGAGTTCCCTGCTCCACGATCGTTCCCTCGTCCAGCACCAGGATCCGATCCGCGCCGTGCACCGTGGAGAGCCGGTGTGCGATGACGAAGACGGTCCGGCCCTCGAGGAGGCGGGCCAGCGCCCGCTGTATCAGGAGCTCCGCCTCGGTGTCGAGGGATGAGGTGGCTTCGTCGAGGATGAGAATCGGCGGATCCCGCAACAGGGCGCGAGCGATCCCGATCCTCTGTCGCTGACCGCCGGACAGCCGTACCCCCCGGTCTCCCAGCTGGGTCTCGTACCCCTCGGGCAACTCCCGAATGAACTCCTCCGCGTGGGCGGCCGTGGCCGCCGCCTCGACCTCCTCCTGCGGCCGGTCGTTGCCGTAGGCGATGTTGGCGCGCACGGTGTCGTGGAAGATGACCGTCTCCTGACTCACGATGCCGTACAGCGCACGCAGCGAGGACACGGACAGCTCTTTCAGGTCGAATCCATCCAGGGTGATGCAGCCCCGGCTAGGATCGATGAAGCGAGGCAGGAGATCGACCAGGGTGCTCTTTCCGCCACCGGAGGGACCCACCAGGGCCACTACCTCGCCTCGCGCAACGCTTAGATCGATACCCTTCAGGACAGGGCGTCCGGGCTCGTACTCGAACCAGACATCCTCGAAGCGTATTCGGTCGTGAAGCCCTTCCACCTCGCGGTCCTCGGGACGAGCCGGCGGCTCCGGAGGCGCGTCCAGCACCTCGAAGAACCTCTCGGCGGCGGCGAGGGAGAGCTGGAGCTTGGCCGGGAACTGGGCGATCGCTTTGACAGGCGAGACGAGGCGCAGGGAGATCGTAATGAAGGCGATGAACTCCTCCGGCCCCATCTCCCCGGTCCCGAGCACCATGTTCGCGCCGAACCAGATCAGCGCCAGGGCGACGAGAGACGAGAGTACCTCCGACAGCGGCGAGGCCAGCTCCCCCAGCGAGATGGCCTTGATCATCCGGCGCGCATACCCGCCCGAGTGTGCCTGGAAACGTCGCATCTCGTGCTCCTCCGCCCCGAACGCCTTCACCAGCCGGATGCCGCTCACCGTCTCCTGGAGCACGCTGAGCAGTTCGCCCTGGAGGTCCAGCGCCCTTCGGTAGCCGCGCTTCAGGCGTCGCACCAGCGGCGCCAGCGCGAGCACCAGTACCGGAACCGCGAGAAGCGTGATCAGGGTGAGACGCCAGGACAGCAGCAACAGCGTGACCATGTAGGCGGTGGTCGATACCAGGTGCAGGACGATATCCGTGAGCGACCAGCTGATGGCCACCTTCGCCTGACGGGTGTCGTTGAGCACCCTGGCGATCAGCTGTCCCACCTTCGTCCGGCCGAAGAAGCTCAGCGGCAGGAACTGGAGATGCCGATAGACGTCCTCGCGCATCCGGCGCTCGACGTTCTCCTGCACGGCGACCATGAGAACGCGGGCCGAATAGAGCGTCAGGTTCTTCAGGAGAACAGCGCCGAGGACGATCAGGCAGACGTTGCGCAGCGTGTCGAGCGGGGCGTCGCCCTGGATCCACCGGCCGACCGTCCAGTCCAGGAACTTCTCAACCGCGTTCGACGCCTCCGCTCCCAACACCGACGCCTGGCCGAACAGCGACTGCAGGAACGGGATGATGAGGACCAGGCTGAACGTGTCCAGGATGGCGGACAGCGCCATGAGCGCGACGGCTACGGCGAGGATTCCCTTGAACGACCCCAGATAGGCGAACAGCCGGCGGTAGGAGGCCCAGTTCATTTCGGCGTCAGTAGGGCCACGGGGAGAACCATCTCCTCCGGGCTCACGCCTCCGTGGAGGAAGCTGTCCCGGTACCGCTGGATGTACTCGCGGAGTTTGGTCGGATAGACGAAGAAGTAATCCTCGCGGCACAGAATGTAGCTGGTATGAAAGCCCCGTGACGGAAGGCGCATCGCGCCCGGGTCCTTCACCGCGTGCACGGCGGTCACGTTGTCGACCCGCATGTCGCGGCCGAACTTGTAGCGCAGGTTCGGCGTAGCGTCGCGCTTGGCGTATATCGTCAGCGGGCGGTCGCAGTGCACCGCGCCGTGGTCCGTCGTCAGCAGCACCCGCACCCCCCGCCGGGCCGCCTCCTGAAGCGCGGCGAACGCCGCCGAGCGGCCGAACCAGCCGACGGTGAGCGCGCGTAGGGCAGAAGCATCCCGCGCCACCTCCCATATCAGGCGCGACTCGCTTCGCCCGTGCGTGAGAAGGTCCACGAAGCCGAACACGAGGGCGGTCGCCGAAGGCTCCGACAGGTAGCCCGGGAGCCGCTGCAGCATCGCCTCGCCCTGCTCGGCGTTGAACACCTTCTCGTAGTGAGTCCGGATCGCCGGGCCCGCCAGTTCCGCGACCTGCTCCGCGAACAGCTCGTCCTCGAACGAGTTGTAACCCTGTACCTCACCCGAGTCGTACCAACCGGGACGCGAGTCCTCCAGGTCATCGGGAAACAGGCCGCCGAAGATGGCGTTCCTGGAGAACGGGGTGGCGGTCGGGAGAATCGACGAATAGAGCGCCTCCTCTATCTGGAACAGGTCGGCCAGCGCGGGCCGGATGGCCCGCCACTGGTCGAGCCGCAGGCAATCGATAACGACCAGCAGGGCCGACTGTTCCGGCGACAGCAGCGGCAGGAAGAAGCGCTCCAGGACGTCGACGGACAGTGGCGGACCCCGCTCTCCACCTTCGTGCACCCACTCCTCGTAGCGACGCGAGACCAGACTGGAGAATCCGCGCCGGATATCGCCCTGGAGAGTGGCCAGGATGTCGCGCAGGCTCTCCTCGCCTGCCTGTTCCAGGCGCAGCTCCCAGTCCACGAGTTCCGAGTAGAGCGCCGTCCAATCATCCCAGGTGGAGGCCGCCGCTATCAGGTCACGGATGTGGCCGAAGCGCCGGGTGAATTCCCGGGCGATCTGATCGTGGCGCAGACGCGGGCCTGCCAGAAGGCGCGTCACGACCGAGAGCACCTGTCTCGGACTCGTGGGCTTCACTATGTAGTCGTCGGCGCGCCGTCCGATGGCCTCGTGCAGGACGTCCTCGGTCTCGCTCTTGGTGACCATCACGACCGGGATCTCCTGGCCGCGGGCCCGGATCTCGCTCAACACGTCGATCCCCCGGAGGCCTGGCATCTGCTCGTCCAGTAGGATCAGGTCATAGGTCTCCCGCTCGAGGAGTTCCAGCGCGTCGGGGCCGTTCATCAAGGCATCGACGTGGTACCCCTCTCGGATCAGCAGCAGGGTATGCGGCCGGAGGCGGTCGACTTCGTCGTCGACCCAGAGGATTCGTCCTTTGCTCACGCTCGCGTCGTGCCTAGCCAGATGGTCCTAACCGAACAATACGTACCTCGAATGTACCCCGGTCGGTTCCCCCCTGCCTGAACGTGCGGGTCCTTCTCGGGGGGCACGTGGCTCGCTACCGCTCGCCGTACTCCCTGGGCCTTGGTGCCTTCTCGGAGCACGCCAGCTTCTTCTCAGCGCCTCCGGAGTTCGTCCCGGATGCTCGAAAGGACGAAGGCGATCGCGAACACCATCGCCACGGTCGCGTACTGAGCCAGAACGGAGGGCGGAGCCCAAGCCAGAACCATCGTCTGCCCCAGGGAATTCGCAACCTTCTCGGCAACGGCCAGCGCCAAGAGCGCCACGCCGCCTACGAAGAAGAGGCGCCTCACAATCTCTGACATGCGGTCGATGCTCATCTGTATCTCCTCGCGCCGCGCGTTACGGGGTGGAGCGCTGATTGACCGGCGCTGAAGCGCTCGGGGTTCGCTCGACGACCTTCACGGCCGACGGTGCGTAGCGCAGGCCCGGACGCCACACTGCCACCAGAGTCACCCTGCCGGAGACAGCATCGCTGAACCACAGCTCGTACCAGTTGGATGGCCCCCACGGGCTGGTGTGGGGTGTGACGGCCACCAGTTCTCCGTACTCGGCCGGCAGCGAGTCGAGGGAGACGAGCCCAGGCGGTTCAACCGGCTCGGCAACCTCGGGGAGCGGCTCACAGCCACCGATCAGAAGCACAGGAAAGACCAGGGCCAACAGGCGGTGGAATCGCATCGCGGCACCTCCTCGGGTATCGCTGTACGTTCGCGGGGGGGGGCTGCGGCAAAACTAGCGGCGCACGGTTCAAAACGCAGGACTGGGAGCGTCGTTCGCGCTCGCAGGGCGCGGTGGTCGATGCTAGGTTGTGCTTTGACTCACGGCCCGCCGGTCCCCTCCTCCTGACGTGGCTTCCCTGAAACGGAGGGGGTGACGATGTCCGCCAAGATCCTGCAGGTGAATTTCCGGCTCAACGTTCCGCGAGCCGAGTTCGAGCAGGTCGCGACTCCGCTTGCGAACGACTTCGCGCAGCTGCCCGGTCTCCGCTGGAAGATCTGGCTTGTGAACGAGGCCGAAAGCGAGGCCGGGGGAATCTACGTTTTCGACGACGAGTCGTCCCTGAACGCCTATCTGGAGGGTCCACTCGCCAGTGCGGTGATGTCTCATCCCGCACTGTCTGACCTGACCGCGAAGCAGTTCGACGTGATCGAGGAGTTCACGGCGATCACAAGGGGTCCTGTCGAGGTGGCTGAGACTGCCTGAAGGGCGCATTCCCCTTCCAGAACTCCGTTCTGCGGCAAGACCAGTCGCTCGGATCGGTATGGGAGACGGCTCCGCCGACACATGCGGTGGCGGGTGGAGTCCGGCCGGTGCACCATATTGGTGTACCCGGAATACCGGGCTCCCGGGCCGCCATCCGGCACGGGCAGGAACCGCCGTGGGTCCCTCTGGCCGCTACAGGTACGTCCGGACCGCCAGCTCCAGCTTCTCCAGAACGTCCTCGACGCTGATTTGCTCCATGTTCCCGTGGCGGAACTCCATTGAAGGCTCCGTCTCGCCCGGACGTGTGTAGCGGTCGATGAGGAGGTCCTGGAAGCGGCCGTACGGTCCCACCCGCTTCGGGTCCGTGTAGCCGTAGAGGCCTACCGTCGGCGTGCCCAAGGCGACCGCCATGTGCAGAGGTCCCGTGTCGGGACTCAGCAGCAGGGCGCTGCCGTCCAGAATCCAGGCGAGGCGGCGGAGGTCGTTCCGCAGCGCGTCGACCGGCGTCGCCCGGGTCAGACGCAGCACGTCGTCCGCCACCGCACGCTCGGCGGGGGATTCGCTTCCCACCAGCACCGGGCGGAGTCCCAGATCGGACTCCGCCACCTCGAGGACGCTGGCGTATCGCTCGGGAAGCCAGTTCTTTCCCTCTCTCGTGGTTCCAACGACGACAGCCAGTGCGGGACGGTCGAGCTCCCCGAAGAAACCCGCCTGCGCCTCCCGCTCCGGCCCGGAGAAGAAGAAGCCCCAGCGGCGCACCACCGGAACCCTCAGGTGGTCCAGGAACTCGAAGTACTGATCCTGGACGTGCTGCGGCGGACGAGCCGGTATGCGCTCCGTGGTGAACAGCCAGTTAAGGTCGCGCGCGCGGGCCCGGTCGAACCCCAGCTTCCGGGGGGATCGGAGCAGCCACGTGAGCACCCCCGCCTTGAAGTAGACCTGCAGGTCGACTACGAGGTCGAAGCGCCTTTGCCGCACCCGGCGCCTGAAGTCGACGAATGCGGCACCTCCCCGGTCTCTGTCGAACAGGACAAAGTCCGACACGTCGGGGCGGCCGGCCACGAGACCGTATGCCGCCGGCTGGATGACCCAGGTGATATCTGCCTCCGGCCACGCCTCCTTGAGGGACGAGATCACCGGCAAAGCGTGCACGGCATCGCCGATCGCGCTGAGCAAAACGATGGCCACGGAGCGGGGCGCCTCGGAGTGCATGACGGCTTGCCGGCCTCAGGTGTTCGGGTGGAGCCAAACGCACACTCGGCGGGTACATTACCGCCGACCCACACACACGCAAGGAGCGCACGGGTACGGCAATGGTTGACGGGACACCGCCGGGGCGGTCTGACGGGCGGGGAACGGCTCTGCCGTGAGGATACTGAGCTGGTACGTCCTGCGGCAGCACATAGGACCTTTCTTCTTCTCGGTCACTGCCCTCACGATGCTCATGCTGCTCGACCAGCTGGCTAAGAAGTTCCACCGCCTGGTCGGGAAAGGGCTCGGTTTCAAGGT
>JBDGYE010000042.1:0-27817 GCA_039584255.1 Gemmatimonadota bacterium
CAGCACTTGCCCATGCCCCGGGCCACGACCGCAGCGTGGCTCGACTTTCCACCGCGGCTCGTGACGATGGCGACGGCCGCCACCATGCCCTCGAAGTCGTCCGGAGATGTTTCGGTGCGAACGAGAATCACCGCCTCTCCGTGTGCGGCCTCTTCCACCGCCTCGGCGGCCGTGAAGACGACCTTTCCGCTCGCGGCGCCCGGCGACGCCGGGTTGCCGGTCGCGAGCGGTGTGAACTCCGCATCCGGGTCCACCATCGGGTGCAGAACCTGCTCGAGCCGCTCGGGCTCCACCCGCAGCACCGCCTCCTCACGGCTGATCAACCCCTCGTTGGCCATGTCCACGGCGATCCGTACGGCGGCCCGGGCCGTCCGCTTGCCGCTACGCGTCTGGAGGAGGTAGAGCGTGCCGTCCTCGACGGTGAACTCCAGGTCCTGCATCTCCTCGTAATGCGCCTCGAGGCTCCGGGCCGTCTCCAGCAGCTGGTCGTACGCCGCCGGCAGGTAATCGCTCATCTGCTCGATGGAGAGCGGGTCCCGGGTCCCGGCCACCACATCCTCTCCCTGGGCATTCATCAGGAACTCGCCGAACAGCTTTGGCTCGCCGTCCGCCGCGTTGCGGGTGAACGCCACTCCGGTCCCACTCGTCGAGCCCCGGTTCCCGTACACCATCGTCTGCACGTTCACCGCCGTTCCGAGGTCGTGGGGAATGCCGTAGGTGCGACGGTACGCCTGGGCGCGCGGGTTCCTCCACGACAGGAATACGGCCTCGATGGCGCCCCACAGCTGGTCCATTGGCGAGTCGGGGAACGAAGCAGGGGCCTTCTCGTCGATGAGCTCCTTGTACCGGGTCACGACATCGCGCAAAGCCTCGGGGCTGAGCTCGTTGTCGGCCTCCACTCCGGCCGAGCGCTTGGCCCCCGTGAGAATCGACTCGAAGTGCTCGTGGTCCACCTCCAGCACCACATCCCCATACATCTGGAGGAAGCGACGGTAGCTGTCGTAGGCGAAGCGCTCGTCTCCCGAAACGCGGGCCAGAGCCTCGACCGTCCGGTCGTTGAGGCCTAGGTTCAGGATCGTGTCCATCATCCCGGGCATGGAAACGGCCCCGCCCGAGCGGACGGACACCAGCAGCGGATCCTCGCTACCGCCGAACACCCTTCCCGTAAGCCGCTCGAGCCGGGCCACCGACTCCCGGACCTCCTCCACGGCACCATCGGGTACGTGGGAGCTGATCAGGTGGTGGCGGCAGACCTCGGTGGTGATCGTGAAGCCGGGGGGAACCGGGACGCCGAGGCGAGTCATCTCCGCCAGGTTGGCGCCCTTGCCGCCAAGTAGGTCTCTCTGGTCCTTATGACCGTCCGTCTGACCTTTGGCGAAGCAATAGACGTGTTTCATCGGGGGGTGATCTCCTGAGTCACGACGGCGGTGCGCGCCCTACTCGACGGCGCTGGCCACCGTGTGTCCGTTCTCGATGTCTACCAGCGGTGCCGGGTAATCCCCGGTCCAGCATGCGTCGCAGAACGGCCCGTGCTCGCTCACCACCGACGTCAAGCCCTCCAGCGACAGGTAGCCGAGGGATTCGACGTCCAGGTGCTGCCGTATCTGCTCTATGGTATGCGTGGAGGCGATGAGCTCCTCGCGGGTGGGCATGTCGATGCCGTAGAAACAGGGTGCGATGATCGGCGGCGACGCGACCCTGAAATGGATCTCCTCCGCACCTGCCTCGCGAAGCAGTCGCACCAGGCCGCTGCTGGTGGTGCCCCGGACCAGAGAGTCGTCCAGGACCACTACGCGCCGGCCCTCGATGAGCTCCGTGACGGGGTTGTACTTGATCCGGACCTTGAAGTCGCGGGCCGTCTGCACCGGATTGATGAAGGTGCGGCCGACATAGTGGTTCCTGATCAGCGCCAGCTCGAACGGGATTCCCGATTCCTCGCTGAATCCCAGCGCCGCCGAGTTGGAAGAGTCGGGTACGGCGAATACGCAGTCGGCCTCGACGGGATGCTCCCGGGCCAGCTGCCGGCCGAACCCGCGCCTCGCCCGGTCGACGGTGACGCCCCAGATCCGCGAGTCGGGCCGGGCGAAATAGACGAGCTCGAACAGGCAAGGCGAGACCGCCGCCGGCTCCAGCGGGCGGAGATTCCGAATCACGCCGTCCGTGATGCGCAGAACCTCTCCGGGCTCCACTTCCCGCAGGTACGTGGCTCCGATGATGTCCAAAGCGCACGTCTCCGAGGCCACGACGGCTGCCTCGCCCAGCCGGCCCAGCACCAGCGGGCGAAAGCCCCTGGCATCGCGCACGACGTACAGAGTGCGCCCGACGCACAGCACCATCGAGAAGGCGCCCACCACCTGCGAGAACGCGTCGTCCACCTGGTGATCCGGAGTGTCCCGCCGGGACCGGGCGATGAGATGGATCACGACCTCCGAGTCGCTCTCCGTCTGGAAGATCGCGCCCTCGTCGGTGAGGCGGCGTCGGAGCTCGTGCGCGTTCGTGAGGGTGCCGTTATGCGCCAGCGCCATAGCTCCGTGCCGGTAGTTCACCAACACTGGCTGGGCGTTGCGGAGGGCGGAGCTCCCGGCCGTCGAGTATCGGACATGTCCGATGGCCGTCGTTCCCCGGAGTCTCTTCAGAATCGCGTCGTCGAAGGCCTCGCTCACGTGTCCCATGCCCCGGTGGGAGTAGGCCGTGCCCTCGCCGTCGATGGCCACGATCCCGGCGGACTCCTGCCCGCGGTGCTGAAGCGAGTACAGGCCCAGGAAGGCGAGCTCGGCCGCTCCCGGAGCGCCGCTGATCGCGAAGACTCCGCACTCCTCGCGCGGGCGGTCGTCGTCACGCCATGTGGGGAGCCGTCTCCCGCTCGAGTCCATCCTCTCAGAACTCCGGCAGCTCGTCACCGGTGAGGCGCCGGTAGGCCTCCCGGTAGCGCTCGCTGGTGGACTCGACGATCTCGTCCGTAAGGTCCGGGGCCGGCGGCTGGCGGTCCCAGTCGCCGTTCTGCACCAGGCCATCCAGAAAGTCGCGCACCGGTTGCTTGTCGAGCGAGGGTTGGCTGCGTCCCACCTCGTACTGGTCCGCCGGCCAGAACCTGGAGGAGTCCGGAGTCAGCGCCTCGTCGATCAGCAGAAGCTCGCCGGTCAGCGAGGTGCCGAACTCGAAGTTGTTGTCGGCGATGATGATGCCCTTCCGGCGCTCGTGCTCCCGGGCGAAGGTATACAGCTCCAGGCTCTTCTCCTTAAGGAACTCCGCCAGCTTGGTCCCGACGATGCGCTTGACGTGATCGAATGTGATGTTCTCGTCGTGCCCTTCCTCGGCCTTCGTCGCCGGCGAGAAGATGGGCTCCTCGAGCTCCTCCGACTCCTGAAGCCCCTCGGGAAGCGGCTCGCCGGCCAGAGTGCCGCTCTGCCGATACTCCTTCCAGGCCGAGCCCGCGATGAAGCCGCGGACGACGCACTCGATGGGGAAAGGCTCGGCCCGCTGTACCAGCATGCCGCGACCAGCCCAGGCGTCGCGCGTCTCCTCCAGGCGAGGCTCGGCAGCCACGATCTCGTAGGGATCGGCGCTCAGGCAGTGGCTGCGGACGATGTGCTCGGTTATCGAGAACCAGAAGCTGGAGATCTGCGTCAGGACCTCTCCCTTGTGTGGAATCGGCTGCGGAATCACGCAGTCGAATGCGCTGACCCGGTCGCTCGCGACCATCAGCAGGCGGTCGCCCAGGTCGTACATCTCGCGCACCTTCCCCGTCCGCAGCACGGGAAAGGGAAGACTGGTCTGCTTCACCGCCGCCATCTCAAGCCTCTCAGACTCTGGGCTCCAGCGACTCCAGCTCGTCGCCCGAGGCTCCCTCGAGCAGCGGAGCGACCCGCCGCGACAGGAACCTCTCGACCTGAACCGGCGCTCGTCCAACGAGGCTGGCCGGATCGGCGAGCTCCCGGAGCTCGTGTGCGGAAAGCCCGATACGCTCGTCCGCCGACACCCGCTCGAAGAAATCGTTGTCCTCGGCACCCTCGTCCAACCGTGCCCGGGCCGCCATCGCGTGCCGCCGGACAAGCTCGTGCGCATCCTGGCGATCTCCGCCCCTGCCGACGACGGCGATGAGGATCTGTTCCACCACCAGGAAGGGCAAGGCCCTCTCGAGACGCGCCCGGATCACCGGCTCGTGCACCACGAGGCCAGAGCCGACGTTGGCCGTCAGAAGGAGCACGGCATCGGCTGTCAGGAAGCCTTCGGAGAGGGCGATACGGCGATTCGCCGAGTCGTCCAGTGTGCGTTCGAGGCCCTGGACCGAGGCGGTCCACGCGGCGTCGAGCTCCAGGGCGCACAGGTGGCGGGAAAGGGAGCAGATCCTCTCTGCCCGGATGGGGTTCCGCTTGTACGGTTGAGCGGAGGATCCGACCTGCCTTTGACCGAACGGCTCCTCGATCTCACCGAAGCTCTGGAGCAGCCGCACGTCTTGGCCGAAGCGTGCCACGCTGGCTCCGATTCCTGCCAGCACCGACATCACCCGGTGGTCCACTTTGCGCGGATAGGTCTGGCCGACGACGTCGTAGATGCCCGGGAAGCCGAACTCCTCAGACAGCCGTTCGTTGAGAGCGTCGACCCTTCCCTGATCTCCGCCGAACAGATCGACGAAGCTGGCTTCCGTGCCCGTGACGCCTCTGGCGCCCCGGAACCGCAGCCCCGCCAGCAGCGAGCTCACCTGCTCCAGATCCAGCACCAGGTCCTGGAGCCACACGGAGGCCCGCTTGCCGACGGTCGTCGGCTGGGCCGGCTGCCAGTGCGTGTAGCCGAGGGTGGGGAGCTCCTTCCAGCGGTCCGCGAACGCCGCAAGGGCGGCAATCGCCGCCAGCAGGCGGTTGCGGACGAGGCGCAGACCCTCGCGGATCTGGATCAGCCCCGCGTTATCGGTGACGTAGCAGCTGGTCGCGCCGAGGTGAATGTACGGCCGCCCAGGGGGAGCCACCTCGCCGAAGTGGTGGACGTGGGCTACGACGTCGTGCCGGAGCTCCGACTCCAGCTCCGCCACCCGGTCGAGGTCGATGCTCTCCCGACCGGACCGCATCGCCTCGACCGCGCCTTCGGGAATACCCACGCCGAGATCACGCTGGGCTACCGCCAGGGCGATCCACAGATCACGCCAGATCAGCGCCTGGCGCACGGGAGAGAACACCTCGGCCATTTCCGCCGACGCGTAGCGTTCGATCAGCGGGTGCACGTAGCGCGGATGTCTGGCAGTCAAGCTCTACTGTACGTAGAAGTTGGTGTAGTAGGTCCTGCCGTCGCGGTACAGGACCACTCGGATCCTACTACGTCCGGCGTAATACTGGAAGAGGTCGTTCGCGTCTTCCGCGGTCTCCACCTGCCGCCGATTGATCTGCAGGACGACATCGCCCACTCGCATGCCCGTAACGCGCGCGTTCTGTGCCGAGATGTCTACGACCATCGCTCCAGAGTCGACTCCCAGCCCGCGCTCCACGGCGATCTGCGGAGTGAGGGTGATCAGCTCCAGGCCCTGCACGACCTCCAGCCGCTCTGCCTGCTCGGAGGGAAGCTCCTCGATCTCGACCCGGGTTCGTCGCACCCGCCCCGAACGCGAGAATGTGACCTCCACCTCCGAGCGGACACCGGCATCCAGGAGGCCCACCTCCCAGTCCAGGGGGCTGTTGATAGCCCGCCCGGAGACCGCCACGAGGACGTCTCCCTCGCGGAGCCCGGCGCGATCGGCCGGCGAGTCCGGTGCCACCCGGCGAACGCGCGTCTCGCTGAACAGGCTCGTGTCCGACTGGACGCCCACGGCGTCCACCCCGACGTAGGGTCGGCGGATGCGGCCAAACTCGCTGAGCTCGTCGGCGATGCGGCGGGCCCGGTCGATGGGAATGGCAAAGCCCAGCCCTTCGGAGCCGCCGGAGCGGGAGAATATCGACGAGTTGACGCCGATCACCTGGCCGTCGGCGTTCACCAGAGGGCCACCCGAGTTGCCCGGGTTGATGGAGGCATCCGTCTGAACCATGTCCGCCAGCAGGGTCTCTCCCTGCTCGGCGCGGATGTCCCGTCCCACGCCCGAGATCACTCCAGACGTGACCGTGGCCTCGGCGTTGTTCAGCAGGTAGCCGAACGGGTTTCCGATCGCGATTGCGGGCTCGCCGACCATGATGTCCGAGGAGGTGCCGAGCGGCGCCGCCGGGATCTTGCCGGCCTCGATCTTCAGCACCGCCAGGTCCGTGAGCTCATCCGAGCCGACGAGGGTCGCCTCGTATACGCGGCCCTCGGCGTCGGTGACGACCATCGAATCGGCCCCCGCCACGACGTGCTCGTTGGTGACGATGTAGCCTTCCGCGCCGATCGCGAACCCGGAGCCGAGTCCGCGGACCGTACGCTCGAACTGGCGGGGTACCTGGCCGAAGAACTCCTCGAACAGGCTCCGGAAGCCAGCCTGGCGCACCGTCTTGAGGACCGTGACGCTTACCACGGAAGGGATCACGCGGTTGGCCGCCTGGACGATCGGAGTGTACCGCCGGCTGTTCTGCTGAGCCTCCCGCTCGGGCGAAGCGGGCGCGCCTGGCGCGGCTTGCTCACCCGCGACGCCCGCAAGGTGGCTCGCCGTCGCGGTGGTGCTTCCTCTTCTGCCGACAGGGCCCGAATCCCGGGCATCGGCGGCCAGGCTCGCGAAGGCGGCACCGCGATCCAAAGCCTCCGCGGTCGGAGCCCGACCCGCCAAACCGGACTCCTCGCCCCTCTCGCCGGAACCTCCTCTGGCCAGCAGGACGCCCAGGAAGAGCCCGGTGGGAAACCGGATTGGTCTATGTAATCGCCGGCTCCCCCCCCCGTGTCAGGCGTCGGCCACAGCCCGGGAACCCCCGGAGGGCGGTTCCAGCCGTCGGCGAACCGCACGCCCGTGAGGTAGAGGCCCTTCGCCGGGGCCGGCTCCGGCGGCCTCACGCCGCCCGTGGCCGCCAACAAGGCGCGTAGGTCCCGCCAATCTCTGCGCCCGGTTGCCACGTCCACCATGGTCGCGACGAGGTATCGTACCATGTGGTGAAGGAATCGGTCCGCGACGATGGTAAGTCTGAGGTCGCCCAGCGGAGACCGGACCCACTCCGCTTTCTCCACTGTACAGCGGGTTCCCCGCTCGGGCTGTCCGGTCTTCGAGAAGGCCTCGAAACTGCCCTCTCCAAGTATCAGCCGCCCGCCCTCCCTGAGGGCTCGCGCGTCGATTTCGTGGTCGGGTCTCCAGATGCGGCCGGCCCGTACGGGCGACCGGGAGCTATCGGCGGTGCCGATGTAGTACTCATACCGGCGCCCTGTGGCGGAGTACCTGGGATGGAAGTCCGGCGCCGCCCGCCGGATGGTCTCTACCCAGACGTCGTCCGGAGGCAGCGCGTTCACGGCGCGGCGCAGGTCTGCGGCATTCCAGGTGACCGGTGCGTCGAAAACGATTTCCTGCCCTACGGCATGGACACCGGCGTCGGTGCGGCCTGCCGCGATCACACGCACCGGTCGGTCGAAGAGGCTGGAAAGCCGCTCTTCTATCGCCCCCTGGGCCGTGCGACGCTCCGGCTGCACCTGCCAGCCGGCGAATGCCGAACCGTCGTAATGAACCGTGGCGCGAAAGCGCACCGCGTCCCGCTGAGCCACGCCGCCAACCTACCCGAGCCCCGAAACAGGTGTCAACGAAGAAACCGCGCCCGGTCAGCGACTCGGCGCGGTCATGGCGAGGGACACCCCGGCACCTTGCGGGAGCGCTCAGTACTTGCGGATCACTCCGACGACGATTCCCTGGACCTGCACCCGGTCGGCGTGGACGAAGATAGGCTCCAGAACCGGGTTGGCCGGTTGCAGACGGACCACGCCTGTGGGCTCCCGGTAGAACTTCTTGACCGTGGCCTTCTCCCCGTCGACGAGCGCGATGACCATCTCTCCGTTGTTCGCCGTCTGCCGGGCCTGGACAATGACGTAGTCTCCGTCGCGGATCTGCTCCTCGATCATCGAGTCTCCGCGAACGCGGAGGACGTAATGGGCCGCTGTCGAGCCCGCCACCATGTCCTCGGGAACCGCTATCGCCTCCTGCTGCTCGATGGCCTCGATGGGCTCTCCGGCGGCCACCGATCCCAGCAGAGGCAGGTCCACCGCGGCCAGTCGCATCTCCGTCCGCGCGAGCTCGATGGAGCGGCTTTCGTTGTAGCTCTTCCGGATGTAGCCCTTTGCCTCGAGGTTGGAGAGATGTTCGTGAACCGTGGCGAGGGACCGGTAATCGAAGAACGCGGCGATCTCCTCGAAGCTCGGTGAATAGCCGTGCGTATCGAGGAAACTCTCGATGAAATCCAGGATCTCCTTTTGCCGCCGCGTGAGCGCCATCGCTACGCCTCCTGAGTGCCGACGACAGGGTACCGAACGGAAACCGAAGGGAAGGTACCCGAACAGGTACCGAAACGCAAGTCGTCCGCGGAGGTGGTACCGGAAGCCGGCGTTGGATTCCTGGACGAGGCGCTCTAAGTTGGCCCGTCCGCCGCGCCTGGAGTGCGCCGCGGGCGCACGGGAAGCCGCCCCCTCCCACTAGGATTCCGAGCCGAGAATGAGAGGCCACAGCGGAGGCATCACCGGACGCGTCGTTCTGGCCGCGACCGCGCTGGCGATCATCTCGCCATCACGACCGCTGCCGGCGCAGGAGCCCTCTCCCGACACCACGCGTTTGGCGCCCTCGCTGCAGGCGGCTCTGGCGCAAGCCTCCGGCGCCGACCGCCTTCCGGTGATCATCCACTACGAGACACTGCTGCCAGCCGGTCAGGAACATCCGCCGAGCGTGCCTCTTCTACGGCGACGCGCCGAGGCGGCGCTCGCACCCCTCGACTCGATGCTCGTAACCGATACCGGGCAAGGGATCGATGTCCAGGAGCGCCTGTGGATCGTGCCGGCCGCCGTGGCGGACGCCGATCCGGCGGCCATCGCGAGTCTCGCCGCGCAGCCTCGCGTCCGGCGCATCTACCTCGACCAGAGAATCCGGGCGGTTCTCGAGCCTTCGGCCGTGATAGTGGCTGCCCCCACGTACACTTCGACCGCCATGCAGATCATCGGCGCCGACGTGGTGTGGGAGCGGGGAGTCACTGGAGAGGGAGTGACGGTGGCCTTCTTCGACTCCGGGGTGGATGGGACCAACGCCATGGTGGCTTCCCGATGGCGAGGCCTCCGCACCTCGATCCGAGCTTCCTGGTTCGACCCGTTCCTCAGGGCCTCGGCGCCCCAGGATCTGGTCGGTCACGGAACCCAGGTGGCGGTGGCGTCCGTCGGAGGCCTCGCCACGGGGGACACTCTCAGGTTTCCGGACGGTACGCGAATCGTCGCCCAGAACGACGTCGACGTGGTGACGGGCCCGGCACCCCGCGCCGAGTGGATTGCTGCACGGGTCTTCGAGCGATTCGGCGGCACGATCTATACGCGGAGGTCCGTCCTTCTGCAGGCGTTCCAGTGGGCTCTCGATCCGGACGGCAACCCGGCCAGCGAGGACGCGCCCGACGTAATCAACAACAGCTGGGGCCTGTTGCCGGACACTGACATCTTCGACACCTGCAACGACATACTCTACCAGGCGATTGATGCGGCCGAGGCCGCGGGAATCGCGGTCGTTTTCGCAGCCGGAAACACGGGGCCGGCTCCAAGCTCGGTTGCGCCTCCGGGTGCGCGCGACGACGCGGCCCTCCGTTCCCTCGCTGTCGGCGCTTCCGAAGGATCGGACCAGACCATAGGAGTCGCCGACTTCAGCGGCCGCGGCCCCTCACCGTGCGGAGGCGGGGTCAAACCGGAGATCATAGCTCCCGGTATTGTCCCGGAGGTCCGCGGCGACGGCCCGGGCGCGGCCCGCCTCACCGGTTTCGCGGTGCAGGGGACCTCGTTCTCCACGGCCCAGGTCACGGGGGCGTTGGCCCTCATGCGACAGGTGCGACCGGCCGCGGGGCCGGAGGAGGCCAAGCGGTTGCTCCTGGACTCGGCGGCGGATCTGCCTCCCGTCGGCCCGGACAACGACGCGGGCTATGGACTGCTCGACGTTCCCGCCGCCGTGCAACGAGCCAATCCGTCCTTCGCGGTTGGATTGCTTCAGCTGCTCACGGCCCGACGCTCCGCTGACACAGTGGAGCTGGAGATCGTAAACAGGGGGTCGCTTCAGTGGCCGGGCGGCGTCATCAGGATGGAGATTCAGGACGGAGCCTCGATATCCGGAGACCTTCCCGCCATCCCTCCCGGCGCTGGGGTCCTGATGGACGTCGCCGCCGGCTCCTCCGGTGCGCTCCGGGTCACCGTTCTGGACCGAAGCGGCGGGATCGTCCTCTCGAGATGGGCCTACGCCGGGCCGCCCAACAACGTTGGTGGCTTCGTGCTCCGGGACGGGACGACGGAAGTCGGCGGCAACGACTTCGGCCGCTTCGGGCGCATCGCGGCCCCCACGGGCTTCCTATGGCAGGGCCAGGAGCTCCTGCCGGCGGCTTCGCTCTTCGTGGCGGGCGGCGGCCGCATCTCGGACGGTATCTACACGACGGTGCTCGGACGTTCGGATCTCAAGAGCTCCCCGCCCGCCGCCGAGACCGATTGGGCACCGCTCAGAACACGAACGGATGTCGAGACCTCCCGCGCCGAGTTCCAGCTCGACGACTTCGAGGCTCTTCTTCCGGTCGGCGTGGAGGTGGCCGCCCGCGCCGACGTCACCGACCGCGAGGGTGTCGGCGCACTGACGGTAACGGCCTCGATCCGTAACCTGAGCGGCAACCGTATAGCGGACCTCGTGCCCGGGCTGTTCGTCGACTGGGACTTCGCGCCCGGCGAGACCGCTGCGTGGTCCGCCGAGCTGGAAGCGCTTGTGTCGTCGCCCGCCGGTTCGAATTCGCCGGTTGCCGTACTGGCGGCGGACGGAGGGCCGCTGGCCCGAGCGCCCATACCTTTGGGCTCCCCGGGAGCGGGAGGCTTCTACGATCCGGGCACCGGCGTGCTGGTGGAGGAGTTTTCCGAGCAGCAGAAGCTCGACCTGGCAACGGGGACGTCACCGGACGGCCTGCCGGGCTTCGGAACCGCCTCCGACCAGGCGCAGATGATCAGCCTCGGTCCCGTGGACTTGGGCGCGGGGCAGGTAGCTGATGTCCGGTTCTGGCTGCTCGTGGCCGACTCCGTCGAGGCCGCGGCGGACCGCCTGGCCGAACTTCGGGCCGAGCCGATCGAGCCGCCAGGAGGGCAAAGGGACGCGTTTGCCATCGAGCCCCCGTTTCCCAACCCGCTCCGGATCGGCGAGGGCATGATAGTCTTCCCCTACTCCGTCCCGGAGTCGGCGGCCGGTTCGGAAGTCCTGTTCGAGGTGTACGACGTGGCCGGCCGCCGCCTGGTCCGGCAGAGGATCGCGCTGCCGGCTGCCGGGGCGCCGCCCCCCGTGACCTGGAACGGGCTCCTCGAGGGCGGCAGGGAGGCGGCCTCCGGGGCCTATTTGTACGTGTTCCGACTGGGTGACCACGTCCGGTCCGGCCGCATCATGATCGTCCGGTAAACGTTTTTACCCGCCGGAGTATTCTGCGAAGGAGCGCCGGGTCGTCGACGGCGCCACCCAGGCCGCTCCGGTCCGGCGCGGCAAGCCAGAGTCCGAACAGCATTCGGAGGAAGCCGTGATTCGAAACCTGTCCCGCGCCGGTGCCCTGATGACCTGCGCCCTGATGACGATGGCGGCCGCGGCGGGAGCGCAGGTCGCACAGGAGAGCGTCGACCTCGAGGTCGTGGAGCGGATCCGCGAGGAAGGACTCGAGCGATCCCAGATGGAGGAGCTGGCCGGCTACCTGACCGACGTCATCGGTCCCCGGCTGACCGGATCGCCGGGAATGGTCCGTGCCAACGAGTGGACCGCCGAGAAGTTCCGTGAATGGGGCCTGGCCAACGTCGTGATCGAGCCCTGGGGCGAGTTCGGCCGGGGTTGGGAGCGCGTCTCCTATAGCGGACGCGTCCTGACGCCGTACCTTCAGCCACTCGCCGCCCAGCCTTCGGCCTGGACCGGCAGCACGGACGGCACGGTTCGAGGATTGGCGATGGTGCTCGAGGCGGAGTCGCCGGAGGACCTGGAGGCGTACAGGGGCACGCTGGCCGGAGCCCTCGTCCTCTACCGGGAGCCCGTGGAAACGGAGCCCGCCTTCGAGCGCAGGCCGCTGCGCGAGCCGCTGGAGAAGCTGCTGGAGCCACCCGACGAGCCTCCGGCCGAGAGCGCTAACCGCAGTCGGGAAGAACGGCGCAAGCGAATCGAGAACTGGCTACGCCAGGCGCGGATCTGGGCCGCCATGGACTCGGTTCTCGCTTCCGAGGGAGTGGCTGCGGTGCTGGTTCCGTCGTCTCGGCCGTACACGTTGGTTCGCGGCCATGGCTCGGCGAGTGGCCGGAATTCCTCGAGCCCGGAGCCGATCGCAGAGCTCGTGGTGGCCATGGAGCAGTACAACCAGATTCACCGCAACGTCTCCCGAGGCGTTCCTGTAGAACTTGAGATAAACGTACAGAATAGATTCTATTCAGACGACTTACGGTCCTACAATACGCTGGCCGACTTGCCGGGCTCCGACCTCGCGGAGGAGTACGTGATGATCGGTGGTCACTTGGATTCGTGGCATTACGGGACGGGCGCCACGGACAACGGGGCGGGCTGTCTGGTGATGATGGAGGCGATGCGGATCCTGAAGGCCCTGGACCTCCAGCCACGACGCACGATCCGGATCGCGATGTGGAGTGGGGAGGAGCAGGGGTTGCTGGGCTCGGGCGCCTGGGTGGCGAACCACCCCGAGCTACATCCGAACATCTCGGCCTACCTCAACGTCGACAACGGGACGGGGCGTCTGCGGGGCATCTGGGACCAGAGCAACGAGCGCGTCGTCCCGATCTTCGAGCAGCTCCTGTGGCCGTTCCGTGACCTGGGCGTGGTGGCGGTGAAGCACGGCGACACGGGCGGCACGGATCACCTCTCTTTCGACGGGGCGGGGATCCCGGGCTTCAACTTCATCCAGGATCCCATCGAGTACGATACGCACACGCACCACACGGCCGCGGACACCTATGAGCGGCTGCTCCTCGACGACCTTCGGCAGGCTGCGGTCGTGGTCGCAGCCACGGCGTACCACCTGGCCGTGCGCGATGAGATGGTGCCGCGCAAGCCGCCCGAGGAGGTACCAACCACCCACTGAGGCGCAGCCCCCGCCGGCCTCACTCCTCGGGCTGGAGCGAGCGAACCCGAGCGCCGTCGGGCTCGACGAAGATCGTGTTCAGGCGCTCCGGTACCACGGCGCCGGGCGGTGCTTTCCGCGGCTTGCGCACGTACTTCCGGCGGGTCCAGTCCACGGCCACGACGCCACTGTGCCTGGCTCCGCTGTACACGGCAGCCGCCATCGCGGCATCGATGAGGTCCGCGCGAGGCGGGTTCTGGTCCCGGCGGCCCCACCGCAGAATCACGTGAGCCCCGCGAACCTGACGGGCGTGCAGCCAGATGTCCTCCGGGCCGGAATGACGAAAGGTGAGGCTGTCGTTGTCGCGGGCCGAGCGGCCGACTCGGATCTCCAACCCACCGGCCGAACGGAGGCGCCTGTAGGGAAGCGTTTCGACGTCGGCGTGGCGTGGGCGACCCCTGGAAGCCGCGCGAGGCGCTCCGCCCCCCATCCCGTCGGAGTCGTCTGCCGGACGCCCGCCGGCCAGACTCCAGAGCTCTTCGCCCGGGCCGCTCTCCTTGAGCTCCGAGAGCGCCGCCGCCACAGCTTCGATCCTCTCGTCCAGCGCTCGGATCCTGCCCGGGATCTGGCCGGCGGCCCGTTCCCGGCGTCGGGCCTTGTCGAAGTACCGTTCGGCGTTCTGGACGGCGTCCAGCGCCGGATCCAGCTCGATCTCGACCGAACCGCCCTCGAAGTCGGTCAGCGTGACGAGCTCTGACCCCCGTGGCGCCTCTCCGCGGCGCGCCAGGAGAAGATGCCCGACGGACCGCAGCTGGTCGGCCTCGGGCCCCTCGAGCTGCCGCTGCAGCGCCGCGCTGCGCCGCTGGGCACGCAACAGCCTGGCCTCCAGGGCCCGGCGGAGGAGGACAAACTCGCGGGCTTCCTGCAGGTTATCTGACTCCCGATCCTCCGAGCCGGGCCGATCGACCCCGGCCTCCACTTCGAGCCCGGCTCGTCGAGCGGCTTCTGCCATGGCGCCCAGCAGCGAGGGCATGAGCTCAGCCGTCCCGCCGAGACTGACAGGATAGGGCTGGTCCCCGGCGCCCCGCTGGAGGAGCCACGCCTCGTCTCCCGGGAGGCGCAAACCGAGGTACCTCCGAAAGGCATCGTCGACCGCCGCCGGCTCCTGGGACTCGAGAGCCTTCCCGAGGATGTCCGAGACGTTGAGGCTGCTCAGCCACGCTATGCTGCGGAGCGCCACGCTCCGACGCTCGTCCAGTGGAACGGGCGTTAGGAAGGCCCGCCATTCGTTGGCGGATGGGAGCCGCTCCGCCCACATGCGGGGGGCCGCCGGGAGCTGGTAGGCGGCACCCCGGCGCAGCACGCGCGTGCCGGCACGCCTGGGCCACAGCACCGCCTCGATCCGCTCGCTCCGGGCCCCGACGAGGAGCGCGTTCCACTGATTCGTCTGCAGCTCCAGGACGAGCCTGCAAATGTGAAGGCCCGTCCCCGTTCCCAGGCCGATGACGATCAGGCGCTCATCGGGCGGCGTGTGGACGTCCATCAGGTGCAAGCGCCGGAATGGAACCTCGACCTCCGGAGAGTCTCCTCCGAGTGCCGTTTCGATCGAGCCTCCCCGAAGCGCGGCCATGTAGCCGGCCGAGGGATGGAGCAAGGCAGCCAGCGCGTCTCCGCCGGCGAAGTGGAGACTCGCCCGGCGGGAGCCGCCCTGGAATCGCAGCCGCCGCACAGGCGCACCGCGCCAGCGAGCGGCAATCTCCCGCCCGAGCCGCTGTGCCAGCAATGGGTCGTAGCGGATCGGCACCTTTCCACCTCGTGAACCGGCCGACGGGGTATAGACGTCTCTCGATCGTACCCCGACATTGATGCTGCGAGCGAGCCTCAATATCTCTCTGTTACCGTGGATCGAGAAGAGCGCCTTCACCCGATCGTCGAGGTTGCCGGTACCAGCGGCGTGCTTCCGGACTGGGCTCGCTGCGACGGTGGCAGGTACGAGCACGCGGCCCGGGTCGCAGAGCTCCTGGACCGGTGGGCCTTGGAGCTGGGCTTTCCCGAGCGCGAGCGGACGCGATGGCGCGCAGCCGGCTTCCTGCACGATGCCCTCAAGGATGAGGCCCCGGACAACCTGCGCGATCTCGTCGACTCCGACTGGCCGGACCCGGTGCTGCACGCTCCGGCCTGCGCGGCCCGACTCCGGGCCGACGGAGTGGGCGACGAAGGGCTCCTGCTGGCGGTGGCGTACCACTCGGTGGGCCACCCGGACTTCGAGGCGCTGGGAGAGTTCCTGTTCATGGCCGACTTCCTGGAGCCCGGCCGACCCTTCCTCGCGAACGAGCGCTCGGAGCTCCGCGGCCGGTTGCCCCGCGAGCGACACGTCGTATTGGCCGCCGTGCTGGCCTATCGCATCGAGAAACAGCTGCGGAAGCGAAACGGTCTCATGCCGGAGTCGATTCGGCTCTGGAACCGGGTGGTAGGCCCATGACGAGACGGGGTGGATCGGGCAAGAGCCGGTCCGGAGCCGGAAGCCGTCGGAAGCGTAAGGCGAGGTCGGCAGCTGACCGCGGCACGGGAAGGACCCGGACGGGGTCGACGACGAAAGCCAGGGTGAAGAGCGGCGCTCGCTCTACGGGCAGGAAGAGAAACGCGCTTGGGCTTTCCGAGCTGGGGGCCCGCACGCAGACGGCGCTCATGGTGGTCGTGCTCCTGGCGGCCGGCGCGCTCCTGGGGTCGTTCGCGCTGCGCTGGAGCGGGACCCGGCTCGATAGTCCGGCGCCGGCCGAAGAGTTTGACGGACTGCCCACTTCGCTCTCCTCCGAAGAGCTCACGGAGCGCATCAGTGTCGAGGTCCTCAATGGGGCCGGCGACGCTGGAGCGGCAGCCGCCGTGACCGAACGCCTGCGTCAGATGGGTTTCGACGTGAAGACGTACGGCAACGCGGCGAGCTTCGGGCGGGAGACCAGCGTCGTGATCGATCGTTCCGGCCGGCCCGGTGCTGCGCGGGCGGTGGCGGATTCGCTGCGGATCGGCGACCTGACGTCCGAGTTGGAGCCGGATCTCTACCTGGACGCCACGATCATACTGGGCCGGGACTGGCGGCAGCGCCTGGAGGCATCCCGCGATCGTCCGTCCCGGTAGCGACATCTAGCCGAAGCTGTCCGCACGCGGCTGCGATGTCACGCCCCCGCGGCTGCCGGACCGCCGCGGCGACGCCCAATCGCTCCAAGACCCCCAGGAAGGCCAGCACCCGGGACCGCCCGCTGGGTTCCCACTCGCGGCCCGGGACAGGGTTGTAGGGGATGAGGTTTACGAAGGAATCGAGGCCCTCCAGCCGGGCGGCGAGCTCCCGAGCCAGCTCCGGCGAGTCGTTCAGTTCGTCGATCAGCGTGTACTCGAAGGTGATCCGTCTGCCTTTGGCGGCCTGGTACTCCTGGAGAACTGAAAACAGCTCCCCAATCGGGTAGCGTCTCTCCACCGGGACCAACCGCAGGCGGAGCGCGTGGTTCGGCGCGTGCAGAGACACCGCCAGCCGGAAGGGCTCGGGGCGCAGCGCGAGCGCCCTGATTCCCGGGAGGAGCCCGACGGTGGAAACCGTGATTCGCCGCGCTCCGAGGCCAAACCCTCGGTGCAGGATCGAAAGAGATTCCATCACCGGTTCCAGATTTGCGAAGGGCTCGCCCATTCCCATGTAGACGACGTTGGCGATCCCGTGCCCGAATCGATCGCGTGCGATCCTCTCGGAGTTTCGGAACTGGGCCACGATCTCCGCCACGCCGAGATGCCGCCGGAAGCCGAAGTCGCCGGTAGCGCAGAACCGGCAGGCGAGAGCGCAGCCCACCTGGGAGGAGAGGCAGAGGGTGACCCGGTCATCCGCCGGGATCAGGACCGACTCCACCTGCTCGCCGTCGAGCAGCTTCCACAGGTGCTTTACTGTGCCGTCGCGGGAAAGGGCCTCGACCGAAAGGTCCAGCGGGTCCAGGACGAAGTGCCGATCCATCTCCTGCCGAAGGGCGAGTGGAAGATCGGTCATCTCGTCGAACGAAACGGCCAGCCGGTCGAAAACCCAGCCGGAGACCTGTCGGGCCCTGTACTCGGGCTCCCCCACATCGGCCAGCAGCGGAAGGAGCTCCTCGCGAAGTCGCTCCGGCCTCAGCGCCAGCAGGTCGGCGCCGCCCTCACCCGGTCTCGTGGCAGCCATCGACCAGGAGCATTGAGTGGGCCGCCCGGGGCCGCAAGCCCAGGTCGTTCGCCCTCGATTTCGCTTGCTGGCCTTCCGGGCCACCGGTATCTTTCACGGCCGCGCAACGGGAGACGACCGTACCAGGGAAGCTGCGACTCGTCCGTACTCCCCGGAGGCTGTCGACGAACACCCGATCACCCATCCCGCCTCCGCCGCTTGTCGACCCGATCACGGTCGAGCGGATAAAGGTCCCTCTGGACGCCTCGACAAGCGGCTTGAGTATGCGACTTATTCCGGAGTCGACAGGGGATAGATGAGCGACGCCGAAAAGGACCGGAGCTGGGCCACCACTCTGCGCAACGGCGGGTGCGGGAACTTGGACGCCGCGTGGGCAGGCAGGGAGGTGCGCCTGGTGGGCTGGGTGCATCGTCGGCGGGATCTGGGAGGCGTCGTGTTCGTTCACCTGCGCGACCGGACGGGGCTCGTGCAGCTCGCCTTCGGACCGGACTGGACGCCGACCGGGGCGCTGGAGTCGGGGACGAGCCTCAATCCGGAGGACGTGATCGCCGTGTCGGGCGAGGTCGTTCGCCGGCCCGACGATGCCGTAAACCCGAATATGGCCACGGGCGAGATCGAGGTTCGAGTGACGACCATCGAGCGCCTCGCAGTCTCGGAGCCACTGCCGATTCTGGTCGCTGTGCCGCCGGAAGAGGAGCTGCCGAGCGAGGAGCTCCGGCTGCGGCATCGCGTTCTCGACCTGCGGCGTCCTGAGATGCTCCGGCACTTCGAGGTGCGCCACCTGGCGACGAACGCCGCCCGGAAAGCGCTCTCGGAGGAAGGATTCCTGGAGGTGGAAACGCCCTTCCTGACCCGGCGCACGCCCGAGGGAGCCCGGGATTTCCTCGTTCCTAGCCGGGTGCAACGGGGGAAATTCTACGCGCTGCCACAGTCGCCGCAGCTCTACAAGCAGCTCCTCATGGTGGCCGGCTTCGACCGCTACTTCCAGGTTGCGCGCTGCTTGCGCGACGAGGATCTGAGGGCGGATCGGCAGCCCGAGTTCACCCAGGTGGACGCCGAGATGTCGTTCGTGGCGGAGGACGACGTGTTCGGGGTGGTGGAGAGGATGCTGCACCGCATGTTCAGCGACGCGCTGGGTCTGGAGATCTCCGTCCCCTTCCCACGGATGACCTACGCCGAGGCAATGGAGTCGTACGGAACCGACAAGCCGGACCTGCGAATCCCGTCGCGGCTGCAGGATTTCACCGAGACGCTCACTGGAATAGGCTTCGGCATCTTCGATTCCGCCGCCGCGGCCGGAGGACGCGTGCGCGGAGTGGTCGTGAAAGGAGGGGCGGAAGCCTCCCGGGCACGCCTCGAGGCCGCCGATGGAACCGCCCGCGCCAACGGTGCACGTGGAGCCCTGTGGCTCAAGCGGACCCCCGACGGATGGTCGGGTGCGCCCGCGAAGGTGCTGGACGAAGCCGCGATCGGCGCGCTGGCCGAGGCACACGGCGTGGAGCAGGGAGATCTGGTCCTGCTGGTGGCCGGGCTGGACACGGAGACTTCGGCTCCGCTGGATGCACTGCGGCGGGAGTTCGCGGACGAGCTGCCGGCGGGGCGATCCGGGATCGACCGGTGGGTGTGGATTACCGACTTTCCGCTGTTCGAGCCCGACCCCGACAGCGGCGAGCCCACGCCCAGCCACCACCCGTTCACGATGGCCGTGGACGCGACGCCCGACGACATCCTGGCGGATCCGCTGGGCATCAAGTCGCGAGCCTACGACCTCGTGCTTAACGGAACGGAGCTCTTGAGCGGGAGTATCCGTTGTCATGACGCGGCCTTACAGAGGGCGATCCTCCAAGTGCTGGGCCTCGACGCCGCGCAGATCGAAGCTCGCTTCGGGTTCCTGCTGGAGGCCTTCCGTTACGGCGTCCCCCCTCACGGCGGCTTCGCCCTGGGGCTGGACCGGTTGGTGGCGATGATGGTGGACGTCTCGTCCATTCGCGAGGTGATTGCCTTTCCCAAAACAACCGCGGCGCGAGGTCTGATGGAGGACGCCCCGTCGCCGCTGGAGGCCGAGGAGCTGGAGGAGCTTGGCCTCCGGCTTACGGATGGCTGAGAGCCGCCGGATGGAACGTGAGCCCGAAGGGGCGAGCCAGGGATCCATGGAGGCTCCGGTAATCCAGCACCGCCTGTCTGCGGACGGCGCCGACGAGCTGCTGCTCGCGGGCGTCAACGACGGTCACCTCAAGGTCCTCTCCCGACTCGGCGACTGCCGGGTCATCCTCCGGAAGGACCAGCTCATTCTGTCCGGCGCCGTGGAGGCCGTAGAGCGGGTTGCACCCGTCGCGCAGCGGATGATCCAGATGGCCCGGCTCCGCCGGTCTTTCGACGCGGCGGACGTGGAGCGGTTTTTCGGAGAGGCCGAATCCACGCCGCTCAAGCCGGAGGACGTGGTGGAGGAGGAGACACTGGCGCTGCCCGGTGCCCGCAAAGTCATTCGACCGAAGTCCGAGGGCCAGCGAGCTTACATGGCCGCCATTCGAGGAAGCGACATCGCGGTAGGCATAGGCCCCGCCGGCACCGGAAAGACCTATCTCGGGGTGGCCATGGCGGTGGAAGCCCTGATCCGAAAGAGGGTACGGCGGATCATCCTCACCCGGCCGGCTGTGGAAGCCGGCGAGGCCTTGGGCTTCCTTCCCGGTGACATCCGAGAGAAGGTGGATCCGTACCTCAGACCGCTCTACGACGCCCTGGAGGACATGCTGCCTCCGGAGCGCGTACGACGGTCCATCGAAGACCACACGATCGAGGTGGCGCCCCTGGCCTACATGCGCGGGCGCACGCTGTCGGACGCCTTTCTGATCCTCGACGAGGCACAGAACGCCACTACCGCCCAGATGAAGATGTTCCTGACGCGGCTGGGCCTGAACTCGAAGACAGTCATTACGGGCGACAAGACACAGATCGATCTTCGTCGACCGGAGGAGTCGGGTCTCCTCGAGATCGAGCGGATCCTGGCCTCGGTAGAGGGAATTGACTTCGTCTACCTGGACGAGGCGGACGTTGTGAGGCACCGCCTGGTCAAGGACATCATCCGGGCCTACGCGGTCCATACGGGCACAGGCAACTCGGCTCCCAGAGCCGGCGAAGCAGCGGGTGAGAACGGAGAATGAGCGCGGCTCGCTTCCGAGAGAGCTGGCGTGACGCCATCCGGGCGATCAATCGTCGACCCGGCGAGGGCTGGCGGGCCAACGTCGCCCACCACGGCTTCCGGATCGCCGTGGTGCTGGGAATTGCCCTGCTGGTCCCGGTGTTCTTCCCGCGCCAGCCGCTTCCCGAGGCGATCACGCTGGACGAAGGGATGGTAGCCACCCAGGATGTCATCGCCGAGTTCGACGTCACGGTGCGCAAGCCTCCCGACCAGCTGGCCTCCGAGCGGGCTGAGGCGGAGCGCAGCGTAGCTCCGATCTACGTGCTGGATCCCGCGGCGGCCGATTCGGCTGCGGGACTCGTGGAGTCGTTCTTCCGTCGGGCGGACACGGCTTTCGCCCCGGTGCCGGACGGCGGGGTGGACAGTGTCACGGTGGCCTCGCTGATCGACGCGTACGGGCTCGACGTGAACGAACGCCAGCTCGGGTACATGGCGGACTCCGCGAACCGAAGGGTACTCGAGAGTTCGCTCCAGACCGCGTACAGCCAGATGCTCCCGCGCGGTGTGGCATCGATCCTCGATCTCGGTACCCTGGCATCGACGCGCGTGCTGGTTCGGAGTCCGGGGCAGGACCGGATTATGTCGCGCGACTCCGTGGTCACGGTCGGCAGGTTCTTCCAAGATGCCTTGGTGTACGCACCGGAGGACGGCTCCATCGATGGCTTCCAGCTCTACCAGAACCTGCTCGTGCGCTTCACCGTCCCCAGCCTTCAATCGGACGACCTGGCGACTCGGGCAGCGCGCGACCAGGCCCGCGCTGCGGTAGACACGATCATGGGCGCGGTGCTGGAGGGCGAGCGGATCATTTCCGCGCACGAGATCGTGGGCCGCCGGGACATCGTCCGGCTCAGGGCCTACAACGCCGAGCTGGCGAGGCAGGGCAGGGCATCGGCCGGCGGACGGCGGCAGACAGCCGCCGGCGCGGTGCTGTACTCCGGAGTGCTCCTGAGCCTGTTCGGCGTTCTGCTCTTCTTCTTCCGCCCGGCCATATACCAGGACGTCCGGGGCTACATGATCATCATGGGGCTCATCGTCGTGGTGCTGGGGGCAGCCGGAATCGTGGCACAGGGCGGCTACGCTCCAGAGCTGATACCCATTGCGTTGCTGGCGCTCCTGGTCGGTGCCCTGTATGACGGTCTGATGGCCGTCATCGCGGTAATGATAACGGCCGGACTCCTGGGCGCGGCGAGTCCGCTGCTGGCCGTCAACGCCATCAACGTCCCGTTCCTTACGCTCGCCGCCGGTGCCGCCGGAGCCCTCGCGGTGGGGAGCGTCCGCCGACGCTCGCACAGCTGGGTTCTCATTGCCTTGATCACCGGCGCGTACATCCTGGCCGGAATCGCCCTCACCCTGCTTCAGTCGTTGCCGGCTCGGGATCTGCTTTCCACCGCCGCCTGGGGCGCCGTGAGCGCCACCCTGTGCACCGTTCTTGCCATCGGTGCCCTGGTGCCGGCGCTGGAGAAGATTACCGGTATCAGCACGGACCAGACGCTACTGGAGCTCTCGGACCTCAACGCCTCGGCGCTGCGGGAACTGTCGCGCAAGGCACCGGGGACGTACGCGCACTCCATCAACGTGGCCAACCTGGCCGAGGCCGCCTGCACGGCCATCGGCGCCAATCCCTTGTTGGCCCGGGCCGGCGTCTACTACCACGACATCGGAAAGATGGTGAACCCTCAATACTTCGTGGAGAACCAGCCGAAGGGTCGGAACCCGCATGACAGGCTGCCCCCCGCCAAGAGCGCGGCGATCATCCGCGACCACGTGCGCGAGGGCCTTCGGCTGGCGTCGGAGCACCGCCTGCCGCCCGTGGTACACGACTTCATCCGCGAGCACCACGGGACCACAGTCATCGCGTACTTCCTGGACAAGGCCCGCTCAGAGGACCCGGACCTGGAGCTAGATCCCAACGATTTCGCCTATCCGGGTCCGAAGCCGCAGACCAAAGAGACGGCCGTTGTCATGCTCGCCGACGGGATCGAGTCCTCGACGCGGGTACTCCAGGATCCCACCCCGGACCGGATCCGCCGAACGATCGAGCAGATCGTCTCGGCGCGGGTGGACGAGAATCAACTGGACCAGAGCCCTCTCACCATGCGCGACCTGGATCTGGTCAAAGTCGAGTTCGCACGCGTGCTCATCGGCATGTACCACCGGCGCATAGAGTACCCCTCCGGGGTGCGGGCCCGGGAGGAAATCCACCTCCCGGACGAGACGGGCGCAGGCACCGCTTCGGGTGCGGTCGAGGAGCCGACGGATTCCGGGAGTGAGCCGGCAGCGGAGACGGGCTCCGAGGTTGGCTGACCGGACCGGAACTCCCCATCCCCTGCCATGACCGTCTCGATCCACGTGAACCGGCTCGATGAATGGGCGGAGTTGGAAGGGCTCGAGGAGCGTGTACGACGGGCCGCCCAGGCGGCACTTGACACGGCGGAGGAGGCCTGCGGCGGAGAGCTCTCCATAACCTTCGTTCGGGGCTCCGAGATCCAAGCGCTGAACCACGAGTACCTCGGCCACGACCGAGGCACGGACGTAATTGCCTTCGACTTGGGCAATGACGAAGCGTTGCTGGGCGACGTCTATGTCTCGCCGGAAGAGGCGGGCAAGAACGCGGCCGCGCTGGGTCTGCCCCTGCAGTTGGAAGTGTTGAGGCTCGTCGTTCACGGTATGCTCCACCTTATGGGCCACGACCACCCGGAAGGCGAGGGGCGTGAAGAATCGGAGATGTTCCGCCTCCAGGAGGAGTTGCTGCGGGGTCTCGGCGAGGGCTAGGCTTCCGGGGTCGACCCTGTCCGCCGCGTCTCGAGCCGGAGGCCGCACCCGATGCCCCACGTACTGCAACGCCTGCGTCGTTATCTCGTCACGGGCCTCATCGTTATCGCCCCGATCGGCGTTACCGTATTCGTTCTCTCCTGGCTGTTTCAGCGCCTGGACCCCATCGTCGGTCGCCACCTGCCTCCCATAGCGGGTTTTCAGCCTCCGGGCCTCGGACTGGTGGCGCTGCTGCTGATCCTGGTCGTGGTAGGTTGGGTCTCCCAAAAGGCCCTCGGTCGGCGCCTGCTCCGCGCGTGGGAGGCTCTGCTGAATCGGGTGCCCGTGGCCCGGCGACTGTATGGTGCCTCGTCCCAGGTCTTCCAGGCGGTCCTCACCCGGGAAGAGAAGCTCTTCCGCCACTGCGCGGTGATGGAGTATCCTTCGCCCGGATCCTGGGCGCTCGTCTTCGAGACAGCCCCCGCCCCCGACGAGTTTGAACGGGCGATTGGCGAGCCGGCGGTCAGCGTCTTCCTACCGACGGCGCCGAACCCGACCTCGGGCTTTCTTCTGGCTGTTCCGCGGAGTAGGGTGCAGCGGCTCGAGATGAGCGTCGAAGACGGCATAAAGATGGTGGTCTCGGCCGGTATAGCCGCTCCCGGCGCGGAGCGCTAAGCGAAGGGACGAGCTCATGACCGACAAGGCCGACGAGATCCAACAGATCCTGGCGCGTCTCGAGGATCTCCTGGAAAAGGGATACGAGGAAGCCCTGCGGCCGTACGTCGACAGTCTCCATCCCAGCGACCTCGCCGACATCATCGAGCACCTCGACGAGGAAAGACGGGTCCAGATAGTCGGCTATCTACCCTCCGACGTGGCGGCCGATACTCTCGCCGAGATGGAGGAGGTCGAGCGACCGGGGGAGATCCTGCTCCAGCTGGAGCCGGAGCGAGCGGCGGAGATCGTCCACGAGATGGCGGACGACGACGCCGCGGACGTGATCGGCGAGCTGGAGCCGGAGGAACAGGCCCAGGTCCTTGCCGCGGTGCCGGTCACCGACGCCGCGGAGATCGAGGAGCTCCTGCATTACGCGGAGGAGTCCGCCGGCGGGATCATGACCCGGGAGGTCCTGTCGGTGCCGTTCCACTTCACCGCCGGTCAGGCGATCGAGGAGATCCGCCGACAGGCCCAGGAGGATGTCGACTTCTTCACGATCTTCGTCGTGGATCAGGACGGCCGCATGCGGGGCGTGGTGTCGCTGCAAGACCTGGTGATCGCTGATCCCGCCTCGCCGATCGGCAAGATCGTCGAGGAGCCGCCTGCGGTCGTCCCGGTGGACATGGACCAGGAGGATGTGGGGAAGATGCTGTCGCGCTACAACATGGCCTCGATCGGCGTCGTGGACCCGCTCGGCCGGCTCGTAGGGCGGATCACCTTCGACGACGTGATCGATGTGGTCGAGGCGGAGGCGACGGAGGACATCCTGCGCTTCGCCGCGGTCTCGGAGGAGGAGGAGGTCCGCGGCTCCACGGCCGACGCGATCCGCAGCCGACTCCCGTGGCTGTTCCTCAGCGTCATCACGGCCGTCATCGCCGCCTCGGTGGTGTTCGCCTTTCAGTCCACCATCGAGCGGATCACGCTGCTGGCGGTGGCCATGCCCATCATCGCGGGTGTCGGGGGGAATGCCGGCACGCAGGCCCTCGCCGTCACGATCCGCCGCATAGCGCTCTCCGAAGAGACCGTGCGCGAGCGCATGGGGGTCATCGGGAAGGAGCTGCTGGTGGGCCTTGTGAACGGTCTGGTCATGGGCGTGCTGGCCGCGGTTCTGGGGCTCGTGCTGGCGGACACCTCGCCGCTGTTCGGGCTGGTCGTCCTGTTCGCCATGTGGGGGAGCCTCATCATCGCCTCATTCGCGGGCGCTTTCATCCCGATCTTCCTCGAGCGGATCGGAGTGGATCCGGCGGTGGCGTCATCGCCCTTCGTCACTACTCTGACCGACCTATGGGGCTTTTTCCTCCTGCTCGGGCTGGCTAGCGCGGTCCTGCTGTGAGGGCGTTGCAGATCGCGGCACCGGACAGCAGGTCTGGCGGCCAGTCATGGACTTCCCGAGGTTCGCGTAGTACAAGCCGACGCTGGGGATTCTCGGTCCCTGGACCGATTCGGGTCCCCGTAGCCTCGGGCGGCACTGATCTTGCCCGTGATGGAGCGGGTCTGCCTTTTTCGCGTGCACGGATTCGATACGAGCGAAGAACGGAGCGCTCCGAATGAGAACAGGTCGACTGGCCGTACTGGCCGTACTGTTCCCGGCATTGGTCGGGGGCTGCGATGGAAACAGCACCGGACCCCAAAACGGCGGTGGCAACAGCATCGCCAAGGTGAGTGGCGACAACCAGACGGGGCAGACGGGCACCGACCTCGCGGCGCCATTGACCGTCAGGGTGACCAACGCGTCCGGCAATCCCGCGAGTGGCGCCGGGGTGACCTGGGCCCTGGCACAGGCCGCGGGAGCGGGTTCCGAACTCAGCTCCTCCAGCACCACGACCGGTAGCGATGGCCAGACTTCGATCACCTTCACGCTTGGCGAGAGCGCCGGCACGTACCAGGTGCGGGCATCTATCACCGGGTCATCGGTGATCTTCACGGCCACCGCCAGCGGCGGCGGTAGTCTCACCCTCGAGATAGCCTCCGGGAACGGACAGGTGGGATTCACCGACGCGGCCCTGGGACAGGCGCTGACGGTGCGCACGCTCGGCGGCGGCGCTCCGGAGGAAGGAATCGAGGTCACGTTCTCGATCACGGAGCAACAGGGAACCGGAGCCTCGCTGTCGGCGGGTAGCGCAACCACAAACGCCCAGGGACTGGCTTCCACCGACCTGACGCTGGGAAGCGGCGCCGGCCGCTTCGGCATCACGGCCAGCACGGGCTTCGGCTCGGTGGTGCTCAACGCCCACGCCTGCGGAGGCGATGCCGGCGCCACGATCCAGAGCCTGGCGCCGGGAGAGGACGGGGTCTTCGATACGCCGGCGGGGGTTGCCTGCATTCAGCTGCCAGCACACACGGCCGGAGCGGAGTACGAGGTGATCGTCAACTCGCTGACACAGGACCCCAACGATCCGGCCAACCTGACGGTGGCCGTCGCGGGGTCGGGTGCGGGCTCCTCCCAGGTCGCTCCGCCGGCTCTCGGTCTGTTGGGGGCCAGAGCGGCGCTCGCACCGCAGGAGCAGCTGGAGAACGCGTGGCGCACCCGGCAGTATGCCTTCGACAGCCAGCTCCGGGAGCTGGAGAAGCGGATCCTGCCGTCGTACCGGACGCCGGCAGGACCGGCGTTCGGCCTGGCGGCGGTGCCGTCGGTGGGCGACACGCTGGACTTCAAGTTCGGCGGGGGCTGCATCGACAACAGTGTCCCACCGTTTGAGAACGCGCCCGACAGCGTTACCGCCGTGGTTCGAACGGTGAGCGCTTGGGCGGTGGTGGTGGAGGACACGGCGGCCCTGCAAGCGGCGGACCCGTTCACGCAGGCAGAGTTCGATGAGATCGGCCAGGTCTTCGACGACCTCATCTACGCCGTCGACACGACCTACTTCGGCTCACCGGGAGACATCGACGTCAACGGCGACAGGATCGTGCTCCTGTACAGCTCGGGGGTCAACAACCTCTCGGACAGTTACAATCAGGGCTTCATCGCGGGGTTCTTCTGCTCGGCCGATCTGGGCTTCGCGGGTGGGAACAACGCGGAGATGTTCTACCTCCTCGTTCCGGACCCCGACGGCGTCTTTACCGCTGACGGGGGAGACGGGATTGGCAAGGGTTTCGTTCGCACGACCACCGACAACACGGTCGCCCACGAGTTCCAGCACCTCATCAACGCATGGCGCCGGATCAACGCCGGGGTCGGCCCGATGGACGTGTGGCTGAACGAGGGCCTATCGCACCTGGCCGAGGAGGTCGTCGGGCACGCGGACGTCGGCAACACGCCGGGGACGGGACTCGGCCAGCCGGAGATCCTGGGGGACCAGGACAAGTTCAACACCTGGTACCGCAACGACTTCATCAATCTGGCCACTTACCTGGCCATTCCGGACGGCATGGTGGGATTGGTCACGACGGAGGATCCGCTGGGATCGGAGACCTTCCGCATGCGGGGCTCGGCGTGGTCCTTCCTGCGTTACCTGCTGGATCGTTTCGAGACAGCCGGCACGGAAGCAGCCCGCGCCAGGTCGCTGGTCGTGAACTCGGCCTCCGACGCCCGCGACGCCGTAGCAGCCGAGTTCGGCACCTCGTTCGACGTGCTCGCCGCAGACTGGAACGCCATGTTCGCGGTGGTTGACAGGAGCGATCTGGGCGGGGTCCCACGAGCGGGCCTTCAGCTCCCGTCGTACGAGCTGCGCGAGATATACGATTTCCCGAGCTTCGCCAGCTTCATCGACAGTGTGCTGGGCAGTCTCGGCTTTCCGCAGCCCGGCGGATATCCATTGATTCCGGCCCAGGCTTCGCTGACCGGTA
>JBDGYE010000043.1:0-47398 GCA_039584255.1 Gemmatimonadota bacterium
TGCGCGGCACTCTGGAGGATATCGGGGGACGGAAGATCGGTGACGCGGCACTGCGCCGCTCGATCGCGGTCTTCAACGAGAACCGCAGGCTGATCCGGGATCTGTACGGCATCAAGCGCACCAGCCCGTGGACGATCGCCGCCGACGAGGCATACGTGCTCGTGGCCGTGGGAGGCATGATCACCCGCGAGGAGCACAACGAGCTGCTGCGGGCCGCCCTGCGGCTCATCGCCCAGCGGCCCGCCAGGGAGAAGGACAAGATCCGCGTCGTGTTCGAGGGTGGCTTCTGCGAGCAGCCGCCGCTGGACCTCATACGGGCCATCGGCCGCTCCTGCTACGTTGTGGACGACGACCTGCTCATCGGGCTGCGGTGGATCGTGGAGGACGTCCCGACGGAGGGGGATCCTCTCTACAACCTGGCCAACGCCTATCTCGAGACCTCGTCGTACAGCCCCGTGCAGCACGATCTGCGCAAACCGAAGGAGGAGATGCTGCTGGACCGCATCCGCGAGGCGAGCGCGCAGGCCGCAATCATCACCGCTGCGAAGATGTGCGAGCCGGGTCTGGAGGAGCAGGTGGCATACACGAGGGCGCTCGACCTGGAGAACGTTCCGTACTTCGTGAGCGAGTTCGAGGAGAACATGACGAGCTTCGACCAGCTCGAAATCCAGCTGGAGACGTTCGTGGAGAATCTCCTCTTCGATTGACGGGCAACGAGGGAGTCATGAACGGTTCCGAAGGCATTGTGGGACGCGGCAACAAGGAGGGAGCCCGTCTGTTCCGCCTCTGGTTCGAGGATCTGACCCGGGCCGCAGAAGAAGATCGTGGGGCCGCGTACGTCTTCGTCATGGGGAGCCTCGCGGAACTGCTGCGCGTGTTCGATCTGCCGATCGTCTTCCCGGAGATCAACTCCCTCCAGATGGCGGTGCGTCGGGTGGCGCACGAGTACCTGAACGAGGCCGAGGACTACGGGTATTCACCTGACATCTGCGGATACGTCAAGGCCGACGTGGCGACGCAGCTGCGTGGAGGAGATCACCCCATGGGTCGCGTGCCACGGCCGGCGATCGCCGTGAACACGAACGCCTGCAACACCTACATCAAGTGGGCCGAGATCTGGGCGCGGATGTACGGCGTGCCGACCTTCACGCTGGATGTTCCGGGATCTCGGTCCTCCGCGAAGGTACCGGCGCGGGACGACCCCGCTTTCGAGAACGACCTCCTGTACGTGACCGAGCAGCTTCGGGAGCTCATTCCACTCCTGGAACGGGTAACGGAGGTGAGGTTCGACCAAGACCGGCTGCGCGAGAACCTCCAGCACGCGAACGTCATGCATCGCGGCTGGAAGCGGGTGCTGGAACTCAACAGGAACCGGCCCTCGCTGTTCAGCGCCCTGTCGGACGGAACGATCTACCTGGGGGTCTCCAACGCTCTGCGCGGCTCGGAGGAGGGAGCCGCATACTTCGAGGATCTGGTGGAGGAGATGGAGCACAAGGCCGCCCACGGCATCGGGACTCTCACCGAAGAGCTGTACCGGCTGATCTTCGTGGGCGTTCCGTGTTATCCGATCTTCCGGCGGTTCAACGAGCTCTTCACCGAGCTGGGCGGCACGTTCGTCGCTTCGACGTACCTCTGGTTCGCGTCCGGCGGCTCGAACGTCGGCTTCCAGTACGATCTGGAGCGTCCCCTCGAGAGCCTCGCGGAGGGACTTCTCATCAGCGTTCGCGAGGCGATGGACAGCATGTTCTTCCAGACGCACATCCTAGCGGACATGATCGCCGCCTACGGCGCCGACGGGGTCGTATATCACCCCATCAAGAGTTGCCGAACCGTCTCCACGGGACTCGCAGACAACCGGCGGGCGCTCATGGAAGCCTGTGATGTGGCGACCCTGTTCATCGAGTCCGACATGATGGATCGGCGGGTCGTTTCGGAGGCCCAGCTCAAGAACCGGGTCGACGCGTTCTTCGAGGGGTTGGCCTCGCGAAGGCAGCGGGCGAGAGTCGGCCCGGAAGGATCTCCGGCTTAGGGAGCAGCCATGGCGTATGCAGCGGGCGTAGACGTCGGTTCCACGCAGACGAAGGCGGTGATCCTCGACGAGGGCGGACAGATCGTGGCGCGAGCGCTGACCGATACTGGGGCCAACGTAATGCGGGCAGCCGAGAGCGCCTTCCAGCAGGCGGTCGAGGCGGGGAAGGTTCAGGAAGAGGAGGTGGAGTACGTGGTCGGCACAGGTTACGGCCGCTACAAGGTCACCTTCGGCAACACGCAGGTAACGGAGATCAGCTGCCACGGGAGGGGCGCCGTACACATGTTCCCCGCCACGCGGACGGTGGTGGACATGGGGGGACAGGACACGAAAGCCATTCGGGTCGCCCCGACGGGAGAGATTCTCGACTTCTGCATGAACGACAAGTGCGCAGCCGGCACGGGGCGGTTTCTCGGTGCCGCCTCACGGGCTCTGGACATCCCGCTCGAGGAGCTGGGGCCGACCGCACTCCGGGGTGAGCGGCCCGTTAAGATCAGCACCACCTGTACGGTCTTCGCGGAGTCGGAAGTACTCTCCTGGCTGGGCAAGGGAAAGAAGATCGATGACATCCTGCTCGGGGTGCACCACTCTATCGCGAGGAGGTCCTCCGGCCTCTTACGTCGGGTCGGGATCGAGGAGGAGGTGACGTTCACCGGCGGTGTGGCCCGCAATGTGGCCATGATCGCGAGCCTCAACCAGAGTCTGGAGCTGGAGGTGAACGTGAGCGAGGAGTCGCACTACATGGGAGCCGTAGGGGCGGCTCTGTTCGCCCTCGATTACATCCTGGCGAGCCGCCTGCCGCACGGCGGGGCTCGGGCGGCAGGATGATCTACACTGCCGGTGTCGACGTCGGGTCAACGTACACCAAGGCGATCGTGCTCGATGAGGAGCGCGGTATCGTCGGCCGCTCCATCGAACCGACCGGCTTCAAACTGGCCGAGGTAGCGCAGGGCTGTGTCGCGAATGCCGTGAAGGAGGCGGGACTGTCGCCCGACGAGATACGCTACACGGTGGCTACCGGTTTTGGCCGCCATCAGGTACAGATCAGCGACGTACAGGTGACTGACCTCACGGCGGCCGCGCGGGGCACGACGTTCTTCTTTCCGGAGACCCGGACCGTGCTCGACGTTGGCGGACAGACGATGAAGGCGAGCCGTCTGGACGAGCGTGCCAAGGTGAGGTCGTTTCGGCTGAACGACAAGTGCGCCGCCGGCACGGGGGCGTTCCTGGAGAAGACGGCGCGCTATCTGGGCTACGGGACGGAGGAGATCGGCCCCCTGGTGGCGACGGCGAAGGAGCCCGTTCCCATCTCCGGTGTTTGTGCGGTCTTCGCCGAATCGGAGGTGATCAACCACCTCTCGCAGGGTGCGGCCCCGGCGGACATCATGCATGGTGCCATCATCTCGCTCGTCGGCCGCTCCGTCCAGCTGATGAGGCGGGTCCGGATGGAGCCGGAGTTTACTCTCATCGGCGGTATCCTCCGGTTCGACCGCATGGTCGGCGTAGTGCGGGAGCAGCTCGGGGCAGAGGTCAATGTGCCGGAAGGAGAGCTGGTGCAGTTCACCTCGGCCCTGGGAGCCGCGCTCCTGGGCCACCAACGAGTCGAGAAGCGGTCGAGGGAAGAACAGGCCAGCACGCGGTCCGGCGCGCGGGGGTGAACGGGACGGTGAGTGCCGATCCTAGACATGGACCGCGAGAGGAGGGTGACCCCCGGCTTCTGGCCGAGGGCTGGGAGCGCCGGTTCGTTGCCGACGCACAGCGGGCACAGGAGGCGCTGGAACTGTTCACCGGGATGGGCTACGAAGTGTTCCTCGATCCAGTCGGACCGGCTGATCTGCACGAGGATTGCGAGCACTGCCGGCTGGCGCGCCTGCTGGGGTTCAAGACGGTATACGTCCGCAAGCCGAGTCGCCGCTAATCGGGTCTCCTCCGGGAGCTGCGGAAGCGCGCACCCCAGCAGCTTACTCACTTCTCCATCAGGCGACTGACGATCATGTCGCCCATCACGGAGGTCGTGATCCCGCTGCGGGCGTCCGCCGAGGGGACCGCTCCGCTGCGGAGAAGATCCGCCACCGCCCCTTCGACCCCGCTCGCGGATTCCGTCTCCCCGATGTGGTCGAGCATCATGCCCACCGCCCCGATGGCTCCGAGCGGACATGCGACGTTCCTTCCAGCATGTTTGGGGGCGGAGCCGTGGATGGGCTCGAACATGGAGGTCTTCCCGGGATGGATGTTCCCCGACGCCGCGATCCCCATTCCTCCCTGGAGCATCGCACCCAGATCGGTGATGATGTCGCCGAAGAGGTTGGTCGTCACGATGACGTCGAACCACTCGGGGTTCTTTATCATCCACATGCAGCAAGCGTCCACGTAGGCGTGATCCGTCTCGACCTCGGAGAACTCGGCCGCCACCTGAGCATAAGCTCGAGCCCATATGTCGTGCGGGCGGATGGCATTCGCCTTGTCCACAAGGGTCACTCGGGCAGCCGGGTCTCCTCCTCTGCCGGCAGCCCTCCGGCGAGCGTACTCGAAGGCGTAGCGCACGGCCCGCTCGCAGCCATTCCACGTGTAGACGCCGTTCACGATCGCCACCTCGTTCGGTGACCCGATCTTCAGGTGTCCCCCGATCTGCGAGTACATCCCCTCCGTGTTCTCACGAACCACGACGAAGTCGATGTCGGCGGGCTCCTTGTCCTTCAGCGGACACAGGTGCGCCGAGTACAGCTTGATCGGGCGCAGGTTCACGTACAGGTCCAGCCCGAAGCGCAGCCCGAGGATCACCGCGCGCTCGACCAGACCGGGCTCGACATCCGGGTGTCCGATCGCGCCCAGCAGGATCGCATCCAGCTGGCGCCACTCGTCGATGACAGAGTCGGGCACGAGCTCCTTCGTCCTCAGGTAGTGCTCGCCGCCGTACGGATACTCGATGAGCTCGCACTCGAAGGCGCCGATCGTCGAGATCGCCTCGAGAGCCCTCACCCCCTCCCGAAGCACCTCCGGCCCGATTCCGTCACCCGGAATCAGGCCTATGTTGTATGATCGCATGAGCTTCCATCCTCGCTGTATTCGCTGAGTGTAGGATGCCGGCCGGCAAAGCCTCGATTTCCAGAGTCCGGCATCGTGTATCCAAGCCCCGCTCCCAGAGCAGGACATTAGCGGGGGAAACGTGGCCGGCCAACGGCGAGCGGCGGATCGAGACCGTGCCGAGGATTCTGGTGTCGCCGGCAACGCCGGAGCATCTTCCTGTCTGGAGCTTCGATCGGGTTCGATTCCGACGGAGGCGAACGTGGAGGTTCCCCCGAAAGAGCAGCTCATCCACGACTGGTCCAGTCCCGCTGGGCATGAGGCGCCCCGGCCTGCCGAGGCCATGCTGGACGACGAGACACTGCGCGACGGCCTTCAGAGTCCTTCCGTCGTGGACCCTCCGCTGGCGGACAAGATCCGCATCCTTCACCTCATGGACGGCCTGGGGATCGAGACAGCCGACGTCGGACTGCCAGGAGCGGGTCCTCGCCAGCGGGAGGCGGTGGAACGGCTGTGCCGGGAGATCGCCGAAGCTGGGCTGAGGATCAGGGCGAACTGCGCGGCAAGAACCCTGGAGGTGGATATCCGACCTATCGCGGAGGCCGTCCAACGTACCGGCGTGCCCATCGAAGCATGTGTGTTCATCGGGAGCAGTCCGATTCGGCAGTACGCCGAAGAGTGGGATCGCGATTACATCCTGCGGTGCACGCGCGAGGCAGTGGAGTTCGCGGTCGGGGAGGGCCTCGACGTGATGTACGTGACAGAGGACACGGTCCGCGCCTCGCCCGATGACCTGCGGGTGCTGTTCACGGCAGCTGTCGAAGCGGGGGCCAGAAGGTTGTGCCTCTGTGACACGGTCGGCGCAGCAGTGCCCAGGGCCGTGATGAACCTCGTCCGGTGGTTGCGAGACCTGCTGGACGAGCTCGGAGTCGGCAACGAGATCGGCGTCGATTGGCACGGCCATCGGGACCGGGGGCTGTCGCTGGCCAACACGCTGGCAGCGTTGGAGGCGGGGGCGACGCGGGTCCATGGCACGGGACTCGGGGTCGGCGAGCGGGTAGGCAACACGCCGATGGAGCAGATTCTGGTCAACCTGAAGCTTCTGGGCTGGCGTGACGACGACCTGAACTGCCTGCCTGAGTACGTAGAGGCCGTATCCAAGGCCGTCGGCGTGCCGATCCCGCCGAATACGCCCGTCGTAGGCCGCGACGCCTTCCGGACGGCGACCGGCGTCCATGCCGCGGCGGTGGTGAAGGCACAGAGAAAGGGCCAGGCCTGGCTCGCAGACCGGGTTTACTCGGGGGTGCCGGCCAGCTGGGTGGGTCGGTTGCAGGAGATCGAGATCGGACACATGTCGGGTGCTTCAAACGTCCTCTATTACCTGCGTCAGCGTGGGCTCCCTGATCACGCGCGAGTCGTCGAAGTGGTCCTGGCGGAGGCAAAGAAAGGGGAACGGCTGCTCACCGAGGAGGACGTCAAGCGCATCGTGGACTCGGTCGAGCCCGGCTGAGGTCGGACGTTCGGCTCGGGGGCTCTGGCCCGCGTCCTGCGTGTCCACTAGCTTCGAAGGGGTTCCCCCCGCCAGGAGTCGTTCCACTTTCACCAGAAGCCCGGCCGGTCCATGGCCAGACCACCTCACTGAATCGGCGAACACACAGTCATGTGCCGACCACGCGGTGACCAGGAGTAGATGATGACAGCGGAGAACGGAATCCTTCCGAGGACCAGAATCCCTTACGGGACCTGGGGAAGCAGCTACTTCCCCGCCTGGCAGACGTCGGCCCTCGCGGAGGTCAACATCGGCCAGTTCGCTGGGGAGTCGATGAACAGGATCCTCGGCCTCAGGCGGGTTTCGAAGGACGAGCTCGACTATCTGGTAATTGGATCGACCATTCCCTGGCACTGGAAGTTCTGGAACGCGCCACTGGTGGCAAGTTGCCTGGGTAAGCGGCTACCGGGCTACCACGTCGAACAGGCCTGCGCCACGGGCCTGCAGGCGGTGCTGCAGGGTGGCGCGGAGGTCCAGGCCGGCTCCTCCGACGTCGTTGGCGTCCTGACGTTCGATCGGACGAGCGATTCCCCGGTCGGTGTCTTCCCGGAGCGCCGTGCCCACCAGCGGACGCTGCCCATCAGCGACGTCTGGGACAATTTCGGGTTCGATCCGGCGACCGGTAACGCCATGATCGCCGCGGCGGGCATCACGGCCCGCAAGTACCGGACGGACCGGATCGAGGTGGACGAGGCAGCGTTCCATCGTTACGAGCAGTACTTCGAGGCGAAGAGCAGCGGGTTCCTCGATCGCGTCCTGGTTCCTCTCGACCTGCTGAACGTCCAGGGGCGTCCCCTCGGTCGCATCGACAGCGACGTCGGTGTGCGCCGCGTGACGATGGGCGGGCTCAGGGCCATGCGGGAGCTCGACACCTGCGTCAGATGCCCGAGGCTCCGGCCTTCGCGGTGCAGAAGCTGTTGGAGAAGTGCCGATTGACCATGGACGACATGGTCGTCGTAAAGAACCACAATCCGTTTGCAGTCAACGATGTCGTCTTTTCGAAGGTGCTGGGCTACGACTGGCGGAACATGAACCGGACGGGCAGCTCGCTGGTGTGGGGGCATCCTCAGGGGCCGACCCTAACGCGGATCCTGATCGAGGCGCTGGAGGAAACGGTCGAGTTGGGCGGCGGACACGCGCTGGTCTTCGGCTGTGCCGCGGGCGACGTGGGTATCGCGGCGGCGTTCGAGGTTTCGTAGGGAGTCAAGGGACGGAAGACGAGTCACGTGGGGAGATAGAAGAAGAATGATAGCTTCAATGAGGGAGCCGACCCTCCAGACCATCGGATTGGGGTCCGTCATCGAGATCTTCCAGCGCGGGCGGATGCCGGTCAACGCTTCCGAGCTGGTCGATCGCGTCTTCGGAGACCCGAGCGACAGGGGCTGCCTGGTCATCTCGGGAGCAGCCGGCATCGTGGGTGCTGGAAAGACGATGCAGCTCGGGGCCCGTCTGCACTCGTTTGACGTGCCCGTCGTCGCCCTGGACTTCCCCTCCGCACCAGACGGCATCGCGAGGCACTACCCGGGACTCGTGACCGCCTTCGGCAGGGAGGGAGCCGACCGGGTCATGGGGAACGTGGTGCGGCTCAGCTATGACGGCACGCACCTGCCGGCCGAGCTCGAGAACCTGCGACCGCGGTTTCTGCTCGAGGCGATTCCGGAGATCCTGGAAGTCAAGAGAGCCCATTACCGGATATTCCGGGAGGCGTACCCGGAGATCGAGATTCGGTCCGTCACCTCAGGCTTCCCAAGCTCCGAGCTGGGCGTCGGCGTCGCCCATCCCGCCTTCCCGCACGAGATCAACAAGATCTGGGAGGTGGTGGAGCCGGAGCCGACCGCGATCACCCAGCTCTTCTGGGCGATGGGATTGATACCCGTCCCGGTCAGCGATCACTGGTCCTTCGTCCTGGACGTGCTGTTCTGCGGATCGGTCCTCGCGGGTCTCAGGTACCACCAAGCATCCAACATGCCCCTCTGGAAGATCGACAAGTACACACGCAAGCTGGTCGGCCCCAACCCGTTCCGGGCAAGCGATGCGATCGGTGCTCAGGCGGCCAACTATCTCATTTGGTCTTGTCTCCATCATCTCAGTGAGAGGTACGGCGAGCTTTTCCGGCCGACTCCCAAGCTCGTGGCGCACAAGGAAACGGGGGAAACCTGGTATCCGCCCGATCATTTCAGACCACTCGTCGACTGGAAGCTGGACGCCGCCGGGGATGAAGAGTTCCGGACTTGGATCCTGGGACCTCTCTTCCAGATGGCGAGCCTGATGGTCCACGAGGATCGAGGTCATCTCTCCCATATCAACGCAATTGGAGAGCAATGCGCCCAGTTCCGCCGCGGCATTCTGGCCGTGATCCGCGACGTGGGCGCCGACGCGGCGATCCGGACGGTAGAAGACTATCACCGGGTCCACCCGGAAGCCGCCGAGGGCAGCTGGTTTCCGGACGCTTTCGGACGGATAGAGGAACCGGACTGGCAGCAGCTCTATGTCAACGCCGAGCACGATGGCGAAGTCGGCATCGTGACCCTGAACCGGGAGAGCTACAGCCACGAGGTCAACCAGGAACTCAACAGGGCTCTGGACTGGCTCAAGGCCGAGGGGATCGAAAGGGTGATCGTCACAGGCGATTACCACCTGTCCACACAGATGGTCGGTGCCGACACGAGCGAGTTCTTCCCTGCGCTCGAGGATCCGGACGTGGGTTTCCGGATCTCGAGTGAATGGTCTCGCACGGCCCGCCGACTTGACGAAGAGTTCAAGGTCTCGGTGGGATTCGTGGGCGGTAAGCGGTGCTTGGGTGGTTTGCTCGAGCTGCTCATGCACTGCCGGTACCTGCTGGCAGAGGAAGAGGTGGAGCTGGGGCTTCCAGAGGTTACCCTGCCCGTCATACCCGGCATGGAAGGGTGTCATTGGCCGTTCCGCAAGAACCGGCCGGAGCACTGGCCCAGGCTCCTGCAGCTCCTGCTGACCGGGCGGCCGGTCAGGGCCAAAGACGCCGTGGGCTGGCTGGTCGACTATGCCGGACCCATGGATCTGGCCCTACAGGAGGCCTGGAAGGTTGTCACCGACGGCGACCACCGGCTCCCGGAACGTTCGCTGGAGCGGGGCGCCCTGGATGGAATACCGAGCGACGTTAGAGAACTTCCGGCTGCCGATACTCCGGCGTCCGAGGCTGCGAGGCAGGCGATAGTGGCGTGCATACAGGACGCATGCGGAGCCAGCCTGTCGGAGGCTCTGACAATCCAGGCGAAGCGCGCGGCCGACTTCATCGCATCGCCCGCCTGCCAAGAGGGGCGCATCGGAGCCGAGTTCAAGAGGACAGCGTCCGTATAGGCAGGACGGCGCCTCGGTGGTCTCTTGAGCGTGAAGGCACATCTGGCGGGTGCATCGAGGGGGGACACCCGCCGGGGCACAGGCCGGCTAAGGTCCCTTAATAGTGCTCCCGCGTGCAGCCCGGGGGCGTCCCACCTCAGTGCCCCGCAAGGGGCGCAAGAGGTGCACCAACCCCCGGACCGGGGCTCGTGCCAGCGCGGCGACGGTGCCGACTCGGATCCTCGGGAGGTGCGGCGCGATCCACCCTAACTACTTACCGGAAAGATAGATACTGGTAACGTACTTGGCCGCTGGACAGCCCATCCGGGCGGCCGCCAGCCGGGGTGGAGAAGCCCAGGCGCAGTGGCACGCGCGGTGCCCCTGAGGGAGCCCTGCCGCTTTCTGTCGCGGTGCCCGGCATTTCGCCACTCCACGGCTCGGGCCCGAGGCCAGCGCGCCGTCAGGACTTCGATATCGTCACACCGCCATTCGTCGTGAATGCGCGTATCGTCTTCCCGCCTTCGCCCAGGTCGGTCGAGAGCTTGCGGTCGATCCGGCCCTGCACCGTGATCGGGAAGTCGATGTGCAGCCCACCGTTCACCGTCCCCGTCTCTAGGTGAGCCGAGTAGCCGTCTGGAATCGACATCTTCACGCCGCCGTTGGTCGTCGCCACGTCGAGGCCGTCGCCCTCCCAGCCCTTCCCGGCCAGCTCGATGTGGAGGCCACCGTTCGTCGTCGAGCCGTGCACGTTGCCTGCGAGCGCTGTCAGGTGGAGACCGCCGTTCGTAGTGCGGAACTCCAGGTCGCCGCTCACCCCATGGATGCCGATTCCGCCGTTGGTGCTCCTTAGCTTCAGATCGCTGCTTCTCGGCACCATGAGGCGAAAGCTCACAGACCATCCCCTGTCGTTCTTCTGCTTGGGGCCTTCGGACCTGATCTTGGCGCCGTCCACCGCCACCTCGATCTCGTCCGCGACGCCACGGGCCCCCGACGCCTCATCGGCCCAGGCGACCACCTTGGCCCTGAGCTGAACGTCGCTGCGGTCCCATGCTTCGACCTTGATGCCGCCGTTGGGGCTGGCATCGACGTCTATCGGCCGCCCGGCCTCCAGCGTCCTCTCGCGGACCTCGCAGACGGTCTCGTGATCTCGCCGACCCTCATCCTTGCACCACTCGTCATCGGTGATGACCCGCTCCTGGCCCGCGGCCGGGTTCCAGCCGAGTGCCGTCACGAGTGCGAAAACGAGGAAGGAACGGCCGAATCTTGCGGGAGATCTCATCGCTTCTTCTCCTTGGTTCCCTTATCACCTGTCAGTGAAAGCCACGCCGCGGCAGTCGCGAGGCAGCCCGCACAGCACACCCTCCCGTTGGATGGACACCCGGGACTGCCCCAGGGTTGACGTCCGGTCCGACACCGGCGTTTCTGTCCGATGACGATGGCGAGATTTCCGACGAATCTGGACCGCGAGATCCTCCGGCTGGCGCTTCCCGCACTCGGAGCGCTGGCCGCCGACCCCCTGGTCTCGATGGTCGACACGGTCTTCGTGGGCCGCCTCGGGGTGGTACCGCTGGCCGCCCTGGGCGTGAACGCCTCGGTTTTCGCCCTCGCCTTCGTCGTGTTCAACTTCCTCGCCTATGGCACCACGCCGCTGGTGGCGAGGGAGTTGGGCAGGAGTGATCGGGAAGCCGCGGGCGACGTTGTCGTCCAGGCGCTCACCGTGGCCGTGCTCGTCGGCCTCTCAGCGACCGTCCTTCTGGAGGTCTTCGCGGTTCCCATCGTCACGGTGATGGGAGCCGGACCCGACCTGCGAGAACCGGCTCTCTCCTACCTCCGAATCCGGGCATTGGCCGGCCCGGCAGTCCTGCTGGTAACGGCCGGACACGGTGCCTTCCGTGGCTACCACGACACCCGGACTCCGCTCATCGTCACCCTGGGGCTCAACCTCGTCAACCTGGTCCTCGATCCCCTGCTGATCTTCGGGCTTGGTTGGGGACTGGAGGGGGCGGCGGTCGCGACTGTGACAGCGCAGTGGGCGGGGGCCGCGTGGTTCGTGGACCTGCTGCTTCGGCGGCGGCGCGAGCGGCTCGGTATCCGCCCCCGCAGACCTCGCCCTTCCGAGCTACTTCCCTTCCTTCGGGTGGGCGGAGAGCTCGCGGCCCGGACCCTGGCGCTCATCGGAATCATGACACTCGCCACGGCCGTGGCCGCCCGGGTCGGTACGGTGGAGGTGGCAGCCCACCAAGTGGCGACACAGATCTGGCTGCTGCTGGCCATGATCGTCGACGCGCTGGCGGTGGCGGCGCAGGCCATGGTCGCGCGCTACCGCGGGATGGGGGATTCGAGTGCGGCCCGAGGTGCCGCGAACCGTCTTCTTGTGTGGGGCGGCGCGGCGGGGTTTGTCCTGGGCGCCTTTTTTCTGGCGCTTGCGCCGGTGCTCCCGCGCCTGTTCACCGACGAGCCCGCGGTAATCGCCGTGGTCCTGTCGGTCTATCCGTTCGTCGTCGGCATGCAGCCGCTGAACGCGGTCGTATTCGTATGGGACGGCGCCTTCCTCGGGGCGGAAGACTTCCGCTTCCTGGCTCGGCAGATGGCGCTCTCGGCTGTGTGCGCGGCCGCGGTGCTACTGGCGGTGCTGCCCATGGGTTGGGGGCTGACCGGCGTTTGGTGGGGGATCGTCACGCTGATGGTCGTCCGCGCCGCTACGCTGTTCCGACGCTACGTGTACGCGTGGCCCGCGGGGCCCTACTCCCGAGGTTCGCCGACAGCCACCAGGTAGAGGGGCGCCTGGTCTGCCGGAATCGGAAGGGCGGTCTTCACCCTCTCGTCGCGGAATCCGCCCACGGGCACGCCACCCAGGCCCATGGCCACGGCCTGCAGGAGTGCGTTCTGCGCCGCGTGGCCGACCTCCATGTGAACGAACCGGGGCGCCAGGTCGCCGTACTTCGCAGCGGTCCGCTCGAAAACGCCGGCGATAATCAGGACGGCCGGGGCCGTTTCGAGTACCGCCTGGCCGTACGCACCGGCCTTCAGGTCGGGCCGGACATCATCGGAAACGACCCTGACCAACCGGTGGGCCGAGGGCGAGTAATGGAACAGACCCTCGGCGGTGGCGACATAGAGTTCCAGCGGATAGAGAGCGCCTGCGGAGGGGGCCGTCCTAAGTCTACCTTCCCGGGTGATTCCCTGAGCCGCCCAGAGAAGCTGGCCGAGCTCGATCTGGGTCAGCGCGCGGTCGGCGAAACTACGTGTAGAGCGCCGACCAGCCAGCGCCTCCTCCACCGACGTGCCGCCTCGCAGGGACGGCTCCGGAAGCACTATCGTGTCGACTATGCTCGCGGCGGCTACGGGCGCACCCTTCGCCTGGTCCGGCGGTTCCCCGGCACCGGCGGACGAGGGCGGGCCGCAGGCGGTGCAGGCAGCGGCCAGCAGCGCCAGTGCGAGGATCGGAGCGGAGAGTTCGGTCGTCCGCTTCATGGCAGCCGGCCTCCGTAGTGGGTGAGCCTCGAATCGGGGGGTTGGAGCTTCTTACCCACGGACGCGGTGGATGAGCCGTCGCACCGGCCGGTCGACAGCACCGAATGCCGCCCGGGCAAGCGAGATTGCTTTTGCTTCTTCGGTAGACGAGATTGATTCTCAATACAATCGAACCGGAAGCCTGAAGAAGCCGTGACGACGACTGTCGAGGCACCCGCCGTCGATTGCTCTGCCGTCCTCGTGGGCAATCCGAACGTCGGTAAGAGCCTGCTGTTCAGAAACCTGACGCGACGGTACGTGACCGTGTCCAACTACCCCGGCACCACGGTGGAAGTGGTGCGCGCGCAGGCGCGGTTCAACGGGCGCGAAAGGGAGATCATCGACACGCCCGGCCTCAACGATCTCTCGCCCCGGAGCGACGAGGCTCTGGTCACACGAAGCCTGCTCGACGAGCACGAAGACGCCACCGTAGTACAAATCGCCGACGCGAAGAACCTGCGGCGGGCCCTCCTACTGACCCTCCAGCTGGCCGAGCTCAGGCGGCCCATGGTCCTCGTCCTCAACATGTTCGACGAACTGGAAGAACGCGGCGGTCACATCGATGTCGGCAGGTTGAGCGAGATCCTGGGCGTACCGGTCGTGGCCACAGTCGCACCGCGCAACCAAGGTACCGAGCAGCTCGTAGAAGCCATTCCCCTGGCGCGAGTTCCAACCGTTCTCGAGCCGACTGGAGTACCGGCGATGGCCGACGCCGAGGGCGCGATCCGCAATGGCTTCGGGAGCGGTAGGGACCGGCTCGCGAGCGCGAACGAGATTCTGGCGGAGACCTACTCGATCTCCAGGCCCGCTGGCGCCTCACTACGGGTCCGCCTCGGGTTCTGGGCCATGCATCCGTTGAAGGGAATGGCGTTCTTGGCCGCCGTTCTGCTGACGGTCTTCTGGCTGGTCGGGCTCTTCGGCGCGGGCACACTCGTGGACGCCCTGGAAATAGCTGGTTTCCAGCAGCGGATAAGCCCGGCGGCGATACGAGCCACCGACGCTGTGCTTCCCTTCCCCCATGCGCACGATACGGAACTCGTGCCGTATGTCTTCTCTCTGCCGCTGTCGCCGGCCCACGATCTCGGCCTGCTGGAGCTGAATCGGGAGGCAATCCAGCCGTCGTACTCGGTACCCGAAGGCTCAGGTCTCACATTCGGCCAGGAGGTCCGGCAGTTCATCCACGACTTCCTCGTCGGTCCGTACGGCGCCATCACGATGGCGCTGAGCTACGCGCTGGCCATCGTCCTTCCGATCGTTACCGTCTTCTTCTTCGTGTTCAGCATCCTGGAGGATTCGGGCTATTTCTCGCGTATGGCGATCATGCTCAACCGGGCATTCCGCAGCATCGGGCTGAACGGAAAGGCCGTGCTTCCCATGCTGCTCGGGCTGGGCTGCGCCACCATGGCCACGATGACGACACGGATCCTTCAGACACGGAAGGAGCGCATCGTAACGACCATGCTGCTGGCGCTGGCGGTTCCCTGCTCCGCTCAGCTGGGTGTACTCCTGGCGCTGATGGCCGCCCTCTCGCCTACAGGGGCGCTGGTGTGGATGGTCCTTATCCTGGGAGTGATCCTCCTGGTCGGATGGCTGACGGCCCGTGTTCTCCCGGGTGAGACGAGCGAGTTCATCCTGGAGATCCCCCCCATGCGGCGACCCCAGATCTCCAACGTGCTGACCAAGACCGCGAGCCGTCTCGACTGGTATCTCCGAGAGGTGATCCCCGTCTTCGTTGTCGGAACGGCGGTGCTCTTCCTCATGGACCGCCTCGATCTCCTTCAGGCCATCTCGACAGCCGCCCAGCCCCTCGTCACCGGATGGCTCGGGCTGCCGGCCGAGATGTCGAATGCGCTGCTGGTGGGATTCATGCGCCGCGATTTCGGGGCCGTCTACATCCTGGATGCGGCGATCGGCGCGTCGCCGATTCTGACTTCACACCAGATCCTGGTCGGCATGGTGACCATCACTCTGTTCATGCCCTGCTTCGCCACGTTGCTGATGATAGCAAGAGAGCACGGCAAGAGGGTGGCGGCGGGGATGGTCGCCTTCATATTCCCCTTTGCGATCCTGATCGGCGGTATCTTGAATCACGTGGGTCGATGGTTTCAGAGTTTCTGACCTGCCCCATGTGCGGGTTGGAGTTCTCCCGCACGGACACTCTGTGTGCGCACGGGTGCCCCCTGGGCGCTCTGTGCCATCTGATCCGGTGCCCGAGCTGCGAATACGAGTTCCCGGAGACCCCCAGGGCGGTCTCCTGGTTCAAGCGGGTCTTCCGCCGGAGGCTACCGATGGCGCCGACGCTCCCGGAGGGCGTACGGACGGCCGGTGAGCTGGCGCCGGGCGAGCGGGCCACGGTGCTGTGCCTGGGCCCCACCGCCACGGACAGGCATCGGACGCTCACGGTGTTCGGGCTGGGACCCGGCGCGCAGATCGCAGTCATCCAGCAGCAACCGGCCTGCGTGATCCAGGTGGGCGAGACGGAGCTCGCCCTCGACGGCGAGATCGCCAGGGACATCCTCGTCGAGCCGGTCCGCGAGCCGGAGCCCGTCGGCTAGCGTCTGCTCGGCATGGCGGGCAGACCCCATACGCGCTCGCACCCCGCAGGAACCGGCCCCGACCGGGCTTCGTTCTCGAATGCGGAACGGCACACGGCATCCCGTCTCCGTGTGGGAGGCGGCGACTTACGTTGCAGGGACCCGGCTAAGTGTGGATTCTCGGGGCACTTCAGATTGGACTGGGCGACAGGTTGAGCAGCGAGCCCGTGGAGGCAGTGTTCGTCCTGTTCGGGGCGGGCGTTCTCACGAGCCTCACCCCTTGCATCTATCCGATGATCCCGATTACGGCCGGAGTCATTTCGGGCTCCGCCGGCGAGGATGCGCCCCGCGCGCGGGTCGTCGGACTCACGCTTGCCTACGTCGCCGGCCTCGCCTTGCTCTACGCCGTAGCCGGACTGATCGCCGGACTCGCCGGACAGCTGTTCGGCGCGCTCGCCTCGAGCATGTGGGCAAGGCTGCTGATCGCGGCTCTCCTCGCCCTGTTCGGTTTGGCACTGCTCGACGTGGTCCCGGTGGCAGCTCCCGAGCGCCTCGTCCGCTGGGCGGGGAGTCTGGGTGGTGGATCCTATCCGGCGGTGTTCCTGCTCGGCGCCTCATCCGGTCTCGTAGCAGCGCCGTGCGGCGCGCCGGCGTTCGCGGCCGTTCTCACCTGGGTGTCCACGACCGGCAGCGCCGGTCTTGGCTTTCTCTACCTGTTCGTGTTCGCCCTCGGCATGACAGCGTTGCTGTTCGTTGTGGGGGTGTCGGCCGGAGCGACCCGGCGCTTCCCGAATGCGGGAGCCTGGTCCCTGTGGGTGAAGCGAGGAGCCGGTGTTCTGCTTCTCGCCATGTCGGCTTACTACGTGTACCAGGCGTGGCTCGCCTGGTGAGGGATACTGGAATGTTCAACGTAAGGCGGATGGTAATAGCGGGCCTGTTTCTGGGCTCGGTCTCGGTGGGCGTCCCGGGGGGCGCTGCCGCACAGGAAGCGCGCATTGGGATCGCGCGTGGCGGCACACCCGAAGGTCTCACGCTGAGCGACGTTGGCGGCGGGGAGGTCGACCTGGCGGACTACTTCGGTCACGGGCCCGTGCTACTGGAATTCTGGGCCACCTGGTGCGAGAACTGCGAGGCCCTTCATCCCAGGTTGCTCGAGGCACACGAGCGGTACGGAGACCAGGTCCGGTTCTTCGCGATCGCGGTGGCGGTGGGGTAGTCGGAGAGGCGCGTGCGGGGACACCTCGAGAATCACCCCGTCCCTTATCCCACGCTTTGGGATGACCGCGGGGAGGCCGTTCGGGCGTTTGCGACACCGGCCACCTCGTACGTCGTGATCCTCGATGCGAGCGGCAGGGTCGCGTACACCGGCCTCGGACGTGACCAGGACATCGAGGCCGCGATTCGGAGCGTACTGGAGGCGGGCGTGGCGGACCAGGAGCGACCCCGAAGGAGTAGCAGGGACAATACCGATCGACCAGCCAGCCGGACCTGAGTGAGCCGGTTCGCCAGCGTCCCGCCCGTTCAGTTCATGGGGCGCACCGGCGCGATCTCGTCGATCGCCGCGGCCAGCTCCTCGTACGCCGTGGGATCGACCTCTCGGAACGGCACGGCACGCCAGGCGATCCTGCCGTCCTCGTCGATGATGAACAGGGTGCGGTTGTTGCTGTAACGGCCACCTCCGAGATCCCGATACGCGCCGTAAGCCCGGCCTGCCTGGGAGCCAGGATCGCTCCCGAAAAGGAACGGAAATTCGGCGTCACGGGCCCAGTCGTGAAGATCCTCTGCGGCGTCGGTGCTCACGGCCAGGAGTACGATATCGCGGCCGCCACGAAACAGACTTGCGTACTGGTCACGGTACGCTTCCATCTGGATCGTTCACCCCGGGGTCCGCGCCTTGAAGAAGAACGCCAAAACGATGGTCTGACCGCGGAAGTCGCGGAGCCGGACCGGATCGCGCAAAACCCCGAACCTCGTGGCGCCTGTGAGCTCGATGTCCGGCGCCATCTGGCCGACTTCCAGCACCGGCGATTCCTGGTCCCCTTCCTGAGCCGCGATCGGAGCAGGCGTCAGGGTAAGGCCTGCAAGGACAAGTGCTGCGAGCGCCCCCTGACCTGTCATCTTCGTATACCTCCCTTCCGGCGCCAACGCGCCGGCGACAGATCCATTATTGCCCAAACAATGGAGTACGGGAAGGGTCGACGATCGGCGAAACCTTCCAGCGTACGGCTGCGTACGGGGTATCGTCGATCTCGTAGAGACCGGCCGCGGGCCATGCCAACCAAATCGGTCCGTGAGCGGTCCAACATAGGACGAGCCACGTTACGGCCACGGCGGCCAGAGCAGAGGAGCGGAGCGAGATGGAGAATGGGAACGGCACGCCGCTGATCCGGATGGAGGGGATGAGGAAGGTCTTCTACACCGACGAGATGGAGACCCATGCGCTCTCGGACGTCCATCTGGAGATCGAGGACGGGGAGTTCGTGGAGGTGATGGGGCCGTCGGGCTGCGGCAAGTCGACGCTCCTGTCGCTGGTCGGCCTGCTGGACACGCCCAGTGAGGGCGGCTACTGGCTGGATGGCGAGCCCGTCTCCGGTCTCTCCGCCAGCGAGCGGGCTAGGGTCCGCAACCGACACATCGGGTTCATCTTCCAGGCCTTCAACCTGATCGGCGATCTCACCGTCTACGAGAACGTCGAGCTCCCGCTCACCTACCGGGGCATGCCGGCGGGCGAGCGCAAGGAGCGGGTTCACCGGGCCCTGGAGCGGGTCGGCATGAGCCACCGCATGGACCACTACCCGTCGCAGCTCTCGGGCGGGCAGCAGCAGCGGGTGGCAGCGGCCCGGGCCGTGGTGGGCGATCCGCTGATCCTGCTGGCCGACGAGCCGACCGGGAACCTCGACTCGACCAACGGCGAGGCCGTCATGAACCTCCTCAGGGAGCTTCACGCAGAGGGATCGACCATCCTCATGGTCACCCACGATCCCCGCTACTCGAGGTACGCCCAGCGCACGATCCACCTCTTCGACGGCTGCATCGTGGAGGAAGAGAATCGGGCTCAGGGCGCCCAGGCGACCGAGTTGGAGGAAGCCCTGGCGGCCCGCTAGGGCTCGGAGAGAGGTGCGCGGTCAGGGCCAACCAGCCGCAGCCGCGCGTTTCCCAAGGAACGAGACGGCCGACACGCAGGCCGGACAGCGGGATGGGCGTCCCTCCAGGCGCGGGGTGGTGTGGTGATAAGGGGCGGCGCGGAAATCAGCGGAGGGGCGCCCTAGCTTCCAGCGGACCGCCCCTGTCAGGCTTCGGCTCCGGTTCGGGCAGGGAGCGCGTTCTCTTTCCACGGCTTCCCCCTGTAGTAGGATCGCGACACTGCGAGACGTAACGACCCGAAGTGCCCGCTCCAGGAATCGTGGCCGCCCGCTCGGTCGCCGTCAGGTCTTCCACGCTTCGGCATTGAGGCGCACGGCCGGGCCAGGCGGGCGTGACGAGGCTCATGGCGCTCGCTCCGGCGCCGGGGGTTTACAAATACCCCAGAATCACGTATACTACGGGTCCTTTCGCGCGAATCTGCGCCCATCGCTATGTGAAGGCCGGGATCGACGGGGTCCTTCGGGAGGTCACAGGCGATGTGGAAAACCTCCAGGGGCGTCCGGCTGAACCGGGCGCGGAGTGCGTCACGCCCTCGTGTGGCGCTCGTCAGACGCAATCGCGGCCGACTGTGGCGCGCGGACCACGGTGCGGGGCTGGTTGAGTTCGCGCTGGTATTGCCGCTGGTCCTGACATTCTTCTTCGCCGTCTTCGAGTTCGGCCACCAGTTCTACGCTCGCCTCACTATCAGGCATGCAGTGGCGGAAGCCACGCGGTACGCCGTTACGGGCCGGTTCGAGCTCGACTCCGAGACCGGGGAGCCTCTGGAGCGGGCCGAGTCCATCCGCCTGATCCTCGAGCGGCACGCCGTCAATCTGGCGCTCGCGGTGGAGGACGTTACGCTCGACCCGTCCGACGGCGGGGGGCCGGAAGAAGTCGTGAATGTCAGCGCGAGCTTCCGCTACGAGTACTGGCTGCCAGGACTTAAGGAGATCCTCCCCGAGACTAGTTTTACCGTAACCACCTCGATGCGAAATGAGCCCTTCGAACCGTAATCGCGTGCTCTGGGATCGGCGCGGACAGGCGTTGGCCGAGTTCGCGCTCGTACTTCCGCTGCTTCTGCTGATCCTGCTCGGTCTCGTGGAGTACGGCAGGATGATCAGCGTGTCCCACAGCATGTCGAGGGTCAGCCGAGAGGGAGCGAACATCGCTTCGAGGGGCACCGGGCTCGACACCGTTCTCGCGGTCGTTCTGAAGAACTCCGCAGACATTGGTCTCCCGGCGCGGGGCGGAGCCATCGTCAGCCGCATACGGGTCGACCGGAGCGTTCCCGTCGTCCTGCAGCAGATCGCCGCTCCCGGCCTGGAGGGCAAGAGCCGGATCGGCGACGAGGGCACTCAGGTCGACGTGCTGGTCGGGCTCGGCCTCGATGAGGGCTCCACCCACTACACGGTCGAGATGTTCTACGACTATCGAACCATCACTCCACTGCCCCGCATCGTCGAGCGGCTCTTCCCGGTGGATCTGTACGACCGGGCTGTCTTCTAGCGCGCCCGACCGGTCCACGACACCGGAACCGATAGGAGCTACCATGAGCGGCAACGTGTCTCGTCCAAACGGCCCAATCAGTGCCCTCCGACGCCTGGCGCGTGCTGCCGCCGATGAGCGGGGTGCGATCCTGCTTCTCGTCGCCGGCGGGATGGTGTTTCTTCTGGCCATGACGGGCTTGGCCCTCGACTCGGGCCGGGCCTACGTCTACCGCGCTCGACTGTCGAGGGCAGTGGACGCGGCCGCGCTGACCGGTGCCCGCACCATAAGGCTCGGCCGCACCGTCGCGGAGCAGCAGGCCACGGCGGTGGCGAAGGCCAACGGAATAGCGGACGGAGTGAACCGGGTGGATTTGGAAGTCGACTTCGGCTCCACAGCGAATGGAGAGAAGACCGTCTCGCTCACCGCCCGGAGGCCCGTCCGCACTTTCTTCATGCAGCTGGTCGGAAAACGGGAGCTGCAGGTCGCCTCGACCGCGACAGCGGTCGCACCGCCGCTGGACATCGTGCTGGTTATCGATCAGTCGGGGTCTCTGGAGATCAACGGCGCCTGGGACGAACTGCAGGCTGCCTCCAAGGACTTCGTGGGCTTCTTCGAGGACGACTTCGATCAGATGGGTCTCGTCTCGTTCTCCACGCGAGCGGCCGATCGCTTCCAGCTCGGGCACGGATTCAGGACGGAGATCAGGCAGGATATCAACAACATGAGGTCCGCCGGGTGGACCAACACCGCGGATGGCCTGAATCGCGCGTTTACCCAGATCACGGGGCCGGCAATCCGCGATCGGGCGGCGAAGGTAGTGGTCTTCTTCACCGATGGTCGGCCCACCGCGTTCCGGGGATTGATCGGCGGTGAGGACCGCATTCTGGCCGCGAAGGCGACCAAGCGGAACCACATCGCGGCCTACTTCGACGACCCGGACAGCGTTCCGCTCGACAGCTACCCCTCGAGAGACGGCTGCGTCGAAGTCGTCAAATGTGAGGAATGGACGGAGGGAGGGAAGCCGCCGCACGGTCCGGTGGCGCGTCAGATCGCCAGAGACATGGGCCTGGCGGCAGCCTCTCGGATCCGGGAGACGGGAGTCTTCGTGTACGCCATCGGCCTCGGCAATCCCGAGGCTACCTCCGAGCTAGCTCGTCCGGACCAGCTGTACCTCCGGCAGCTGGCCAACGAGGACGGTCTGGTCGACCCCGGCCAGCCGAAGGGCCGGTTCTACTTCGCCCCGACGGCCGCCGATCTGCAAGCCGTGTTCAGGGCCGTAGCCGCAGACCTGGCCGTTCGGTTGTCCCGCTGAGGGCACCCCCGGGGAGGCGGTTCTCGCGCCGCCTCCCCTCTTTCGCGCAGGCCCTCCTTCCTCTCCTCGCTCACCTCGTTCCGGCTCCAGCCGCGTCGAAACTCCTGGCCCAACCTGGTGTTCTACGTGAGAGCCGGCCCTTCCTGTCGACGCCGGACGAGGTTCCTCCCGGTCACCGTGATTCCGTGGAGGAGTACTACCGTTCCCGGTCAGAGGACAGCACGTAGAGAGGCTCGAATGAACCAGCCTGAGACGATCGCGATCATCGGGGGCGGGAACCTGGGGGCGTGCATAGCCCAGGGACTTGTAGCGTCAGGGAACCATTCTCCCGCAAGCGTGACCATCACCCGTCGCCGGCCGGAGCTGATCGGCTTCCTGGCCGATGCGGGCTTCCGGGTCGGGTCGGAGAACAGGCCCGCCGTCCGCGGGGCGGGCGTGGTGATCCTGTGCGTCCAGCCGCAGCAGCTCGATGAAGTGCTCAAGGAGGTGACTTCCGAGCTTCGGGTGGACGAGCAAGTTGTCATATCCGCGGTCTCGGGCGTGAGCATAGCCGAAATCCGCCGCTTCTTGGGCCACGACGTGGCCGTGATCCGGGCCATGCCCAACATCGGAATCGCCATTCGCGAGTCGATGACCTGCCTCGCCTCAGACGAGGGCTCCATGGCGAAGGTTCCGATCGCCCAGGCCATCTTCGATGCCGTGGGCCGGACGATGGTTCTCCAGGAGGAGCAGATGGTGCCGGCGACGGCGCTTTGCGCCTGCGGAATCGCATTCTTCCTGCGGGCCATCCGGGCCGCCTCGCAGGGCGGGATCGAGATCGGCTTTCACGCGGACGAGGCCCTTGCCCTGGCCGCCCAGACCGCAAAGGGGGCGGCGAACCTGTTGCTCACTCATAGGAACCACCCCGAGCTGGAGATAGACAAGGTCACGACGCCAAAAGGCTGTACCATCTACGGCCTGAACGAGATGGAGAACCGCGGCTTCAGCTCCGCGCTCATCCGGGGCATCATCACTGCCTCGGAGAAGGCCGGTGAGCTGTATCCGCACCGGTAGGGAGACCGGCTTTTGAGGATTCTGTGGCTGGCCTTGGCGCTGGTGGCGTGTCTGGCCGCGCCGGCGACGGCCCAGAGCGCCTCGATGCCTTCCGACGCCTTGATCCGCGAGCTTCACGATCTCGTCAACACGCACCGCGAGAGGGTCGGCTGCCAGCCCTTGGGGTGGCACGGCCCCTCGGCCCGGGTGGCGGATGCTCACAGCGAGGACATGGCACGACGGCGGTACTTCGACCACGTCAGCCCGGAGGGTAAGGAGTTCACGAAGAGGCTGCTGGCCGGCGGCGTGACCTGGCACGGTCCGGTGAGCGAGAACCTGGCGCAGACCCCGGCAGGAGCGGCCTCCGTGATGGAACTGTGGCTCGACAGTCCGGGACACCGGCGGAACATCGAGAACTGCGCGTTCACCCACCAGGGCCTTGGCGTCTACCGGGACATGTGGACCCAGCTTCTGGTGACGGAGCCCCGGCCGTAGGAGAGACCCGCCGGCTTGGCTACGCTGCCCTCCTATACCGACCAATCCTCGCCGGCCCAGCACATCTCCCAGAACTGCCATTCGTATCGGCTCGAGAGCACGAACAGCTCCTTGAGCCGCAGTGCCTTCTCGGGGGAGGCGCCGGCCGCGATGCGATCCAACTCCCTTCGCAGCCAGCCGGAAGCCCGCCGGAACTCGTCGGAGGCGTACTGGTCGATCCAGTCCGAGTAGCGCTGGTCGCCGGGCCGTGGGGACTTGGCCAGCTGCTCGGCAATGTGCACGTAGCCCCAGGCGCACGGAAGCAGCGCCGCCAGCAGATCGGCCATGTCACCATCGGCGGCGGTGCGGACCAAGAAATCAGTGTAGGCCCGAGTCGTCGGCCACATGGACTCGGCTTCGAGCTCCTCCCCCGAGATGCCGAACCGGGCCGCGTACTCCCGGTGGAGCCGCATCTCTGTGTTCAGGGTCAGGTCGAGCGCCGCCGCGTACCAGCTCATGCTCTCCAGATGGTCAGCCTTGGCCGCCGCCCACGCGAAGATGCGGGAAAACTCCACCAGGTACAGGTAGTCCTGCCGGACCCAGCGCTCGAACAGCTTCGGGTCGAGGCTACCGTCGCCGATCCCGCGCACGAACGGGTGCTCCAGCTGCGCGTCCCAGATCGCTTTCGCTGCCTCGTACAGTTCGTCGGTGAACTCCATGTCACCACTCAGCGCCCGACGAGGGAATCCCGGGCCAGCTGTCCCCCGTCGTGGCCATCTCCCAGAAGGCGATCTCGTACCGAACCGTCGTCTCGAACGCTTGGGCCATCTTCGCCAGCAGCTCCGGGCCCGCTTCTGAGGCGAGCTTGTCCAGCTCTCCCTCCAGGTACGTCACGTATGCAGCGAACTCCGGTCCCGCCCAGTTCGTGACGAACGGCTGCCAAGGCGAGTTGGCGTTGAGCCCCGCCTGCACCACCTTCCACGACTCGTGGTAGGCCTTCTCCGCAGCGTACAGGACCGTGTAGGCCTCCTCGTAAGTGGCGCGCTCGGCCGTGGCCAGCAGGAACTGGATGTAGGCGTGGGTCGTGAACGAGGGCTGCGTGCCGGTCAGCTGAACGCCCACCGCCGCCGCCCGCTCCTCGAACAGACGGAGCTCCCGGATCAGAGCGCCGATGGCTTGAGTCATCGGCTCCCAGTGGGTAGCCGGTCCCTTGGGAATCAGGGCCGCGAGAAAGGGGATCGCGGCCTCTACAAACAGATAGTCCTGCCGCATCCAGGCCGCGAAGGTCTCGTCGGGAATCGTCCCGTCACGGGTCTCGACGAGGAAGGGATGCTGGAGCATCTGGCCCCACAGGGGCTGAAGTCGCTCCAGTTGCTCCGCGCAGAATCCCATCTGAAGTCTTTCTCCCGATGCCTCGCGTTGCCGGTGTCAACCCTCGTGATCAGCTCGCCTTCAGGAGCGCCCTGAGGTAATCGCGATTGAGCAACGCGATCACGTCGATCTTGATCTCCTTCGGGCAGGCGTTCTCGCACGCGCCGTGATTGGTGCACGTGCCGAACTTCTCCGCCTCCATCGTCAGGATCGTGTTGAGGACCCGCTGGTACCGCTCCGGCTGTCCCTGCGGCAGCAAGTTCAGGTGGGCGACCTTGGCCGACGTAAACAGCATGGCGGACGCGTTCGGGCACGCAGCCACGCAGGCGCCGCAGCCGATGCATGCCGCCGCGTCCATCGCCTTCTCGGCGTTCTCCTGCTGGACCGGAATTGCATTGGCTTCCGGAGCGGACCCGGTGCGCACCGAGATGTATCCTCCCGCAGCCACGATCCTGTCGAACGCGCTGCGGTCCACGATCAGGTCCTTCTGGATGGGGAACCCGTCCGCCCGCCACGGCTCGATCCAGATCTGGTCGCCGTCGCTGTACTCCCGCATGTGGAGCTGGCACACCGTGGTGCGCTTCCATGGCCCGTGCGGACGGCCGTTGACCACCATCCCGCAGGTTCCGCAGATCCCCTCGCGACAGTCACTGTCGAAGGCGATCGGCTCCTCACCCTTCGACTCGAGCTCCTCGTTCACAACGTCGAGCATCTCGAGGAAGGACATGTGCTCGCTGGCGTCGGTCTCGTAGGTTACGAATCGCCCTGTCTCAGCGGGCGACGCCTGCCGCCAGATGTGAAGCTTGAGTCGCATTACTTGTAGCTCCGTTGGGTCGGAGGAACGTATTCGAACTCCAGGGGCTCGCGGTGCTCGCCGGGAGCGGCTTCCGGACCCATGTACTCCCACACGGTCACGTGCGTGAAGTTCTCGTCGTCGCGCTGCGCCTCGCCTTCCGGGGTCTCGTGCTCCTCCCGGAAGTGACCGCCGCACGACTCTTCCCGCACCAGGGCGTCGAGGCACATCAACTCGGCGAGCTCCAGGAAATCGGCCACGCGACCGGCCCGCTCCAGTGTCTGATTGATGGACTCTCCGTCGCCCACGACTTTCGCGTTCTCCCAATACTCCTGCCTGAGGGCCGGGATCTGCTCGAGCGCGCTCTTCAGCCCGTTGGCGTTGCGGGCCATCCCGCACTCGTCCCAGACGATCCGGCCGAGCTCCTTGTGGAATGAGTTCACGGTCCGGCGGCCGTCCAGGGCAAGGAGTCGGTCGATGCGGGTCCGGACCTCTTCGATCGTGCCGCGGACTTCCGCGTGATCTTCGGCGACAGGATCCAGCTTCGCCTGCGCCAGGTAGTCGGCGATCGTGTACGGTAGAACGAAATAGCCGTCCGCCACGCCCTGCATCAGCGCGCTCGCGCCCAGCCGGTTCGCTCCGTGGTCCGAGAAGTTGGCCTCCCCGATCGCGTACAGGCCGGGGACGGTCGTCATCAAGTTGTAATCCACCCACAGGCCACCCATGGTGTAGTGCGGCGCCGGGTAGATGCGCATCGGCACCTCGTATGGATTCTCGCCCGTGATGCGCTCATACATCTCGAACAGGTTGCCGTACCGCGCCCCGATGACTTCCACACCGAGTCGCTGGATCGCGTCCTTGAAGTCGAGGTAGACGCCGAGCTTGGTCTCGCCGACACCTTTCCCCTGGTCGCACATGTCCTTGGCCCGCCGCGACGCCAGGTCGCGTGGGACGAGGTTTCCGAACGCCGGGTACATGCGCTCGAGGTAATAATCACGCTCATCCTCCGGGATGTCGCCCGGGGCCCGCTCGTCGTTCGCCTGCTTTGACACCCAGATGCGCCCGTCGTTACGCAACGACTCGCTCATCAGGGTGAGCTTCGACTGGTAGTCACCCGCGACGGGAATGCATGTCGGGTGGATCTGCGTATAGCACGGGTTCGCGAACCCGGCCCCACGCCGGTACGCTCGCCAGGCCGCCGTTACGTTGCAGTACATGGCGTTGGTTGACAGGTAGAAGGCGTTCGAGTAGCCGCCCGTCCCGAGAGCCACCGCGTCTGCCAGGTGCGCCTCTATCTTCCCGGTCACCAGGTGCCGGGTGACGATCCCACGCGCCTGGCCGTCCACCACGATCACGTCCAGCATCTCGTGCTGGTTGTACAGCTTCACCTGGCCGCGGTGCACCTCCTTCATCAGGGCCTGATACGAGCCCAGAAGCAGCTGCTGCCCCGTCTGGCCGCGGGCGTAGAACGTACGAGACACCTGCGCACCGCCGAACGACCGGTTGGCCAGGAGGCCGCCGTACTCGCGGGCGAACGGGATGCCCTGAGCGACGCATTGGTCGATGATCTCGTTCGATACCTCTGCCAGGCGGTACACGTTAGCTTCCCGGGCGCGGAAGTCTCCTCCCTTCACCGTGTCGTAGAACAGCCGGAAGATGCTGTCGCCGTCTCCCTGGTAGTTCTTCGCCGCGTTGATGCCGCCCTGCGCCGCGATGCTGTGCGCGCGCCGTGGGCTGTCGTGGTACGTGAAGCAGCTCACGTTGTAGCCGAGCTCGCCCATCGTGGCCGCGGCGGACGCACCGGCGAGGCCCGATCCCACGACGATGATGTCGTATTTCCGCTTGTTCGCGGGGTTCACCAGCTTCATCTCGAAGCGGTGCTTCGACCACTTGTCCTCTATCGGACCGGAGGGGATCTTCGAGCGCAGCTCCATCTCTCCCTCCTTTCTACTGGATGATCCCGGTGAGCACCGCCACCGGGAACGACAGGTTGGCCAGCACCACAATCAGCGCCACCCCCAGCGCGATCGGCTCCCGCCACTTCTTGATGCGTGGACCATCCCACCCGAGCGTCTGGAAGGCGCTCCAGGTCCCGTGGTACAGGTGGAAGCCCAGCGCGATCATCGCCACCGCATAGACCGCCGAGACCGGCAGAGACCGAAACCCGGCGACGAAGTTGTGGTACGCGTCGCCCGGGACGAAGTCCGGGTGCAGCGTTCCGGTTGTGAGGTGCAGGATGTGATACGTGATGAACAGGAACAGGACGACGCCGCCCCACCGCATCGTGCGTGATGCGTAGTGGAACACGAGGTTCTCTTTCTTTCGATACTTGTGGCCACGGGCGGCCCAGCTCTGGCGGGACGTCTGCCACGCCGCCACGACGTGTATAAGCAGCGCGGCGATGAGTGCCGCCCGAAAGACCCAAAGGGACCACTCGTACCCGAGGAAGGGATCGCCGAACTCGCGAAGACCCTCCGCGTAATGGTTGAAGGCCTCCCGTCCCAGGTAGACCTTCAGGTTGCCGAACATATGGAAGATCACGAAAAGGACGAAGACCGCACCCGATACGGCCATGGTGAGTTTCTTGCCGACCGAGGTGCTGTATACGGAGTAAACCCGTCTCATAGGTCACTCCTCGAAATCGGGAGGTTTCGGTGCGGGTAACGCCCCATCTTATGGCAGCATAGACCCCGTCACAAGACGCCCTAGACGGCGGGCGGCACCCTCGGAGAGGGTCGGTGTAGCTTGCTCAGGTCGTGGAGTTTCCGAACACCTTCCGGGAGATCGCAATGAAGTCCATCTCAGCCGTCGGCGCTACAGTTGGCTACGATTTCACAAGCCTCGCCACCTACGACTGGGCGCGGCAGGCCCCGCAGCCCGGAGTGGACGCTCTGTTCGAGCAGCGCGTCAGAGAGATCGCCGACGAGGTCCTCACGTCCAAAGGGTTCCGAAGGGCTCTCGCCCGCGAGGCCGACTTTCTCGTGGCGTGGCAGGCGGGCGTGCAGACCAACCAGCGATACGAGACCTACGGCTATGGCATCGGCGGCTGGTACCGCGGATACCCGGGCGGGGCCTGGTCCACGACCGTGCGCCACTACCACGAAGGGACGCTGATCCTCGACGTGGTCGACCGCGCTCGAAACGAGCTGATCTGGCGCGGGGCTGCCTCGAAGACCCTCGACGAGCTCGGCTCGCCCGACGAGCGGGAGGTGACGCTACGCGAGGCGATAAAGAAGATGATGGTGGACTTCCCGCCGCAGTGGAACTGAGCTGAATCGGCGCCGACTTCGGTGCTTGAAGCCGGACGACATCAGGTGTAGGCTGTACCCAGCCCTGGAGGTAACGATCGAGGATCCCCTGTCCTGGAGAGAGCGATGAACGTCCGACGTGCGACCGTGGCGGGCCTGGCCGCGCTCACCCTGGCCGGCTGCTCTGGCATATCCACGAGCTCCGACTGGGATACGTCGTACGACTTCTCGGGCAGGAATACCTACGCGTGGATGCAGCAGGATGCAGAGCCTGGCATGGACAACGTGAACGAGCGCCGGATGTATGCGATGGCCGACGAGGTCCTGGCTGCGAGTGGCTTTCAAGTAGCCTCGCCCGCTCAGGCCGATTACCTCGTGGCTTATCATGTGGGCACCCAGTCGCGGCAGCAGTATGACACGTACGGCTATGGGGCCGGTGGCTGGTGGGGCGGGTACTGGGGCGGCGGAATGACGACCACGACCATCCGCGAATACGAGGAAGGAACGCTCATCCTCGACTTCATCGACCGGAAGAGAAACGAGCTGGTGTGGCGCGGGTCGGCCTCCAAGACACTCGATCCCGGCGCCAGCCCCCAGGACAGGGAGGAAACCCTGCGGAAGGCCTTCACAAAGATGCTGGCGGACTTCCCGCCAGAATCCTGACGCGGGCTGAAGGCCTGGTACGGTCGGCCTAGCCCTCCCAGTACCTGGCTTTGTGAGGTAGGATGCCCCGGAGGCCGCCCGTGGGATCGGGAACATCGCCCAGGTGCCGCGGGATGACATGCACATGGGCGTGCGGGATCGTCTGGCCCGCCGCCAATCCGTCGTTGATGCCTACGGTGAAGGCGTCCGGCCGGTGCTCCCGCTGCAGGTGCTCCCGGACGCGCGCTACCAGATCCCACAGCTTACTCTGTTCGTCCGGCGTCAGGTCGAACACGCTGGCGACATGCCGACGGGGCACCACGAGCATATGGCCGTCCGCCGCCGGGTACATGTCGGGAGTCGCCCAGGCGATCTCGGTCTCCATCCACACCCTGTCGGGCGAGGCGGTGCAGAACGGGCAATCGTGATCCATGACGAGTTCCTGGAAGGGGTCGGTTGGCGTAAGATATCGTGGGTGACATGCAGCCGGCACCCGCTTACTCGACCCCGGTCCGTGGGACCTGAGCTACGAGGCGCGGGATCCGGAAGCAGAGATCGATGCGATCGGCGTGCACGAATCCTTGAGGTGGCGCGATAGACCATGACCACAGGACAGATGCCGGGCACGGGAGCGGGCGACAGCGGAGAAGCGGCGGCCGACAGCGATGCGCCGCTCCGGATAGAGACTCCGGCGCTCACATCGGAAGACTCCCGCCAGATGTACAAGGCGATCTACCAATCGCTCCGGGAGCTGTGGAGCGCCGTGGACGGCCTCGCTGCGGTCATGCCTCCCCGCCCCACATACTACCGGGTGACCATCTTCGGCTCCTCCCGCATGAATCCGGGTGACGAACTCTACCTCGAGGTGAGGCGCCTCGCCCAGGAACTGGCGTCCATGGGCTGCGACATCGTCACGGGCGGCGGACCCGGCCTCATGCAGGCCGCCAACGAAGGCGAGGCGCTCGGCGACGTTCAGGACCGGACATATTCGATCGGCCTCAACGTGGACCTGCCGCACGAGCAGGCGCCGAATCCGTTCGTCGAGAAGCTCTTCCACCACGGGACTTTCTTCTCGCGGCTGCACCACTTCGTCCAGCTCTCCAGTGCCTTCGTGGTCATGCGCGGCGGCATCGGGACTACACTCGAAGCGCTGATGGTGTGGCAGCTGTGCCAGGTCGGGCATCTCTACCGGCGGCCGCTGATCCTGGTGGGTGAGATGTGGCGCGACCTCGTGGAATGGGGCGGGCGGCACTGGCTGGAGGACGGTGCGAGGCTTGCCGACCCGCGAGACATGGATATCCCGGTCTGCGTGACCACGGTGGACGAGGCTGTACGGCTGGTCCGCAAGAACCTGGAAGACTGGGCGGCCGACGGATAGTAACTCAGGCCAGCTCGAACGTCTGACCTCGCTCCGGGACCTGCACGCCCGCCATCCCATCACGGCGCAAGGCCTCACCGAGCGCTTCCGCGGCCTCCTCTTCGCCATGGACGATGAAGAAGCTCTTTACTGGCCCCGCGTCCCGGGTCCGTTCGGCCCAGGAGATGAGCTCCGACCGTCCGGCATGGGCGCTGTACGAGTCGGCCTTCTCCACGCGAGCGCGGACCTCCACCCTGTCCCCCAGGATCGAGACCGGGCTCACGCCGTCCATAAGGCGACGACCGAGCGTGTGCTGGGCCTGATAGCCCACGAACAGGATGGTCGTAGACGACCGACCTATGTGGTTCTTCAGATGGTGAAGGATCCTGCCTGCCTCACACATGCCGGAGGCGCTGATGATGACCGCCGGTCCCCGGCGCGTATTGAGGGCCTTCGACTCGTCCGGGCTCTCGACGTAGCGCAGGCACCGGAAGCCCAGTGGATCCCCGTCCGAGTCGTTCTCCAGGGTTTCCAGCATCTCGGCATCGTAGCACTCGGGATGGCGACCGTAGACCTCTGTGATGTTCACGGCCAGCGGGCTGTCGACGAAGACGGGAATCGCGGGTAGATCCCCCGACTCCCACAGCTGGTTCAGCCGGTAGACGACTTCCTGTGTTCGACCGAGGGCGAAGGCCGGAATCAGCAACTTACCGCCCGATTCGAACGTCGAAGCGGCGCACTCCTTCAGGTAGGTCCGCGCTTCGCTGGCCGCCGCATGCTCGCGGTCGCCGTACGTGCTCTCCATGATCACGTAGTCCGCGCCGTCCGTGATGCGGGGATCACGCAGGATCGGAAGCCCACGTCGCCCGATATCACCGCTGAAGACAAGACGGCGGGTTCTGCTACCTTCGGTCATGTCCAGCACGACCGAGGCCGACCCTAGAATGTGCCCCGCGTCCTGGAAATGGGCTCGCACACCCGGAATGGGCTCGAAGATCCGGCCGTACCCCACCGCACTGAACCGCCCCAGCGCCTTTCGCGCATCGCCGATCAGATAGAGGGGCTCGAACGGTCGTTTTCCCTGTCTGCGCCGCCGCCTGTTTACGTAGCGCACGTCCGATTTCTGGATGTGCGCCGAATCGACGAGCATGTGATTGCACAGGTCGCGAGTCGCCGGGGTCGCGTAGATGCGTCCGCGGAAGCCGTTCTTCACCAGGGTCGGGAGGTTCCCGGCGTGATCGATGTGAGCATGCGAGAGGATCACCGCATCGATACGGCCCGGATCGAACGGTAGGCTCCGGTTGCGCTCGAAGGCGTGCTTCCTCCGGCCCTGATACAGCCCACAGTCGAGCAGCAACTGGCGCCCGTTGACCCGCGCAAGATGCATCGACCCCGTGACCTGCCGTGCCGCTCCCCAGAACTCCAGCTCCATATCGGCCCACCCCTGTCGATCGTCTCGCCGTCGGCCGGCTCCCGGGCGGCGCCGGCCGTCTCGTACACGATTGCCACAATCGGACTCCGTGGCTAGTCTGGCGGCGGAGCGCCGCCCCGTGACTTGTCGAAGCTCACCGCCCGCCGCCCGGAGGTGAGATGAAAATTCGCTTCTCGCTCGCGGCCGCCCTCATCGCTGCCTGCATCCTACCCGCCTGTTCGGGCGGGGGGGGGACGGATACGAGAGGAGGCACCGCTTCGGCATCCGCCCCTGGCGCTGCCAACTCCATCCGGCTCACCCTGGGAGGCGTCCGGTCGGATACTTCATACGTTCGCGGCGAGCGGGTTCGAATGTCACTGGAGGCCCTCGCCGCAGGCCCGGACAGGGTGGTTCTGGAGTTTCCCACCTCGCAGCGATGCGACTTCGCCGCGGTGGACGATTCGGGGCGGACCGTGTGGCGCTGGTCGCATGGAATGGCGTTCCTCCAAGCCTTCGGTCGGGAAGTGCTGGAGCCGGCGGAACCGGGACTCAGGTGTGTCGAGAGCTGGATCGCCGACGTCGCCCCCGGTCGATACCTGCTCGTAGGTACGCTTACTCTCTCGACCGGACCGCTCGCGGACACGGCGGCAATCCGTGTAGGTGATTGACAGGACGACACGCTCGGCCGTGCTGAGTGCGAGGCTCGTTTCAACCTTTGGCAGCGGGCCGGCATCAGAGAAGGATGAATCGTTCCGGCGGCGGGGAGCTCGCGACGAGCCGGAAACCCCCCACCCTCACTCTCTCGTAGGGAGCATCGGCACACTGGCGTTTTGAAACTCATACAGGAGCGAGGTCACATGAAGCGGTACTTCCGAAGCCTCGGCCCGGCCGGAGGCGTCGCCCTGGTTCTGCTGTTCCTGGGCTCCGCGACCCGAGCGGCCGGACAGGAGCAGGCCTACCGCCTGGTGGGCGACCGCGTGGGCATCTGGAACCTGGCCGGCGTGGTCGGCGTGCAGGGTGGCGGCGGCTCCGATGTGGTGGTCGAGGTCCGGCGCGGAGGGTCCGATGCCTCCCGGCTCGAGGTAGCGACCGGGACGATTGAGATCGACCACCGCGAGGTCCGCAGCGTGGAATCGCTGCGGGTGATCTATCCGGGCGACGAAGTCGCGTACAGCGGAGGCGAGGGCCGGACCGAGTTGCGAGTGAAGGACGACGGGACGTTCTGGGCCGACGATGATGAGCGGGGCCGGAAGGTGAGGGTGAGCGATTCCGGCGGGGGGCTGGAGGCGCACGCCGACCTGGAGATCACCGTGCCGCCGGGAAAGACCGTGCTCGTCTTCCTGGCGGTCGGCCAGGTTACGATCGGCAACGTCAGCGGCGACCTTACCGTCGACGTCGGCTCCGCCAGCATCCGATCCAGCGGCACCCAGGGGCGCCTGGTCCTGGACACGGGCTCGGGCAACGTCTGGCTCTCGGAGACGTCAGGCGACGTCACGGTGGACACCGGCTCCGGCAACGTCGAGGTGAACGGAGTAGGCGGGTCCTCGCTCAACATCGATACGGGCTCCGGCAACGTCTCCGGGTCCGGCATCGAGGTGGCCAGTCTGATCGCGGACACCGGCTCCGGCAACGTCGAGCTCGCAAGGGTGAGCGCCTCCGAGATCGCGGTGGACACGGGCTCCGGCGGCGTGGCGCTGGATCTGCTCACCGACGTGCGGGCGATGACGATCGACACCGGCTCTGGCGACGTGGAGGTCACTGTGCCAGGAGACTTCGGCGCCACGGTAGAGCTGGATACGGGGAGCGGCTCGATCAGCACCGACGTCCCCATCCAGATGACCGAGATGGACGACGACTACATCCGAGGGGTGATCGGAGACGGTAACGGAGAGGTACAGATCGACACCGGTTCGGGCTCGGTGAACATCCGCAACAGATAGACTTTGGACGGCATCTCGGGGCGGCAGCGAGGGGCGACTATCCCTTGACTTCGCTGCCGCCTTCCCACGGGGCGGCCGTGACCGAGCGCGCTGCCGCACCGGCGGTTATCCTCGCCTTGCCCGCCTTGGTCACCCGAATCACCACGGTCTCCGCCAGCTTGTCCTCCAGCCCCTGGCGGTTCCGGTCCCACAGGATTCGGAGGAAGCCCTCCATCCCCGTGAACAGCGAGGCGGCGTAGCCGCCGAAGCGCTCGAAGGCCACCCAGTAGCTGATCGGCTTTCCGTCCAGCCGCAGAACACGGATTCCCAGGAGACGCTTCCCCGCCGTGCGACCCCGGAAAAAGGCCGTCATGAAGGTGAAGTAGAGCCCCGACCACCCGATTCCGAGTCCCATCTCGTCCAGAAAGCCGATGATGGTCTGGATGATCCCCCTGTTCCGCTCTGCTTCCAGCGCCTGTTCGGTAGCCCCCAGGTCGGCCGACAGACGCTCGTTCCTGGCGGTCAGCCGCACGATCTCGCGCTCTCGATTCGCCAGCTCCCCGGCCGCCAGCCGAGTTCCGAGACGGGGGCCCAGACGAGCCAACTCGACCGTATCCCCCCTGGCCCGTGCCCCCTCGTACGCCGCCAGAAGAGAGTCCAGCGACATGGGCGAGACCGGCTCCACCGGGACGGTGTCTGCCGTCGAGATCGCGCGCTCGATGACACCGACCAGGGCGTCGTCCTCTCCCTCGGAGACCTCCTCCAGCACCGCTCTCATCTGCTCGGATGAGATCCCCTGCTCCCGCAGCCGATCGACGATACGGTCGGCCGCCACCGCCGCTTCTGCCGTGTCCTGCGCGCCCAGCAGCGAGGTGAAATCCGTTACGGCCCCTACAGTGACCGCAATCCCCTCACCGCTCGGCCCATCGGTGGTGAAGAGAACGGTGTCCTCGTCCACCATGTTCGAGACCCAGATCGCCGTGACGGTGACGAAGACGATGAACGCCCCCAGGCAGCCCAGGGTGCCACGGGCCAGCTTGCTCGATGTCGTCTGCTTGCGGCCGCGGAAGGCCAGCCAGAAGAGGAAGACGCCCGCCGCGAGGGCGAAGAGGACTCCCCGGGCGTTAGCTAGGAGCGCGATCAGGCTGAGATCGATCAGGATGGCGACAAGCCGTCTCCAGGGGTGCGCCAGCGGCAGGCCCAGGAGCTCGGGGGCCACCGAGAACGCGTCCGGAGTGATGATCTGACGAGGATCCTGCGCGGTAGCCATGCAGGGATAATAAGCGGGCGGCCGCGCGGGACGCGACCGCCCGTTTCGTGCGGAGCGACCGATCTGCCGCGCGCGCGAACTCCCGGACTACAGCGACACGGACCCCGTCTCCCCCGGAATCTCGTATGACTCCATCAGGTCATCCAGCATAGGCTCGAGGCTCTCGATCATCGGCGCCAAGTCGGGCATGTGGATCTCGAAGTGAGGCAGGTCGATCTCGAAGGCTTCCGGCCCCTCGAAGAAGAGGTGGAGTGGCTCGCCCTCGTCCACCTCGATGTCGAACTGCTCGAAGTGGAAATCGTCAGGGTCAAACGAGTACCCCTGCACCGCCCCATGCTTCGACTCCCACTCCTCCCAGTCGGACTCGGGCAGATCGACCGCCACGGTCCGCTCCTGGCGATCGCGCAGGATGCGGATCGCCATCGGGCCCTCCTCCGCCTCTCTCACCGCCCGGGCAACGTCGCCCGGATCCTCGATGTCCTCTTCATCCACGGCCAGGATCACGTCGCCGGCCTTCAAGCCACCCTTCGCCGCCGCGGACTCGTCCCTGACGGAAGTGATCAGTACGCCGCTCCGGTCGCCGAGGCCGAAGTACTCTCCGAGCTGTTCGCCGAGGCTCTGGACGCTGATCCCCAGCCGGCCGCCTCCGAACGCCATAAAGCGAACGCCACGGGGCATCTCGCGCAGCCGAACCCGCACATCCTCGAGCCCTTCGCGGCTCCTCTGAAGCCCCTCTCGCAGCCTCTCCCGGGATTCATCGGTCCACACCTGGGCGTGCGCAGTACGCGCCAGCGAGCTCCGCTCGGCAAGCTCTACGCTGACCTCGCGCTCCGAGCCGCCGCGTACCACGCCCAAGCTCACCGTTCTGCCAGCCGGCGTCTCACTCAAGAGCCGCCGGAGCTGGGCAGTGCCCTCTACCCGCTGGCCGTTCCAGCTCACGATCACGTCGTCCTTCTCGAGGCCGGCAGCGCGGGCAGGGCCCTCCTCCGACACCTCGCTGATGAGGACTCCGCGTTCCTCGCCGAGTCCGAGCCGACTCGCCGCATCGGCGTCCACCTCGGAAATGAAGACCCCCAGGTAGCTACCGCCACCCATTGTCATCACGCGCACACGGGCCGGCTCCGGCTTCTCCTGCGCCGAGATCGTGGTCACCAGGCCCGTCGCTACAGCCACTCCCACGAGGGCCAGGAGGATTCTGACGACGCTCTTCATTTCATGTCGCTCCCGCTATTCGTTCCAACCGCTTCGCGGCGACTCTGGGCGCCGCGGAACACCGCATCCCGTCTTCTCGTGATCTTGGACAAAGGGGACCGGGGCCAGCGTTGCCCCGCGGTACGCCGATCGGGAAGCTCCCGCCGTCAGGGGGTGATGACGTTGAGGGCGGCCGGCTGGACTTCGAACGACGCCGGGCTCTGCCGCCAGGTCTCGCCGTCGAGGTTGAACCACATGGGGGGCATGGATTCGATGTGCAAGTCGCGCGCCTGCCTGTACACCACAGCGCCCGAGCCGTCGTGTCTCCCTCGCAGAACCGAGGGCACGACGGCTGCTAGGCCAACGGCGGAGACGGCCCTGACGAGCATCAGGTCCAACAGACCGTCGTCAGGCAGCGCCCGTGGGGCCAGCGGGATGCGTCCGCCGGCATAGCGGCCGTTGGCCACTACTATCATGTAGGCGTCTGTCTCGATCGTCTCGGAGCCGTCGACTGTCAGGCGGGCACGGAACCGCTGGAGTTCGGCGAGCTCTGCCAGGGCGGCCCTCAGGTAGGAGAGGTTCTTCCACCGCCGGCGCAGTCGGTCGTTCAGCCGGTCGCTGATGCGTCCACAGAATCCGCCCACGGCCGCGTTGGTCAGCTCGCGGGGAACGTCATCCGCAGCTGCGGCACGGGCCCGCAACGTATCGATGGCCTTGATCCGGCCCGCACGCACAACCTCGATCGCCCGATCCAAGTGCAGCGGCACTCCGAGCGACCGGGCCAGATCGTTTCCCGTGCCAATCGGCAGGAGGCCCATGACGACCTTCTGGCCCGAAAGCGCGAGACCGGCGGCGACCTCGCTCACGGTTCCGTCGCCGCCGGCGGCCACCACCCGGTCGTATCCAGAGTCGGCAGCCCGCTCGGCGAGCCGGACCGCCTCCCCCGGCGCGGCGCTCACGGCCACATCGGCGCCCAGGCGGGCGGCGATCCTTCGACGGAATCTGGTATCGTCCACGCCGCCACCGGCGACGGGGTTCAGGATTACGAGCGTGCGCATCGCCCGCTAACTTGGGGAACGCCGAGCTTCAGCACCAACCCATCACGGCGGACTCGGAGCGAAGGCGAAGCGGTGAAGGCAAAGGGCATGTTGACGTGAAAGGCAGCCCGGACTCGGCCGAGGCGGCCCGCCTGCTGGCCGACGCCAGCCACGTTGCGGTTCTCAGCGGGGCCGGTGTCTCCGCCGAGAGTGGCGTGCCGACTTTCCGGGGGGCCGGCGGACTCTGGGAGGGCCATCGAGCCGAGGACCTGGCCACGCGGGGAGCCTTCCAGCGAGATCCGGAGATGGTCTGGCGCTTTTACCGGTGGCGTTTGGGAGTGCTCGAAGGGGTGAAGCCCAACCCGGGACACTTCGCTCTGGCGGAGCTGGAGCGACGCTCGGAGAGGTTCTGGCTAATCACCCAGAACGTCGATGGCCTGCATCGCGAGGCAGGCAGCCGAAACGTCGTAGAGCTGCACGGCAGCATCCGCCGCGCGCGCTGCAGCTCGTGCTCTTGGGCTTGCCCGATGAAGGACCTGGACTTCGAGGCAAACCGCGGACTGCCCGAATGTCCGAGCTGTGGCAAGCTCCTGCGACCGGCGGTCGTCTGGTTCGGAGAAGCCTTGCCGGGTGAGGCGCTTTCCGTTGCGCACGAAGCCATCGGGGACTGCGATCTGATGCTCGTGGTGGGAACATCCGGTGTCGTCGAGCCCGCTGCCTCCTTCGCTGGGTGGGCGCGCTCCCACGGGGCGGGCGTGGTCGAGGTTAACCTGGAGCCGACGCCGATCTCCCGCGTGGCCGACGTCAGCCTGTTTGGAAGGTCGGGCGAGATCCTGCCGCTGCTCGTTCAGGCAGCCGCAGCGCGGGGCGGCTGACGGCCGTCACCCCGGCTGGTCCAAGGGCCGGGCGGCCGCCCGTCGAGGTGTCAGCAGGAGCAGCAGCAGGAGCGGCGCAGTCGACGCCTTCAGCCTCGAGTCGGTGCGCACTCCGGAACACACGTCCACTCCGTACGGCCGGACGAGCTCGATGGCGTCAGCGACGTTGCCCGGGGTGATACCACCGGCCAGGAACACGGGCCGGTCCAGGTTCTCGACGATCCTCCGGCTGAGGCTCCAGTCGTGCGTGCGTCCGGCCGCTGGCTCCCACCGATACGGAGCCTCGGGGCTCGCCGAGTCGAGGACGACGGCGTCCACCCGGGGCGCCACAGCCTGCGCCTCCAGGAGGGCCGTCTCGTCCTGCACGTGCACCGCCTGGACGATGGAGACGTCCGGCAGCGACCGGCGGAGCCGCTCATAGTCGTCGGAGGCGAGACGGTCCCAGAGCTGGAGGGTGTTCACGCCCGTTTGCTCACGCTTCTCCACCAGCCGCTCGACGTTCGTCTGGCTGGTGAGCAGGAAGGTCCCCACCTCCGGGGGCAACGAGGCCACGATATCGCGGATCGCGTCCAGGGCGAGATCCCCGGGACCGGCAGGCATTTCCGAGACGAGGCCTACCGCCGCGGCGCCGAACGACAGGGCGGTCTGCGCCTCCTCCGGCGAGCGGATGCAACAGATCTTCACCTGGATCGGATAGAGGACGTTCATCTCGGTCGTTCCTGCCGCGCCGAATCGAACGGGGGCTGTCCCGGGATCGGCCAAACCGGCTCCGTCCAAGGAATATTCGGTGTTTCGACGATTCCGGCCAGAGCGTGGGCGGAGCGGGAACGCGTCAGATCAGAACAGACCGTCGAAGTAGATGTGGACCCTTGTCCGGAGCGGATCGCGTCCCCTGAGCGCACGGGCGATGTCCACGCGAAGGATGCCGTCCAGCAGCGAGGCCCCGATGCCGGCGCTCACGGCGGCCTGTGATGTGGCGAACTCGCCCCGGTCTCCCGCCCAGCCCAGATCGCCGAACACGACCAGCCGCACCGCGGGATGCCCGTAGGCGACCTCGGCGCGCGCGAGCCAGAACGCCTCGCCCGAAAGGGCGCCGCCGGGGAAGGCTCTGAGTGTCTGCGGCCCGCCCAGGAAGTAGAGGCGCTGGGTGGGGACGTTGCCGAACGTTGTTCCCGCCCCGTATTCGATCGTCCCGGCCAGGCGCCAGAACAGGGGATGGCTGAGCATAGCCTGCGCGGCGAGACGTCCGTATTCCGCACCGCCGGCGCCTGCCTCGCCCCAGGCCGTCACCGTCGAGATCAGCTCCCGTGGATCGATGCCCGACTGGATGGTAGCGCGGCCGGAGACTCCCGCGATCTCGATCTCGTTCGCCGAGATGTTCGAGAACGCATCGTCCCCGGTGATGATATGTGAGATGGACAAGTCCGTGTTCTTCTCGGCACTCCAGTGTGCCTCGAGGAAGCCCCGTACCTCGTACCGCACCTTGCCGCTTTCCTTCCGGGCTGTCACCGATGCGCCACCGGCGCGGTAGTACTGCCCGTCGTCATACCCGAAGATGAGGGCGTTGACGGAACTCTCGATGTTGAAGGGATCACCCCAATCGTTGGCCGCCTGCAGCCGGTAGTAGGCCTCGCCCTCGAGCGCTCGGGTGCCGAAGTCCCTGGACGCGGTGAGCTCGGCGTTCGGAATCAGGTCTGCGACGCCGAGACGCAGCTCGGCTCTCCCCACCACCCTTCCGAAAAGCGGCCCCTGCCGCCTCGCGCCGGCGCTCAGCCCTTCCACCCGGTTGAACCGGAACATTCCCAACTGCCAGAAGGCCGGGGTAGTCAGCGGCGGAAGCTCGGCCGCCTCCTCCAGGACGCTCTGGATGCCGGCCAGCTCGCGCGGACCGAATGCCACGGGCTCCGCCCCGAAGGGCTCATCGGAGAGGTAGGGAGAGGCCCGGAGGGAGTCGGCCGGGGGAAGGATGATCACCCGCTCAACCGGCTCGCGGTCTTGTTCGTCGGCGTCCCCGTCATCGGGGTCCTCGCTGACCACGATCCGGCGCCAGCCGTCGGGCAGTCCCTCCTCTCCCGGATCCAGCTCGTCGGCCTCGTTGATCCGGAACTCGTCCGCTTCCAGCTCAATCGCCACAGGCACCCGGAGGAGGCGGCCGGCCCTGGCCTGCCCCTCGAAGCGCAGACGGTGCGGCAGCCACCACTCCAGCTCCCGCAGGGCGTAGTCCACGATCATGTGCTCCACCGCCACGGTAATCGGCTTCAGGAAACGGGGGACCCCTTCGGCGTCCTCGGGCTCGTCCAGCTCGAGGTTGAACTCGCGAGCCGGTCGGAAGGCGCCTCGCACCAGGGCGGCCGAGCCATGGTCGAACCAGACGGAGCCCGCGAGCAGACCGAAATCGGCCCGGCGGGGCTCGAGGCGGATCTCGACGAGCGTGATCTCCCGCCCAGTAGCCGGCAGGATCACTCGCAAGGTGTCGCCGGAGGAATAGCGGTAGTGCAGGCTGGCCGTATCGGCGAGCGGATGGAGCCACGGCGAGCCGCCCAGCATCAGCCTGTCGGCCGTGGGGTCGAGTGGGAAGTCGTCGATGTCCCTGTCGTCGTCTTCCAGCTCCGGGTCTGCAGCGTCTCCGACGATCGGGATTTCGTGCCGCATCCCGAGCCACCTGATCGTCTCACGGCCGTCCGAGCTCCAGCGAACGCGCGCCACCCGCTCGCTCCGGAACAACCCGCGCTCCCGACGGAAGCGCAGGCCTGACAAGCCTACGTATAGCCTCTCCTTGAGGAGCGCCTCGTAACTGTCCAGGCCCTCGGCCTCTGACCCCCGCGCCGCCCTGGCACGCTCGATCAGCTCCCGCGTCCCGGAATCGGCGTAGGTGTCTTGTGGAACGGTGTCACCGCGGGGGTGCGCCGGCTCGACTACCGAAACGAGCGACCTGTCCCACGCGGAGGCCGGCTCGAAGGCCGCCAGCGCCGCACTCGCGAGAGCGGCGGTGACCAGAGCGGCTGGACCCGTCAAACGCAGTCTCCCGCGCAAAGCAGAAGTGTTATCATTCCCGGGCTCCCGTACGCCACGCGAGTGTGCGCGGTTTCATCCGTCCCCCCGCCGGCACACCTACCGGCAGCCGCGGCCCGTATTGCCGGAACCCGAACTGGACTCGGAGAACCGCACCATGTCCATACAGAGCGTGAATCCCGCCACCGGGCAGCTGCTTAGCAAATACCCGGAGATAGAGCCCGATGCCGTCGAGGCGAGCCTCGACCTCGCGGTTGCCGCCGGTCTGAGCCACCGGACCACCTCCCTCGACGAGAGGGCGACCTGCCTGCGGCGGGCAGCTGATCTACTTTCGGCCAGGAAGGAAGAGCTCGGCCGGCTGATGACGACCGAGATGGGGAAGCCGCTCGCCGCAGCCGTCGCCGAAGCCGAAAAGTGTTCCTGGGTGTGCCGCTACTATGCCGAGAACGGGGCCGCGTTTCTTGCGGACGAGATCGTCGAGACAGACGCCCGTCGAAGCTGGATCCGGTTCGAACCTCTGGGGCCCGTTCTGGCCATCATGCCCTGGAACTTCCCTTTCTGGCAGGTCTTCCGGTTCGCTGCGCCGGCCCTCATGGCCGGCAACGTCGGGCTCCTGAAGCACGCCTCTAACGTGCCGGGATGCGCCCTCGAGATCGAGAGCATCCTGGCCGAGGCCGGCTTCGCGGAGGGAGTCTTCCAGACCCTATTGCTGGGAGCCGCGCGGGCGGAGGCACTCGTCGCCGACCATCGGGTGAGGGCGGTGACGCTCACGGGCAGCGAGCCGGCGGGGCGCGCAGTTGCCAGGGCCGCCGGGCAGCACCTCAAGAAGACTGTGCTGGAGCTCGGCGGCAGCGATCCGTTCATCGTGATGCCCGGCGCGAATCTCGATGCGGCGGTTCGCACGGCGGTCCAGGCCCGGATCATCAACAACGGCCAGTCCTGCATCGCGGCCAAGCGCTTCATCGTCCACGAGGCCGTGGCCGACGAGTTCGAGGGCCGGTTCGTAGCGGAGATGGCGCAGCTGTCGGTGGGCGATCCGCTGGAGGCTGGTACCGACGTCGGTCCGCTGGCCACGGCCGCTATCCGCGACCAGCTGCATGACCAGGTCGTCGCGAGCGTAGAGGCAGGTGCACGCCTTGCGCTCGGCGGCCGCCACCTGGCCGGGCCCGGGTACTTCTACCAGCCGACTGTTCTGGTAGACGTGCGCCCGGGCTCGCCGGCAGGCTGTGAGGAGTTGTTCGGACCCGTGGCCGCGATGTTCAGGGTGCCATCGGCAGGGGAGGCCATCCGGCTCGCGAACGATTCGGCGTTCGGGCTCGGGGCGGCCGCGTGGACAAACTCGGATGTGGAAGCGGAGCTCTTCATTGAAGGCCTGGAGGCCGGTTCCGTGTTCATCAACGGCATAGTCGCCTCGGACCCGCGACTCCCCTTCGGAGGTGTCAAGAGCTCGGGATACGGACGGGAGCTGAGCGCGTACGGCATCAGGGAGTTCCTCAACATCAAGACCGTCTGGGTAGGCGGCTGACCCTTCGGGTGGCACCGACATCCGGGCAGATCGGGGTCGCGCGGCCGCGCGGTTGCCGCACCCGTTGCGAGCCCGCAGGTTGTTCCCGTGGGACGGTGGGGCCTCGTCCCCGGCCGGCCCGAACCCTGACTCATCGCCAGCGATGGAAGGGCCATGATCAGCGAAAAGCTTCAGGCGGAAATCAACGAGCAGATCAAGTACGAGCTGTACTCGGCCTATATGTACCTCGCCATGTCGGCCTACTGCTCAGCAAGGAACCTCAACGGCTTCGCGCACTGGATGCGGATGCAGGCGGAGGAGGAAGTGGACCACGCCATGCGCTTCTACGCGTTCCTCATCGAGCGTGGAGGACGCGTCGAACTCCAGGCGATCGACCGGCCTCCTCTGGAATACGGCACCCCGCTGGACGTGATGGAAAAGTCGCTCGAGCACGAGCGGTTCGTAACGTCGCGAATAGACCTGCTCTCCGACGTGGCCGCGGAGGAAAGAGACCGGCCTGCGCAGGTGATGCTCCAATGGTTCATCACGGAGCAGATGGAGGAAGAGAACAGCATCGACGAGATCGTGCAGCGAATGAGGATGTTCGGGGCCGACGGACCCGCCCTGTTCATGCTCGACAGCCAGCTCGGGGACCGCACGACCGAGGAGTGAGGAGAGTCCGGTGAGAAGGCAGTTCATCCTTCTGGCCCCGGCAGCGTTCCTGGCAGCCTGCGGGCCGCGAGACGGGGCGCCGGAGGAGAGCCCGGAAGCCATGGGTGGGAAGGAAGCCACTGCCGGTCAGCAGACGGATGCCTACCCGCTCGAGTTCGCGGATGAACTGGGGATCGATCTGGCGGAGATGAGGCAGACTCCGTCGGGGATGTACGTCCTGGAGCTGGAAGAGGGCCGGGGACTGGGAGCGCGCCCAGGCCACGTCCTCTCGATCCACTACACGGGCTGGCTCATCAACGGCGAGGTCTTCGACACGAGCGCGGAGAAGGGACCGTTGAGCTTCCAGCTCGGGGCGAGACAGGTCATCAGAGGCTGGGAGGAGGGCGTCGCAGGCATGCGGATCGGTGGCAAGCGAAGACTGATCATCCCGCCCGGCCTCGCATTCGGGTCACGCGGCCAGCCGGGAGCCATCCCGCCATATGCCATGCTGATCTACGAGATCGAGCTGCTGGATATCAAGATGTAGTCGACGTGGGCGAAGACATCGCGACCAGCGCGGTGGCGATGGTCCCTCCCCCGTACACGACCAGCAACGGTACCCAGCTGTTCCAGGCCACGAGCGCATAAAGGGGAGCCGCCGCCAGGGTGAGCGGGAGCACCGCCGACGCGACGACGACGCCCCATATTCCGGCCGTCTGTTGCGCGATCTCAAGCCCCACGACCAGGCCGGAGAGCCCGGCGATTCCCCAGCCCATGACTCCCAACCAGCGTACGAGAGATCTGGGCAACGCTCTCATGTTATCCCCCCAAGGGCGAGAATGAGCCATTTTGTCCCGTAAGGACGCTTCCAAACCGGGAAGGCGCAGGAAACCTACCACGTCGGATGAAGACAGCAACCCAATGTTGTATAGTGATTTACGTGAAAAGGCTGCCCGACGCGGTCTGTAGCGCTGCGGCAACTCTTTGCAGGATGGGATGCGAATGTCCGGAGCGGAACTGGTTTTCCGCCTCCGGAAGGAGTCTCTCCTCGTGGCCGGGGGCGAAGGCCCTCAAGCTGAAGGTCTTCGGCATGGCACTTGGCCGCCCCGACGACCTTGCGAGACTCTTGGGAAAGTCGGGCCGCAAAGCAGCTTGCCAGAGGTCCACGGCCCGGGCCATCGTTGTGGGGCAATCGGTGTCGGGCTCGTTGGCTTCTGACGTTCTCGACCGCGTAATGTTATACCGAAAAACGACATAGCTGACATTGGAGTACGGATGCTGTCTCCAATCGCGTACAAGGTCATTCACTTGCTGGGCGTCCTGATGGTCTTCCTCTCGCTTGGCGGCCTTTGCCTGCACGCCATGAACGGAGGAACCAAGGAGAGCAATACGCGACACCGGCTGGTGGCCATCACCTACGGCGTCGGTCTCTTGCTCATCCCGGCAGCCGGCTTCGGGTGGCTCGGCAGCTCGGAGACGATGCAGGGCGGCATGCCGGGATGGGTGTGGGCCAAGATCGGGATCTGGCTGGTGATAGGCGGCCTGCTGGTCCTACCGTACCGCAAGCCACACCTGGGAAGGACGCTATGGTTCGTAGGCCCGCTTCTCGGAGCACTGGCCGCGCTGATAGCAATCACCAAGCCGTTCTAGAGCATGCGAGGCGTGAGCGGGAATCTGACGGGGCTATATCTGTATCCGCTGAAGGCAGCAGCGGCTGTCGAGCTCGATCATGGCCAGGTGGATGAGTTCGGACTGGCGGGCGACCGCCGCTGGGCATTGATCCGACCCGGAGGCAGAGTGATCACCCAGCGCGACCACGCCAAGCTGGCCACAGTTCGCTCGAGGCCTGTGGCCGCCGGTCTCGAAGTACAGACACCCGGATGCACGCCGCTCACAGTCCCCGAGCCCGACGAGGACGCCACGGAGGTCGAAGTCCGGGTGTGGGGGGACGTGTGCCACGGCAGGGTCGCACGCCGCGCCGCAGCGTGGTTCTCGGAATTCCTGGGCGAGGCATGCAGCCTGGTGTTCATGCCACGGCAGGAGATCCGGCCCGTGAGCGCCCGCTACGGCCGGCCCGGAGACCGGGTGAGTTTCGCGGATGGCTTTCCGTTTCTCCTGGTGGGCGAGGGTTCGCTGACCGATCTGAACTCCCGGACCAGCGTTCCGATACCGGCCGACCGGTTCCGCCCGAACCTTGTGGTCAGCGCGACCAAACCGTTTGAGGAGGACCGATGGGACCGGATTCGGATCGGCGAATGCACGTTCCGGGTGGTGAAGCCGTGCGGGAGGTGCGCCGTCACGACGGTGGACCAGACGACCGGCGAGAAAGGCGATGAGCCCCTGCGGGCGCTGAGCGGCTATCGGAAGCGGGACGGAAGGGTGCTGTTCGGGCAGAACGTCATCCATGACGGCACAGGCACGCTGCGCCTGGGAGATGAGGTGGAAGTGCTGTCCCTGAACTCTGGCGGCTGAGAAGCAGACGCCCGGACCGGCCTCAGATGCAGGGGTGCTCGGGCAGTTCCACGGGCCGTAGGGCGTAGTTACGGTCCATGAAGACGGCGCCGGTCGCCCCGAAGTACTCCTGCCAGAACCGCTTGACTCGCTGCGAGGCGTCGGTGTCCACCCGCGCTCCTACGACAACCACGCACAGCCCGGACAGGTCGGGAAGAGTTCCCTTGGCGCTCTCGCGCTGGACCCAGTCCGCTGGCGGCATGCGGTGCAGGCCCTCCATGTCGATCACGCGGTTGGACTGGAGCATGTCGGAGTAGAGATAGACGGTGGCCTCCCTGCCGGGCGCGGCGGCCAGGTCGGCGGCCACGTCATGCATGGTGGACAGGATATCGGTGCCGTTGATGTTCTCCCTGCCCATCGTGTCGGCGAAGGTGATCAGGAAATCCTGGGCGTCTCGCAGGAACCGTGTGCGCGTGACCGAGTCGCGGCTCACCGACTGCTCCGTCCACTCCTTCTGCGGCACCGCCTCCGACCAGCGCAGGGGCGGCTCCTCCAGGGAGAGCTGGAGAATCTGGTGGGCGGCGATCCTGTCCCCGTGATCCAGCTTGCGGATCCTATCGTTGGTGAGCTTCCGGGCGAGCTCGAGCTGGTGGTTCGAGATGCTGGTGGAACGATCGTAGACGAAGACGACGAGCTCGGGACGGGAGGACCTCAGCACCCCTCCCTCCCCTTCGCCTCCGGCGGCCGTGCCCTCCGGAGTCCCGCATCCTGCCGCGGCCAAGGCGAGCCCGACCGCCGTCGCACCGGTGACGCTTCGCAGCGCCGTCCCTACCATGCCGTGGCCTCTCCGGTGAAGTTCGCTCGCGTGTCCTCGAAGCGCTCCTGGAGGCGGAGCCGTTCCGCGTCGTATTCCTCCGGATCCCGCATCAGGAGCTCGCGGCCGTGCGACTGCTCGATCTCCAGCTTCAGCTCCACGGGCTCACGAAAGGCCTTTATTCTCCTGGGGTCCAGACCTCGAACCCGACCGTTCTCGGCGCGGTAGGCCACCACGGTGGCTTCCAGCTGATGGCTCAGCGCCGGAGCGCCCTTCAGCGGCTCCTCCGAAAGTAAGGCTTTCAACTCGCGAATGTAACGGACGACCAGGCCGTTGGCGTCTACGATCCGCTGCTGCGCGGAGTCACCGATCTCCACCAGCGAGTTACGTTCCTTTTCGTACGGAAGCTCGTTGAACCGATCCCTCCGCCGGTCGCGCATGTGGAAGTAGGCAGCCGTT
>JBDGYE010000114.1:0-6266 GCA_039584255.1 Gemmatimonadota bacterium
GGACCCAACGCTGACGGGCACGACACTTCTGACTTCCTCCTGACGGCCGTAGGCGCCGACGGGGTTCCGTATCCGGATTCGGTGCAGCAGGGTTACGAAGGTACGGCCGACTTCCGCTGGCCTTGGGGCCAGCATGCGCCCATGATTCTGCCCAACGGTAACCTGTTCCTGTTCGACAACGGATCGAGACGCAATTTCTCGCCAGACGGTCCTACGTTCAGCCGCGGCGTCGAGTATGTGATCGACGAGTCACAGATGACCGTCAGCCAGGCCTGGCAGTACGGCGAGGAGCGTGGACCGGAGTTCTACTCTCCCATCATCAGCGACGTAGACTTTCTGCCAGCGACCGGCAATCGGCTGATTATGCCTGGTATAGTGTTCGGTGCGGATCCACGGGCGCTCGTGACAGAAGTAACCTATCCGGGCAAGGAGGTTGTCTTCGAGGCCCTGATTCACTTCAAGAACCTGCTGTCGAGCGGAACCCTCGCATGGGGGCAATTCGATCTTGTCTACCGTTCGGAGCGCCTGCCCCTTTACCCCGAATGACCGTTTGACTTCGGCAACAGTCTCTCTCCCGAGCGACTGTGGCACGCCGAGGCGCTGGAGTGGGAGGCGGAGGAGTTGAGGGGGAGGGCAGCGCGGCTACTCAGCGATGCGATTGCGGCCAGCCCTATGTAAGCCCTCCAAGTAGTCGCCCGCAGGCTCTACACGGTGAACACAACGCCTCAGCCCCCGCTGAAAAGCACGCCCCGTCGCGACCCGGCCTGCCGCCGTGAGAGCTGGCAGGTGCTGGAAAGGGGCGGCCCTCGGCGGACCGCCCCCTGCTGATCTTCAGATTACACGTTACCGGTAGTCGGTCAGCAGACCCGTAGCTGACCGGAGACGAGCACGACTTCCTACTGAACAGTCTGACTCGTACCCGATCCTGCGGCGACAGGAGACCAATGGGACGAGCGAATCACCCACCGCTCTCCCTCCTTGACATAAACCTGACTCGCTCTCGTCATGTAGTGTGAGACTCCTGCGAATCCCTTGGGCTGCATCGCGCCCTCGGAATAGTAGTGGGCAACCGCGACCTGGCCCTCGACAATCGGGATTACCGTGATGTGCTTCGGCGCAATATTGACGAACTCGTACTCGTCCGTATCGCGGTTGGTCACCTCGTTCAACAGGCCGCCGCTCGACCAGAACTCGAGTGCACCTTCACTCGAATAGGTGTCGGGTCTCGAGGTATTGTTCTCGGTCACGTACCGACTGTTCTCGAGGATCGTTTCGGTTACCTCGCTCACGGTCGCGGATTGAGCGACCGCGAGAGCCGGGGCCAACAAGACAAACAGCAGCGGAAGAAGATACTTCCTCATCTTGAGCCTCCAATGAAGTTGTGGATCAGGGGAGCGTGTACGTCACTTCCCAGAAGTTGATGCCGCGGCCGTCCGCCCACTCGGCTTCGGGGCCGAACGTTCCCCGGCCCTTGACTCCCTCGAACTTCCCTGTGCCACCCATGAAGCCCCAAGCGCCGCCGTCCTGATTGCCGGCGTACCAAGCCGTCCACACGTCCCCGTCCGCGTCCACCATGTCGCAGTGTCCGCTGATGACCGTCGCCTGGCCCGAGGCGTCCATTACCATACTCCCCGAGCACGTCGTGGCCGACCGGTCGAGAGGGCTGGCGGGATCGTCGGCGAACACCATGCCGGATTGGACGACCCGCATGAGCATGTGGCCGTCGGTGAGCGGCATCTCCTCGGAGGACGTGGTCAGGAAGGTGAAGTCGCCGCTGTCCGAGCGCTCCTGCGCCGGGGATCCGGGCGCCAGAGCCAGGAACAGAGCCGCCGCTCCGGCGGAGATCAAGAAGGTCCTTCCGCGAGTCGCCATCAGCCTCTCTCCTTCGCTGGGGTGCATCTAGTGGGACCGCCCACCAGTAACGCTTGGGCACTGCGAGGTTGTCAAGGTGGGTGGTTCCAGGGCCGATCAAGCATCCTGCCCGCCGCCGTGTGAGCAAACGAAAGCGCCCGGCGCGCTGCCGGGCGCGTTCGCAAGTCCGGCGTCTGCGCCGCGACTCGTGAGGCGATTGACGCTGACCGTCGGGATGGATGGAAAGCGCGGACTGCTGCTGGCGATTCGAGCGCGACTAGTCCGCCGCCGGTTTCTCGAGGCCCGCCCGCGCGTTCGTTGCGGCCTCGCCGAGCTTCCGCTTCGCGTCGCCGACCCTCTCCCTGGCCCCGTCGCCGGCGTTCGTTGCGGCCTCGCCGAGCTTCCGCTTCGCGTCGCCGACCCTCTCCCTGGCCCCGTCGCCGGCCGCCTTCACCTTCGCCTTCGCCTGGCTTCCGTAGTGCTTCGCACGGAATGCCGCCGCGCTCATCTTGCGCGCGTACACGACTCGGGCGAGGCCGACCAGGGACAGCAGCCGAATGTAGATCCACCCGATGTCGAACTCGAACCACCGCGCCCTGAACTTGGCCGACTTCGGATCCGCGTGGTGGTTGTTGTGCAGCTCCTCACCGAGGATCCAGATCCCCCACGGGTAGATGTTCCGGCTCTTGTCGCGGGTGGCGAAGTTGCGGTATCCCCACGCGTGGCCGATGCCGTTGATGATGTTGCCCATGATCGGCATCCAGATCGCCATGATCGACCACACCAGCAGGCCGATGCCGAGCCCGAACAGGTAGAGATCCAGCGCCAGCATCAAGAGCAGGCCCAGCGAGCGCTTCCCGGTGAATACGTTCCGCTCCATCCAGTCGTCGGGGCAGTCCTTGCCGTAGGTTTCCAGCATCGCGGTGTCGCGGGCGGCTTTCTGGTAGAAGAAGACGCCCGCCAGAGCGATCGCCGCCAGGCCTTCGACTTCCGGCGAATGCGGATCCCCCTCGCGGTCGGCGAAGGCGTGGTGCTTTCGGTGCACGGCCACCCACTCCCGCGTGACGATGCCCGTCGTGAGCCAGATCCACGTCCGCATGAAGTACTCGGCCAGGGGATGGAAGCGGACGCCTCCATGGGTCGCCGATCGGTGCAGGTACAGCGTGTTGCCGATGTTCGTCACGTGGCCGAGGACCACGATCCACAGCACGGGAACCCACCAGGGATGGGCGAGAATACCGTATCCGGGCACAGGCTTCTCTCTCGTTCGGGTCGCTGTTCGCGGCGGCTGGAACGTAGCGGGGGCGGGGTTGGGGAGCCAGCGAGACCGAAGCCCGCTCGCATCCCGCCCGCCTCCGCGCCAGCAAGCGAAAGCGCCCGGCGTGGACCGGGCGCTCGCTTCGCAGAGCTGGGACGCTGACGTCGGCTAGGAGTCTGCCCCGATCTGCTGCATGACGCCGTGGAGATCCCAGACCGGCCACTCCTCCGCAATCTTGCCGTCGGCTATCCGGGCGATCGAAATGCCGCCGATCGAGACCCGCTTGCCGGTCGGAGCCACGTCCATCAGTTCGCCATCGTGGGTTCCCGCATAGGTATAGCGGAGCACCACTTTGTCTCCGGTGGCGAACAAGTCGTCGACGGTGAATCGGCAGTCGGGGAAGGCCGTCACGTAGGTGTCATAGATCTGACGGTAGCCGTCCTGTCCCTGGAAGGTTCCGACGGGCGTGTGCATGACGAAGTCCTCGGAATAGAGCTCGGAGATGAGAGCCGGGTTCTTCGCGTTCCACACACCTTCCACAACCCGCCGAAGCACGGCCGCGTTCTGCTCTGACATGTAAGATCCTCCTGGAGAAACGTTCTGGAGCAGTCCTGCTCGTTCGGCCTCCAGGGTAACCAAACTCGCAGGCAGGTGGGAAGCGCGAGGCTCGTGGTCCCGCTTGGTGGAGGGTTCAATCGGAACGACAACAGGGACGGGGAACTAGTCGGTCAGGTTCCGGCCCGTCCGCGCGTCATACTTCCAGCCCGTGTCCGGCCCCAAACCGATGCCTCGCAGCCGGTGGCACTCCGCGCACATGATCAGCCACGTCCCGAGTGCGCGGATCCGGGCCTCCAGGAACTCATCTCGGAACCTGGCGCCGCATATCTCGCACCTGGTGGGTAGCGGTCCGCTCCACTCACTGGCCCTCGGATGAGGGATTCCCGGAAGCGATTTCCATTCCATGGGCGCCTACCGTCCGGTCCGCGTTACCGGTGCCCGTTCTGGTCCACTAAGACGGTACCACACCTGTAGTATAACCTCTTTCGCCGGGTTGTGGTCCGCATCGCGAGGTTCATCGTCCTTCCGGCGAGCGGCACGGACTCCACGCCTCTCAGACCAACAGGATCACCAAGACTCCGAGTGCGGCCGCGAACGAGATGCTGAACAGAAGGAACGGCCAGGCAGTGATACGCTCAGCCGGACGCGATATCCCGCACGTAGGACACATTCGGGTATGCCACTTCACCTCGTCTCGGCACAATCGACACCGGCGGGACATGATGACTCCCCGCTGAATGAAAGACCGACCAACCAGAACCTGGGGGCTTTGCGTAAATGCCATAGGTTGCGGAAATCTTACGCGCGGAGGAGCAGGCGCTGAGCGCAAGCGCAATGGGCTGTATGGGCCTGCGGGGTTATACTATAGAAGAGGACCGCTCCAACGGAGCGATGGCCTACTGCCCCCCGGCTCATCTTGAGTCCGAGGTGTCGCATGACTAAGAGGCTTACTTGCCAGGACTGGCTTGCGCACGCGCTCGAGACGCTGCGTCGAGACGGAGTCGCGGGGCTGCGCGTCGAGCCCCTTGCGCGCGCGCTGGGTGTGACGACCGGCAGCTTCTACTGGCACTTCAAGGACCACGGGGACCTCCTCCGAAAGCTCCTCGATTACTGGGTAACGGAGCACACCGATGCCGCCGGTCTCGAAATGGGCCGCCAGAGCGGCGACCCGAGGCAGCGGCTCGTCGTCCTGCTCAGGCGCATCGTTCGGAAGGATCTCAACCGTTACGACTCCGCCATGCGCGAGTGGGGCAGGGTCGATCCGCGGGTAGCCAGGACGGTTCGCCGGGTGGACGAGGAGAGACTCGCCTACGTCCGACAACTGTTCGTCGAGATGGGCTTCGACGAAGCGGAGGCCGATCTGCGCGGGCGCATTTCGTACTACTACGTGCTCGGAGAGGACGTCGCCGGCATCGACAGGGGCGTGAAGGATCGGATCGCCTTCCTGGAGGCCCGGCATCGGCTGCTCACCGACACCGGGGCCGGCCGCAGGCACGAGAACCTCCAGGCTTCGAAGCCTGTTCGTACGTAGCGGATTGGCGTTAGTTCTTTTCCAACGACCCACTGAACCGGGTGCGCTCTCCGTCCGCGCCCTGGTCAGCCGGCCGGGGAGCCGAGTCCCAGGTGCTCGACCAGCTCGCCCAGCTCGTGCTCCCAGCCCGAAATGTTCTGCGCGCGGTCCTCCACCCGGACGAAACCGCTCTCGCGCAGCGCCAGCGTCGTCCCGCCGTCGTCTCGCGGCTCGAGGGTCCACTCCACGCGCGTGTGCGGCCCGTCGTCGAGCGGGGTGTCGGCGGTGCGGGCCCACGACCACACGAGCCGCCGCGGCGCATCCACGACCTCGAATCGTATGGCGAACCGGCCGTGCCGCTCCCACTTCAGCCAGCCCTCCGCACCGGCCCGGGCCTCGAGGTCGACGACCTCGTCGGGGAACCAGGCGGCGAGCTCCTCCGGATCCGCGATCGCCTTCCATACCCGGTCCGGCGGTGCGGCCAGCTCCAACGTGCGCTCGATGGCGTCGATCATAGTTCTCTCCATGATGGGGGTCTCAATTTGGCAGCGCTTCCTCCGAGAGGTGCGTGCGGAGCCTAGCCAGCCGGCGATCCCACTCCGCGGCGTACGGGGCCAGCCACTCCTCCACCTCCTTGAGTGGCAGCGGATCCAGCTCGTGCAAGCGCTCCCGTCCTCTCCGGCGAACACGCACGAGGCGAATGGACTGCAGAATGTCGAGGTGCTTGGTCACCGCCTGCCGCGTCATGGGAAGCGGCGCTGCCAGGTCGGTGACGGAAAGCGGGCCGGACGTCCGGAGTCGTTCCAGGATCGAGCGGCGCGTCGGGTCGCCCAGTGCCTCGAATACGGTCATGACCCCATAATATGCAACCTGCTAGTTGCACGTCAAGCCATACAGCTCCGGGCCCTGACGCCTTCCATGGAGCCTCCTACGGTGGAAACGGGGCTGATGGGCGGATCCGCGACTGTCGCATCGATTCTACTGGCCTTGAAAACAAAGCACTTAGAATGTTGCGCGAACGCAACACCTGTGGACACACTTGCCAAGTTATCGGAACTTGGCATTCTTAGGGTACGCAGCCTTCCGAAA
>JBDGYE010000044.1:0-20794 GCA_039584255.1 Gemmatimonadota bacterium
CTTGCTTGGCGTACTCCTGCAGAAGCGCTCCACATTCGCGTACCTGGGCCACGCTGCCGGCGGCCGACGGGAGTCTAGCGCTGGTAGCCGTCTGTATGGAGTCGACGCACAGGACCGCCGGACCGATGGTCTCGGATGCCCTGATGACGCTCTCGGTGTCGGTCGAGGCCACAAAGACGACGTCGGCGGCCCCTGATTCGAGGCGCCGGGCCCGCAACCGCACCTGCTCGCGCGACTCTTCCCCGGAAACGTAGAGGACGTCCCGGCCCGATTGCTGTATCCGGGCCGCGAGCTGCAGCAGCAGCGTGGACTTCCCGACTCCCGGCGCGCCACCTAAAAGGACGAGGGATCCGGGGACGAGCCCGCCGCCGAGGACCCGGTCCACCTCGCCGAAGCCCAGCGGGAGCCGGCCGGGGCTTGCCTCGCCCGGCCGTCCGAGCGGTTCTGGAACCATCGGCTCGATGGCACTCTGGGCGGGTGAGCGGACGCGGCCTCCCTGGGCCGGCGCCCCAACGAGCGTGTTCCATTCCCCGCACGCGGGACAGCGTCCCTCCCAGCGTGGGCTCTCCGTACCGCACTCGCGGCAGAAGTAGGCGGTCTTCGTCGTCGTCCTCGTCATGGTACGAAATCTGGCCGGAGCGGTAACCGCGGTCGGCATCGCCGGGAGCGTAGGGGCGGCGTCTCACCCGGGCGTCAAGCGCTGCCGGGAGCGGCGCGCCCCGGTGTCCTCTCTCAGGCCACCTCTTCTCGCAGAGCCACCGACTCGAAGAGCGTGTACCGCTTGTGGAAGTAGAGGTTCAACATTCCGGTCGGTCCGTTTCGCTGCTTTCCGATGATCAGCTCGGCCTTACCCTCGATAGACTCACCGCTCTCGTCCAGCAGCACCTCATCCTTCTTGCGATACGCCTCCTCGCGGTAGACGAAGAGCACGAGATCGGCGTCCTGCTCGATGGCCCCCGATTCGCGGAGGTCGGCGAGCACCGGTCGCCTGTCGGTTCGCTGCTCCGGAGCCCGGGATAGCTGCGAGAGGGCGACGACCGGGACGTTCAACTCCTTGGCCACCGCTTTCAGTGCCCGAGAGATCGCGCTGATCTCCTGCTGCCGGTTCTCGACGTTCCGGGGTCCGGTCATGAGCTGCATATAGTCGAGGATGACAAGGCCCAGGTCCACCTCGGCTGCCAGCCGACGCGCCTTCGCCCGAAGCTCAAGCACTGTGATGGCCGGCGAGTCATCGATCCAGATCGGCGCCGTATTGAGATGGCCCGCCGCCGTCGCCAGGCGCGTGTATTCGTCGTCCTGCAACCTACCGCGGCGCAGTCGCCCGGAGTCGACCCGCCCCTCGGCACACAGGAGTCGCTGGACCAGCGACTCCTTCGACATCTCGAGCGAGAAGATGGCGACGGGCACCTCGTTCGCGATCGCCGCGTGCTGGGCGAAGTTCATCGCGAGAGCGGTCTTCCCCATCGACGGCCGCCCGGCGACGATGATCAGATCCGACTTCTGGAACCCCGCGGTCAGGTTGTCCAAGTCGGGGAAGCCGCTGGGTACGCCGGTCACCGAACCGGGACTCCGCTGCTGTTCCTCGATTCGCTCGAAAGCGGGCCACAGGATCTCCTTGATCCACACGAAGCCCTGGCGCTGCGAGGCCTGAGCGATCTGGAAGATCCGCTGCTCGGCCAGGTCGAGTGTGTCGGAGACCTCTCCTGCCGGCGCCTCGTAGGCATCCTGAATGATCTCGGTGGAGGCCTCGATCAGACTCCGCAGCACCGCCTTGTCCTTCAGAATCCGACAATGGTATTCGATGTTGGCCGCTGTCGGCACGGCATCCACGAGCTGCGCGAGGTACGCCATGCCCCCCGCCGATTCGAGCTCCCCGGCCGACTTCAGCTCGTCGGAAAGTGTCACCACATCGATGACCTCGCCCCGCGAGTACAGCCGAATCATGGCTCGATACACCCGCCGGTTCGCCTCTCGGTAGAACGCGGAGTCGTCGACCATCTCGACCGCGCGAGCGGCCGCGTCGCCGTCGATCAGCATGGCCGAGAGCACCGATAATTCGGCCTCCTCCGACCACGGGGGCTGGCGGCCGGTGATGGCCGAACGGTCCGAGAGCAGTGTGGAGGGTTCAGCCATCATCTTCACCAAAGCTCAGCTGCAGGTTCTCGTCGTTCTCGCCGGCGCCGACGTCCGCGCCGGGCGCCGACGCACTCTCATTCCGGCGGCTCCGTGGCGGTGTGACTGTCTTACCCGCCTCTGGGCGGGGCTCGTCGCCGTCTGCGATCCTTCGAACCAGCTGCAGGTCCTCCCAGGTCGGCCTCGTCCAGCCCGGGTTTCTGAGAAGCGCGGCCGGGTGGTATGTCGCCACCAGCGGATAACCGCGGTAGAGGTGTGTGCGGCCCCGCAGGCGTCCCAGCGATTCGCGTGACTCGAGCAGGGTCTGCGCGGCGAAGGTGCCAAACGCGATGATCACCTCGGGGTCCAGGATCTCGACCTGCCGGAGAAGGAAAGGCGAGCAGCGCTCGATCTCATCTGGGAGCGGGTTCCGGTTTCGCGGCGGGCGGCACTTGAGCACGTTGCAGATGAACACCTCCTGCCGAGAGAAGCCGACGCTCAGCAGGAGTCGGTCCAGGAGCTTTCCGGCCGGTCCCACAAACGGCAGACCCGTCTCATCCTCGCGCTGACCCGGCGCCTCTCCGACGCAGACTACCCTGGCCGTGGCAGAGCCGTCAGCGAACACGACCTTGGCCCGCGTCCGGTGCAGCGTGCAGCGGGTGCAGGAATTGGCAACTGCCCGGAGGACAGCCAGGTCCGGAAGCGCCAGCAGCTCTTGAGCCTCTGCCTCGGCTGCCAAGCGCTTCGTTTCGGAATCCAAGGGCACCGGATCCGGAATCGGTACCGTCGGCCCCCTGCCCTTCCCCGGAGCCGTCCTCGGGGCAGAGTCCGCGGTGCCGGCCGGAGCCGCCTTGAGCTGATCTCCGGCGGAGGCCAGCGGCCCTGCCGGCTGCCCGGATCCCGCCCGTCCTACCCGCCGAAGTACGTCGGCTCTCTCGCCTCGAGGAAAGAACAACTCCGGCTCGCCCAGATCCTCGAGCAATCGCACGTAGCGGCACAGGAGATCCCTCTCCTCAGCCACGAAGACGCTCCTCGAGACGGTCGAGCAGGCGGTCGGCCACCTCCTCCTTCGGGAGCAGCGGCAACTCCTCGATCGCTCCGGCGACGTCGATGATCGTGACCTGGTTCATCTCCGCTTCGAGCCCTGTTCCCTCCCGGCCCGCCACGTTCAGGGCCACCATGTCCATACCTTTGGCCTGTAGCTTTCGGGTGGCGTTTTCAACGGGGGCGTCGGTCTCCAGCGCGAAGCCCAGCGTGACAACGGCGTGCCGGGCCCGGAGTTCCTTCGTCTCCGCCAGTATATCGGGTCCGCGCTCCAGGCGAAGATCCAGTCCGCCGGCCAGCTCCTTCTTGATCTTGTGCGCGGCCGGCTCAGCCACCAGAAAGTCGGACACGGCGGCGGTCATCAAGAGCGCGTAAGCGTCCGGTAGCTCTCTGCTGAGCACCTCCAACATCTCTCGGCTTTCCTCGACTCGCACCACGGCCGGACCATATGGAGGCTTGAGCTCTGTGGGACCCGCGACCAGCAAGACTTCGGCTCCGCGGCGCCAGGCCGAGGAGGCGAGCGCCCAGCCCATACGGCCGGACGAACGGTTGCCCACGAAACGCACTGGATCGATCGGCGAGCGCGTGGGCCCGGCGGTCACGATCACCTTCCGTCCGGCCAGCGGTGAGGCTGTTTCCAGCAGACGACCGATGTGGGCCAGGATCACTTCCGGTTCCTCCAGGCGGCCCACACCCACCTCGCCCTCGGCCAGCTCTCCGTGGGCCGGCTCGAGGACGTGTATCCCCCGAGCCGCCAGCCGCTCTATGCTCTCGCGGGTGGCAGGCTGATCCCACATCCGCACGTTCATCGCAGGGCACACGAGGATCGGACAGGCGGCGGCCAGCAGCGTGGACGTAGCCATGTCGTCGGCCAGACCCATCGCCATCCGGCCCAGGATGTTCGCGGTTGCCGGGGCTACCACGGCCAGATCGGCATCGCGACCCAGTTCGATGTGAGCGAGCGGCCGCTCCCACAGGTCGCTGAAGACGGTTCGCCCCGAGAGTGCTTCGAACGTGGCGGCTCCCACCAGCTTTTGCGCGGCGGAAGTCATCACGACATCAACTTGAGCGCCGGACGCGGTCAACCGCCGGAGGAGGATCGCGCTCTTGTAGGCCGCAATCCCTCCCGACACGACCAGCAGGATCCGGCGCCCGTCGAGAGGCCGCACCGCTCTACTCGGTCGTGGGCTGCCGCTTCTTCACCAGCCTGTACTCGAGCTGTCCTGACGAAAGGGCCGACAGCGCCATCGTGGTCAGCTTATCCGCCGCATAGGGCGAGCGCTCCAGGGGCAGCGCGTTCAGCTCCCTGGCGTACTTTGCCGTTACCAGCACGCCCAGGTACTTGTCCGAAGCGTGCGGCACCAACTCCTCGGGGGTGAAGACTTTCATCGTCTCGCTTTCTCCAGGTCTGTCTCCGTTTGGGCCAGCAGCACGTCCAGCGCCTCGCGCAGCCTCCTGGCGCGATCGAGATGCTCCGTGCCCGGGCGTTCCAGCCGGCCCGTTTCGGCCGAGATAATCGCTTCCACTGCGGCTACTGTGCTCTCCAGCACGTCGTTTATCACCGCGTAGTCGAACTCGTCCACCGCCGCGAGCTCAGTCTGCGCGCTGCGCATGCGTCGGCGCAGTGTCTCGACGTTCTCACTACCACGCCCGCGCAGCCGCTCGAGAAGACGCTCGAGGCCCGGGGGCAGAAGGAAGATTGTCACCACCTCCGGCACCTGCCGACGAACCTGCCGCGCTCCCTGCACGTCAATGTCCAGCAGAAGGTGAGCACACTCTGCCTGCGCCTCGTCGAGGTTGTTCCGGGGCGTGCCATACAGTTCGCCGTGTACTTCGGCCCACTCCAGGAGTTCCCTCCGGGCGATCAGCTCCTCGAAGCGCTCGCGGGTCAGGAACCTGTAATCCACTCCATCCTGTTCACCCGGTCTGGCTTCCCGGGTGGTAGCCGATACGGAGAAACGGAGGTCATCACGCCGTGCCAGCAGGACGTCGCGGACGGTCGTCTTCCCGCCACCGGAAGGCCCGGCCAGCACGATCGGAAACCTCGACTCCTCGGCCCCCAAAGCCTACTCCACGTTCTCGATCTGCTCGCGCATCGACTCGAGCTCGTTCTTTGCCTCCACCACGCTCCGCGAGATCTCCGCGTCGTTCGCCTTGGCGCCGACGGTGTTCAGCTCGCGCAGGAGCTCTTGGCTGAGGAATCCCAGCCTCTTGCCTACCGGCTCATCCTCTGGTCCGGCCATCAGCTCGTCGAAGGCCTCCAGATGCGAGCGCGCCCGCACCAACTCCTCCGAGATGTCCCACCGATCCGCGAGGATCGCGATCTCCCGGGCCAGTCGATCCGCCTCGATCTCCCCTCCATCCGCCAGGTCCGCCACCGAGCGTCGCAACCGATCACGCTCCGTCACCAATCGGGCCGGAGCCCGTTCTTCGACCTCTGCGAGGTACCCGTCTATGGCCCCGAGCCGCGAGACCAGATCGGCCGCCAGACGCTCACCCTCCCGGCGACGCATGGCCAACAGCTGAGCGATCGCCTCCCGGGCACATTCCTCCACCTGGCCGACCGGAACCAGCTCCAGGAGATCGGCCGCCTCCTCACGCAGGAGACGATCACATCGGCCGACCATGGCGAGGTCGATCTCTCCCTCCAGCCCGTAGCTATCCTTCAGCGTGCGCAGGGCCGCCAGATACGCCTGAAGGCGAGGCTCGTCGAGACGGAAAGCCGAGACGGCCCCCTCTCCCCTTCCGGCCTCGTCGCCGGGCTCCAGTCGCAGCGTGACCTCTACGTGGCCCCGCTTCAGCTCGGAGCCGACAATCTGACGAAGCGACTCCTCCCAGCGATCGGTACCCGGCGGAAGCCGGAAATGAAGCTTCAGATGCCGGGAGTTGACCGAGCGCAGCTCGACGCTCAACACGCCCGCCGTCGTTGGCCCTGATGCGGCTCCGAAGCCCGTCATGCTGCGAATCATAGAGAATTAGTAGTATAGATCCAATCGAGGGCGAGCGTCAACACAATGAACATCACACGCTAGTTGAGGTTTTATGTCATAACAACCTATAATTATGTACTTAACGTGACACAACGTGCGGGTTAGTTCAAGAACTCCCATTTCACGCCGAACACGTTGCGCAGGTTCGGGAAGACGAGATTGGGCAGATCCTGCCCCGCCTTGTTCGTCACGTTCTCGTAGCGCCAGTAGATCCTCACCTCGAGGATGCGGATCATCATGTTCCAGTCCAGAAAGGTATAGGACGGAACTTCCACGAGCGGATCCTCTTCCGGTGGAGCGGGCCCCGCCGAGACGAGCATCGGATCCCTGCGATTCACGCTGAGCGCAAGGCGCAGACCGAGGTTCCCCTCGAAGAACTCGTCGGCGAAGTAGAGCTCTCCCCGAACGATGTTCTGTGGAAGGTAGGCCGCCTTTCCCAGCGAGCGGAGAGAGGTGTAGCGCCAGAAGCCCGACAGCATTATCGGCGACACGCTGCCCACCAGAAGGTTGATGGGGAGGATCGGTCCTTCAAGGCCGGTCTCGAACGCCACCAACTCGAGCGGGTCGCCCGCCGGCATCCCGCGGTCGAAGATCGAGCCGAAAGGCAACTGCCGGTCCACGTACTGGTACTCGACTCGCTCCGAGAGCCGGAAAGGGCCCAGCGAGAAACCCAGCATGCCTGCGGCGGCCTCGAACGAGAGGGTATCCGCCGTTCCGAGAGTCGGGTAGGAGACACCCCTCTTGCCCGTCGATCCGTGAAACGTAAGGAGTCCGCCCAGAGGCAGGCCCGTGAAGGCGATCGCGGCGCGGCCCTCGGAGGTGGTGAATCCGTCCCACCCCGAGACGCGGCCTCCGACCTCCAGGCCGAGCCACCGCGTCGGCCGGAAGCCGACATCTGCGTCGACGTCAACCTGCGGGAAGATCTCCGAGTCCCAGAGGCGAAGGCCCGTCCGGAACCAGCCGCGCTCCCCCGCCCCGGTGAGATTGAACCCGGCATTGTCGATGTCGCGGACCTTTTCGCCTCCCTCCGTCAACTCCGTCGTCCCGGCGAACGCCTCCGCCTGAAGCCACGACGCGAGGTTTCCTCGCCCACGCACGAACAACTCCTTCCGGCCCAGCTCGGCTGCCTCGTATACAGTCCTGTCCAGGCTCTCTGTCCCGAAGTGGAGTTCGACACCCGCTCCGTCCTCTCCGGGAGTCCACTCGACATTCCCCCAGAAGTCGAAGTCGCTGGATGATCGCTCCCCTCCCGCATCTAGCAGATCCGCCGTGGCCCCGAAGTTCAGTGTCCGGCCGGCGCTGTTCGAGAAGACCAGCCGGAGCCGGCTGAGGCCAGGATCGCCGGTGCCACCCGTGATCCGCGAGTAGGCTCTCGCCGCCGACCGGTTCAACGTCGTCACCTCGGCCACCCAGCCATCAGACCGGCGCCGTACTCTCACCCTGTCCACGTACGCCAGGGCGATGCGGGTAAGGTCGACCTGGCCGGCATCGATCGGCGTAAGCTCTCGGCCGTCCACCGAGACGGACAGGAAGCCGGGACCGAGTGCTCCGTTGAGGACCTGGTGGGGACCACCGAACCAGTTGGCTCGGACCGGTGTCAGACCTGGCACCGCCTCCGCGAGCAGGTCGAGCAGTGTGAATGCGTTAGACGCTAGAATCGCCTCACGATCCCAATCGTAGACCGCGGCGGCGTACCCTTCGGCTGGCACATCCAGTTCGGTTGCCAGCCTTGGGAACGGGCGTTCCGCCTCAGTGGTGTCCTGGAGTGAGCCCGCGAGTTCACCGGGCAGTGGTCCCACGGCTTCTTCTGGCGGCGCGACCTGGGGCCGGCCCGCGGAGTCCACCCTCACGCTGTCAGGAGACACTCCGGGACGAACCGGCTCCTGCGAGAACGCCGGCGATGCAAGAAGGAGGACGGCGAGGGCGGTCAGACCGCCGGTGAGGCATGGGACCGGAGGACGCGGACGCCCGCGCCCCCGGCCCGCGCGGAGCTCGATGCGCCGTGGAAGGAGAGAGAGCCCCCGAATTCCCACTGACGCAGCTTAGGGCGAGCTCATGTTCTCGATGATCCTGTCTCCGAACTGAGAAGTCTTGGCCAGAGTCGCGCCCTCCATCTGGCGTTCGAGGTCGTAGGTGACGTACTTCTGCCCCACCGTCTTCTCGATTCCCGCGAGCACCGCCTCCGCGGCCTCCTGCCATCCCATGTACTCGAACATCATGACCCCGGACAGAATCAGCGATGTGGGATTCACCTTGTCCAGACCCGCGTACTTCGGTGCCGTCCCGTGCGTGGCCTCGAAGAGGGCTGCACGGTCGCCGATGTTGGCTCCCGGAGCCATACCCAGACCTCCGACCTGAGCCGCGCACGCGTCCGAGAGGTAATCGCCGTTCAGATTCGGCAGCGCGATGTAGTCGTACTCGGCGGGACGAAGGAGAACCTGCTGGAACATGGCGTCGGCTATACGATCCTTGATCACGATCTTGCCTTCCGGCTGCTTTCCATCGTAGGCGCTCCACAGCTCGGTCTCGGTCACGGTGACGTCGCCGAACTCGTCCCGGGCGACCTCGTAGCCCCATTCGCGGAAGGCGCCCTCGGTGAACTTCATGATGTTGCCCTTGTGGACCAGCGTCACCGACCTGCGGCCTGCCTTCAGAGCGTCGCGGATGCACATGCGAACGAGACGCTTGGTCCCGAACTCCGAGATGGGCTTCACCCCGATTCCACTGTGCTCTCGGATGGCACAGCCCATCTCGTCGTTCAGGAAGCCACGCACTCGCTCTGCCTCCTCGGTGCCGGCCGCCCACTCGATTCCCGCGTAAACGTCCTCTGTGTTCTCACGATAGATGACGACATCCAGCTTTTCGGGCTCCCGCACCGGAGAGGGGGTGCCTTCGATCCAGCGGCTGGGCCTGACGCAGGCGTACAGATCCAGCTTCTTGCGCAGGGTGACGTTCAACGAACGGAAGCCACCCCCGACGGGCGTGGTCAGCGGCCCCTTGATCGCCACGGAATGGTCTCTGATAGCGTTCAGCGTCTCGTCGGGAAGCCACTCGCCGGTCATGTTCTGTCCCTTTTCACCGGCGAACACTTCCATCCAGCGGATTTCCCGGGAATCGCCATACGCTGCGGAGACGGCGGAATCGAAGACACGAACGGCAGCGATCCAGATATCGGGGCCCATCCCGTCGCCCTCGATGAATGGAATGATCGGGTAGTCGGGAACCTGGAGACCGTCGTCCGTGACGACGATCCTTTCGCCGTCCGTCGGCACCTTCGCGTAACGGTATTCTGATGACATACTAGCCTCTGCAGCCGTTCGGGTTCAGCGGCGCTCGATGGGCACCCAGGGACGGTCGAGCTGTCCGGTGTACTCGGCCCTCGGTCTGATTAGCCGATTATGCATGTGCTGTTCCATCACGTGCGCAGCCCAGCCGCCCGTGCGGCCCATCGCGAAGAGGGGGGTGTAGAGGTCAAGCGGCAGACCCAATGAGTAATACACCGTCGCGCAGTAGAAGTCGACGTTGCAGTACAGTCCCTTCCTGTCGAGCATCGCCTCCTCGAGCCCGCGTGAGATCTCGAACCAGCGGGTCTCGCCCGATTCCATGCTCAGCTCCTCCGCCATGGCGCGGAGATGAGTCGCACGGGGATCCTCCGTCCGGTAGACCCGGTGCCCGAAGCCCATGATCTTGCGCCCCTCGGCCAGCGCGGCATCGATGTACTCCTCCACACGATCGCGCTCGCCGATGTCGAGCATCATTCGCATCGCCTTTTCGTTGGCGCCGCCGTGGAGCTCGCCCTTGAGTGCCGCGATGCCTGCGGTGATCGCCGAGTGCATGTCCGCCAGAGTGGAGGCCACCACACGGCAGGTGAACGTCGAGGCGTTAAGCCCGTGCTCTAGGTACAGAAGCAACGAGGTGTCGAGGGCCCGGGCTGCCGTCTCGCTCGGGAACTCTCCGCTCAGCATGTAGAGGAAGTTCGCCGCGTGTGTCAGATCCGGGTCCGGTACGAGAGGCTCCAGTCCGCGGCGCAGACGATCGTTCGCAGCCACAGCGCTGGGGACCTGCGCCACGAGACGTCCTGCCTTCCGGAGGCTCGCCTCAGGGGAATTCTCTTCCGCTTCGGGGTCGAGCTGGCCCAGCACCGATACGGCTGTTCGCAGCGCCGCCATGGGCGGCGCCTCTCCAGGCAACGCACCCAGAGCGGCGAGCGCCTCGTCCGGAAGCTGCCGCTGTGCCGCCAGCAGGCCTTCGAACGCGACTAGCTCGTCACCGGCCGGGAGCTCGCCGTGCCAGAGCAGGTACAGGGTCTCGAGGTACGAGCCGTGAGCCGCGAGCGCGTGTATGTCGTAGCCGCGGTACCAGAGCCGGCCTGCGTCCCCGTCTATGAAGCTGAGCTCGCTCTCCGCCGCTACGACGTCCGCCAGGCCCCTAACATTCATGCCGTCAGCCATTCTCGCCCTTTCTCCCCCTGCGCGGTCGCCATGAGAGCATCGCCAAGAGGAAGGGGCGCAACGCCCGGTGATCCGGAGTTACGCCCCTCGCTCGACTATGGGTCCGAGCGCCCGCTTTGCCTATCTGATAGCCGGATCCGGGCGGGCGGCGAGGAACTGACTCCTCAGATCCTCCGGCCCGAGTCCGTCGAAGGAACCGACGGGAAGCTTGATCCGCCTCTGCGGCTGAGCCGGATCGGAAAAGCAAACGAAGATAACCGACTCCCTCTCATCCGAAGACGGCTTCTCTTTGGGGTCGGGCCAGAAGACATCCCGCGACGCGAGCCATGCCTTCCACCTTCTCCCGTCGTCGTCTCGGAAGTGCTTCGTCATATAAACCTCAGTGGTTGGAGGGCCACTTCGAGGTCGGCGTAAGTGCCGACAGCTGAACGTTCTAATATACGGTCGTGCCGCGAGTATGTCCACCGGCGGAGTCATGTATCATGTGTCACTGTAGGTCAATTGACATAATGGCCAACCATAGATACGCTTACGGCTACACGACGCGAATCTCTGAATGGCTTCCGAAAGTGCCCCTTTTTCGCCGCCTCCGGTGTCACTAAACTTGAAGCGTTCCGATCCGGTTCCGCGGCGCGCGGGAACGGACTCACGCGGCGGGACTTACCGGTGATCGCACTATTCCGGAGGAGCCAAATGCCGAGATCTCGCAACCGGCCGGAGGCCGGCCTCCTGACGCTCTTTATCACCGCGCTGGTCGCCCTGCCCCCGCCGACATCTGCACAGGAAACGCCGCGCGCCGTCCGTCCCGCGCATACGTATTCCATAGTAGCGCGAGACGGTGCCACGGGTCAGCTGGGAGTGGCGGTGCAGTCTCACTGGTTCTCGGTTGGCTCCGTGGTCCCCTGGGCGGAGGCCGGCGTCGGGGCCGTGGCCACCCAGTCGTTCATTGATCCCGGTTACGGCCTCAACGGCCTGGCCCGAATGCGCTCAGGCCAGGGAGCGTCCGAGACCCTCCAGGGCCTCCTCGCGGCAGACGACCATCCTGAGGTCAGGCAGGTCGGCATCGTGGACGCGTCCGGGGGCACCGCCGTCCATACCGGAGATCTGGCTATCGAGGAGTTCTGCGACCACGAGGGAGACGGGTTCACCGTGCAGGCCAACCTCATGCACCACTCCACCGTGTGTAACGCCATGGTTCAGACCTACACGAAGACAGAGGGCGATCTCGCGGAGCGGCTCATGGCCGCGCTGGAGGCGGCCGAGGCGGAGGGAGGCGATATCCGCGGACGTCAGTCGGCAGCGCTGCTCGTGGTTACCGCAGAGCCCTCGGGCCGCCCCTGGGCCGACCGGCTCTTCGACCTGCGAATCGAGGATCACCCGCAGCCGATAGTCGAACTGCGGAGACTGCTCGGCGTGGCGCGCGCCTATCGACACATGAACGAGGGTGACGAGCGGGTCACCCGGGGCGAGATCGAGGCGGCGCTGCAAGAGTACCGCAGCGCGGAAGCCCTGCTACCCGGCCAGTCCGAGCCCATCTTCTGGCATGCCGTGACGCTCGCGAGCGTAGGACGGGTCGACGAATCTCTGCCGCTCTTCGCGGAAGCGTTCTCGTTGCGGGCGGAATGGCGGGAACTGGTCCCCCGGCTCGTCGGCTCGCAGCTCTTGCCGGAGGACGAGGCGATGGTGAAGCGTATCCTGGCGGTCGAGGACCGCTGAGCCCGGTTGCCGGGAGAGGTCAGCCCGTCTCGGACTCGCCGGACGTGGGCAGCTTGCAGCCGAAGGCGAACCCAGCCCCGAACAAGCCCGCGATGAGGACCACGAGAATGACCGTGACGAAGACGTACATGCATCCTCCGGCAGCGTCGGTTATCTGGTCGGTGACCGCGGTCCTGGCGGTCCGAGAACGACGGGAAGGATGAGGCACGTCCGGCGTCTTGTCCAGACCGCCGCCGTGGTCCATTCGGATGGTTGCTCCGGGTGCGGCGGACCTCTAACCTCCCGGGACTCGTTTCTCGGGCACGGGGCGGGCTAGAGGTTGCTCGACATACCGGTGCGGCTGCTGCCAGGCGGAGGGGACCATCCATGAGACGAACCAATGAACTGATCACGGACACGGAGCGATGGAGCGCCCACAACTACGCGCCGCTTCCGGTAATGTTAGAGCGAGGCGAGGGCTGCTGGGTCTGGGACGTCGAGGGGAAGCGTTACCTGGACATGCTGAGCGCATACTCGGCGTTGAACCAGGGTCACCGTCATCCAGAGGTCATCGCGGCTCTCGCGGAGCAGGCGGCCAGGCTGACTCTCACGTCGCGGGCCTTCCACAACGATCAGATGGGACCATTCCTGAGGGAGCTCTGCGAGGCCGCCGGCTTTGCCCGCGCGCTCCCCATGAACACGGGTGCCGAGGCCGTGGAGACCGCCATCAAGGCCGCGCGCAAGTGGGGATACCGTGTCAAGGGAGTGCCTGAGGATCGCGCCGAGATCATCGTCTGCGCCAACAACTTCCACGGCCGCACGACGACCATCGTCGGTTTCTCTTCGGAGCTCCAGTACCGTGCTGGATTCGGCCCCTTCTCCCCAGGCTTCAAGACGATTCCGTTCGGCGACCTGGCGGCCCTGGCGGGAGCCATCACCCAGAACACGGTGGGCTTCCTGGTGGAGCCAATACAGGGAGAGGGAGGCATCGTAGTCCCTCCGGACGTCTACCTGTCCAGCTGCCACGAGCTCTGTCGCGAGCGCCGGGTGCTTCTCCTGAACGACGAGATCCAGACGGGACTCGGTAGAACGGGAAGGCTTTTCTGCGGAGACTGGGATGGAACGCGCGGTGACGTCCTGATCGTCGGAAAGGCGTTGGGTGGAGGGGTCTATCCCGTGTCAGCCATCCTGGCGGACGACGAGGTAATGGACCTCTTTACGCCCGGCGACCACGGTTCCACCTTCGGCGGCAACCCGCTGGGCGCTGCCGTCGGCCGGGCGGCGTTGCGCGTCATCCTCCAGGAAGGGCTGCCGGAGCGTTCCCTGGAGCTCGGGACGTGGTTCATGGAGCGTCTGCGCGAGATCGATTCGCCCCACATCGAGGAGGTGAGGGGACGAGGCCTTCTGATCGGGATCGTGATCCGGGCGGAATCGGGTCCGGCAAGGCCGTTCTGCGAGGCGCTGATGAATCGTGGAATCCTCTGCAACGACACCCACCAACAGGTGATCCGGATCGCGCCACCTCTGGTCGTCACGCGGGAGATCCTGGCGCAGGCGCTCCCGATCATCGCCGATGTCACGGCCGGCGCCGCGGGGTTGTGCTCGGCTAAGAGCCGCCACGCTTGACGAGGCAGGGGTCATTCCCGCCCGGGAGTGACCCCCGATGCAGTTTCGCTTCCCGGGTCCGGAACCGGCACCAGGCTCGGTACGATGGCCCTACCGGTTCAGGACCCGCGCGCTGTCGATCACGACGGCCTCGACCGGAAGGCCCTCCGAGCCGATCGGGGGCGCAGGTCGCGTGGAAACGCCGGCGATGCGGTCGACCGCGTCCATTCCTTCCAGCACCTCGCCAAACACGGCATAGCCCCACATGCCCGGGCCCTGCCCCTCATGATCGAGGCCCAGGTTGTCAACCAAATTGATGAAGAACTGGGCCTGGGCGCTGTGTGCGGCCTGCGTCCGCGCCATCGAAATCGTTCCCCGCAGGTTAGACAGCCCCCCGTCTGACTCGTTGCGAACGTAGGGTCGATCGGGCTCCCGCTCCTGGAGCTCCGGTTCATAGGCTCCCGCCTGGATCATGAACCCCGGGACGACGCGGTGGAAGATGAGGCCGTCGTAGAAGCCCACCTCCACGTAGGCCAGGAAGTTCTCGACGGTCAGCGGAGCACCCTCCGCGTACAGACCCAGCACGATCTCGCCCTGTGTGGTATACAGGGCCGCCGTCGGTCCCTCGAATCCACTCTCTCCGCCGCAGCCCGAGCCGATCAGGCCCACCGCAAGAACCTTCAGCACAGACGCCATGCACGACCGTCCCCTGGCTGCTACAATCCGCCTCGATCCAGCCATTCGCTCAGTTCCCTCCTCGTGATCTCGCCGGCGCGGAGACGTCGGATCCCCTGCATCTGGTGGCGAAGCACATCGATCACCTTGTCGACTATCTGCTGGGCCGTCTGCTTCGACCGTTCACGCCCGATGAACTCCGAGTAGTCTACAGGCTTCCCGAACACCACGAAAACCTTCTTGAAGACTCGAGGCATCATACTGCCCACGGGCAGAACGTCCCTCATTCCGTCGACCGTGACCGGTATGACCTCGGGGTGGTTGGCCAGGATCACCAGGCCTGCCCCCGGCCGTCCTCTGCCGATGGTCCCGTCCCTGGTCCGGGTGCCCTCCGGGAACAGGATCATCGTTCCGCCCTCCAGCGAGTGGATCATCCGGTACAACGCCTTCAGGTCTCTGCGGCCGGCCTTGACCGGAATGCATTTCCACTGATAGGCCCACCAAGACCAAAATCTGTTTCGGAAGAAGTTCTCCTCGGCGGCCGGATTCCACGGAATCAGATACGGCTTGAACGTGGCAGTGCCAAAGTACGCCGCGAAGCCGACCATGAAGCTGTCGATCATCGACTGGTGGTTCGACATGAGAAGCGTGTTACGCCGTCGCGGAACGTGGCGGCGACCGATGACCGTCGTCCTGTTCAGCGCGAAGAAGAGGAAGGCGAGTATCAGCGACGTGATATGGGTGACCACATACCGCGTCAGCGGCCACAGAAAGCCGGAGACTCCTCCCCTGTGCCCATACAGTATCGGGTCAGGCATACTGCCTCTGCGGTCCGGTGGGAGTGTCGCCCCGTCAGCGGGGCGGGCATCAGGCGAGACGAAATATCGATCGCTCGGGTCGGTCGTGCCAGAGATGCTGGGCCGGGCGGAGCGCGACTCGACGGCACGATGCCGCTGCCGCATATTCCCGCCAACAGGAAGCCCATCGCCGAGGAAGGAGTTCACACGGCCGGTACCGTCCGGTCGTTCGATGACGGAAGGTTAGATATGACATCGGATTACAGAACAGGACGAAATTCCCTGGGAACACGCAGGACCTTCGCGCTCTCCGACGGCACCACGGCTACCATGTTCGACATTCAGGAGCTCGCCAGACAGGGAATCGGAGACATCGATCGCCTTCCCTACTCCATCAAGATTCTGATCGAGAACCTGCTCCGACAAGAGGACGGAGTCTCGGTTACCGCCGACGACATCACGGCCCTCGCGGCGTGGAACCCGTCGGAGGAGAGGGAGATCGCGTTCATGCCGGCCCGAGTGATTCTGCAGGACTTTACTGGCGTTCCGGCCGTCGTGGATCTGGCAGCCCTGCGCGATGCGATGCACGAGCTGGGTGGCGACCCGAGTCGCATCAATCCGATGCTGCCGTCCGAATTGGTTATCGACCACTCGGTTCAGGTCGACAGCTTCGGAACGATGGCCTCGTTCCTAATCAATGCTGAGAAGGAGATGGAGCGCAACGTCGAGCGCTATACCTTCCTTCGCTGGGGGCAGAACGCTTTCGACAGCTTCCGCGTCGTCCCGCCGCGCACTGGGATCGTTCACCAGGTGAATCTCGAGCACCTGGCCCGGGTGATCTTCGACTGCGAGGTCGCAGACGAGCGCCTGGTATATCCTGACACCGTGGTTGGCACGGACAGCCATACGACGATGATCAACGGGCTCGGCGTGCTGGGATGGGGCGTCGGCGGAATCGAGGCCGAGGCAGCGATGCTCGGCCAGCCAATAAGCTTCCTGGTTCCGGAGGTCGTGGGTTTCAGGCTTCATGGGCGGCTGCCCGAGGGAGCCACGGCCACGGACCTCGTCCTCCGGGTTACTGAGCTGCTCCGTGATAAGGGCGTGGTGGGAAAGTTCGTCGAGTTCTTCGGCGAAGGCGTCGCCTCACTCGCGCTCGCCGACCGTGCGACTCTTGGAAACATGTCGCCGGAGTTCGGAAGCACGTGCGCCATCTTCCCGATCGATGACGAGACGCTCGCTTACCTGCGCTTCACCGGTCGCAGCAAGGAGCAAATCGCCCTCGTGGAAACGTACGCGAAGGAACAGGGGCTCTTCCACTCGGCCGAGAGCCTGGAGCCGGAGTTCACGGACGCGCTGGAGCTGGACCTGGGCACCGTCGAGCCCAGCCTCGCAGGGCCGAAGCTACCCCAGCAGCGGGTGCCTCTCTCGGAGGCAAGGGAGTCCTTCTTTGAAGCCCGGGGCACGGCGACCGAGGGGCCGGCCCGGGCCCGAGACAAGGGAGCCGGGGCCACAGCGATGCTTCGCGCGGTCAAGGTCGAGCTGGCGGACCCCGAGGGACGCCCGATCTCCTTCGAGCTCAGTGACGGCGCGGTCGTGATCGCAGCCATCACCAGCTGCACGAACACCTCGAACCCGAGCGTGATGGTTGGAGCCGGTCTGCTGGCGAAGAACGCGGTCGAACGAGGCCTGAGCCGCCAGCCCTGGGTGAAGACGAGCCTCGCGCCCGGATCCAAGGTAGTCACGGAGTATCTGAACGAGGCCGGTCTCATGCCGGCGCTCGAGACGTTGGGCTTCAACCTGGTGGGCTATGGCTGTACCACGTGCATCGGCAACAGCGGCCCGCTGCCGCAGCCCATCGAGGAGGCTGTACGGGAAGGAGACCTGTTCGTCTGCTCAGTACTATCGGGCAACCGGAACTTCGAGGGGAGGATCAACCCGCAGACCCGGGCCAACTACCTGGCCTCGCCTCCCCTGGTGGTGGCCTACGCGCTGGCCGGCCGGATGGACATCGATCTGTATAACGAGCCGCTGGGGCAGAGCTCAGACGGTGAGGACGTCTTCTTGAGAGACGTGTGGCCCACCCAGGAGGAGGTCCGGGAGGCCGTGCGCGCCGCCGTGAGGACGGAGCAATTCGTCAGCCAGTACGCGGACGTCTTTGCCGGTGACGAGGAGTGGCGTACGCTTCCCGCTCCGACGGGCAGTCGATACGAATGGGAGCTCGACTCCACCTACGTGCGGCAGCCGCCGTTCTTCGTGGGAACGAGACGAGAGCCCGATCCGCCGGCCGACGTAAGTGGGGCCCGCGTCCTGGCCCTGCTGGGTGATTCGGTGACAACCGATCACATTTCGCCGGCGGGTGCCATCGCTGTCGACTCGCCAGCCGGGCGGTACTTGATCGAGCACGGTGTCACGCCGGCCGACTTCAACTCGTACGGCTCGCGACGGGGTAACCACGAGGTAATGATGCGCGGCACATTCGCCAACGTCCGCCTGCGAAATCTGATGGTGCCGGGGGTCGAGGGCGGGTATACCGTGCACTTCCCGAGCGACGAGCAGATGTCGATCTACGACGCCGCCATGCGGTACGGCGATGAGGGGGTGCCGTTGATCGTTATCGCCGGCAAGGAGTACGGAACGGGTTCCTCCCGCGACTGGGCGGCGAAGGGCCCGCGGCTCCTGGGCCTGCGGGCCGTGATCGCGACCGGATACGAGAGGATCCACCGCAGCAACCTCATCGGCATGGGAATCCTGCCGCTGGAGTTTACGGGCGGCGAGAGCGCCGAGTCACTGGATCTGGACGGAACGGAGACTCTCGACATACGGGGAATCGCCCACGACCTCGTGCCCGGCGGCACGGTGCGGGTCAGTGCGTCCCGTTCGGACGGCATGCTGGCGGAGTTCGAGGCCCTGGTCCGTTTGGACACCGAGGTGGAGCTCGAGTACTACAGGAACGGCGGAATCCTCCAGACTGTGTTGCGGCAGATGATCTAACTGTATGTGGTTTAACGCGTTGTGGTCTACCGCAGCGCACGCTGATCACACGGGAGCCAGGGCGCCAGCCGCCCCACTCCAAGCCTCGAGCGGGCCCGACGCCGACATAGTGGAGCGGGCCCGCTGTTTGCAGTAATAACCGCTATTCGTTCTGCCTGGATGCAATCCGCGAATACGGAGCTACCGATGGATTTACGTGCCGCGCGACACCTGGTCTCGGTGTTTGCCCTCTTCGTCGCCGCCTCGTGCGCCTCATCGGCCACCCCCGAGCCAGCCACGGTTCCGGTGACCGAGCAGGCAGCCACGGACGTACTGCCGCCGGCCGACCTCGCACCCCACCACCACACGCAGCTCTACGAAACGCTGCAGCCGCCCCAGGCGGCAGTGAAGGCGTCCGAGAACGTCGAGCTCACGGGGACCGAGATGGGGACGATGTGGACGTTCGAGAACCCGCCGCTCGACTACTGGGAGGAGACCTACGGTTTCCGGCCCAGTGCCGATTGGCTGGAGCACGTCCGCCTCGCCTCCGTGCGCTACGGTCGTGGCTGCTCGGCGTCCTTCGTATCCCCGAACGGGTTGGTGATAACCAACAACCACTGCGCCCGTGGCTGCGTCGATGCCGTATCGACGGAAGAGGCCGATTACCTGGTGGACGGCTTCTACGCCGCGACCCGAGAAGAGGAACTGCTCTGCCCGCGTCTCTACCTGGACCAGCTCGTCGATATCGAGGACATAACGGCGCAGGTGCACGGAGCGGCCCAGCCCGGGATGGATGCCGCGGCGGTCGCTACGGCCCAGCAGCGGATCCGCACGGAGCTCGACGAGCAGTGCGAGGCCCGGACCGGCCTCGCCTGTCAGGTAGTCCCGCTCTTCTACGGAGGCCAGTACGGGCTCTACAAGTTCAGGCGCTACTCGACGGTCAAGCTCGTCTTCACGCCGGAGATGCAGGCTGGCTTCTTTGGTGGAGATCAGGACAACTTCACCTATCCGCGCTACGACCTGGACATCACGTTCGTGCGCGCCTACGAGGACGACGGCGTCACGCCGGCCGGTACTCCTGACTACTTCGAGTGGGATTCGGAGGGGGCGCAGGAGGGCGAGCTCGTGTTCGTGACAGGAAACCCGGGAGGAACGAGCCGACAGATCGCTGTTTCCGAGTATCTGTACGAGAGAGAGGTCCGCCACCCGACCCTCCTTGATTTCTTCGACTCCCGAGTCGAAGTCCTGCACGCGATCACCAAGAAAGACCCGGCGAGGGGTCGTGTGCTGAAGAACGCGACCCTCGGGTACGAGAACAATCAGAAGCGGTTCCGGGGTCAGCTCAATGGCCTCCGCGATCTCGGGCTGACGGCCCACAAGATCCGGTGGGAGAGCGAATTCCGGCAGAAGGTAGAAGAGGATCCAGAGCTGGCCGCGCGGTACGGAAACGTGTGGGAAGAGCTGGAAGCGATCCACACCGCCAAGGCGCGTATGTATCCGAAGCTGTACCTGTACGACTCGGACGCCATGAACCGACGATCGTTGAGGCTCGGAGTCGATGCCTCTGCTCACTTCCAGCTGGCCAGCCGACTCGTCCGCTACATCGAGGCGATGACGCTCCCGGAGCATGAGCGCCCGGGCCGGTTCCGGGGAGACAGCCTGATACTGATCCGCAGCCAGATCGAGGAGCCGGGTCCCATGCACGAGGACCAGTCGGCTAGGATGCTAGCCGGCAGGCTGGCCATCGCGCAGAGGTGGCTGCCGCCAGGCGATCCGCTCGTGAGCGCCGTCTTGCAGGGCGAAACGCCGGATGACGCGGCCACAAGGCTGGTGACGGGCTCCCGAGTGGCCGACCCCGAGTACCGCAGCGACCTCATCGCGAGCGGGCTCGAAGGCGTGAGCCAGAGCGACGACCCGCTCGTTCTCCTGGCCCGTGAGATGGTCGCCCTGAGCCGGGAGGTCGAGGCCGAATGGAGCCAGCTGGACAGCGCGGAGGGAGTCCAGACAGAACGATTCGCCAAGGCCCTGTTCGCGGTCTTCGGCACCGACCTTCCGCCGGACGCGACGTTCACGCTCCGCATCACGGACGGAGTCGTGAAGCGGTACGAGTTCAACGGCACCTTCGCGCCGGCTCAGACCACGCTATACGGCCTGTATGCGAGGGCGGCCGAGTTCGAAAACGAGATGCCGTGGAAGCTTGCCCCGGCGTTCGAGAAAGCCCGGCATGAGATCGATATGAGCGTGCCGATCAACTTTGTCTCGACGAACGACATCACGGGCGGCAACAGCGGCAGTCCTCTGATCGACAGAGACGGGCGGTTCGTGGGCATCGCGTTCGACGGGAACGTGGAGTCGTTCCCTAACGAGTTCCTGTTCGCGTCGAAGAACGGTCGGACGGTTTCCGTGCACTCGGCGGGAATCACCGAGGCGCTGCGAACCGTGTATGAGGCCGACG
>JBDGYE010000045.1:0-20775 GCA_039584255.1 Gemmatimonadota bacterium
GCGGGAGTCACGGCGGCCTCTGAGCGCGGCGAGTCCGGAACGGACATCTGGCTGCTGGTGCTCGACGCCTACACCGGAGCCGGCACCCTTCGGTCCGAGTACGGGCTGGACAACACTCTTTTCCTGGAGGCCCTGGAAGCGAGAGGATTTCAGGTGCCGCGGAAGAGTCGGGCGAACTACGTGACGACCTTGCTGTCGCTGGGTGCAATGCTGAACTGGGATTACATGCACCAGGGCTACGGCTCGCCGAAGGACTACCGGGCCACGCACGAGCGCCTCGAGTACAATCGCACCGTTCGTGAGCTCAAGCGGCGCGACTACGAGTTCATCTTCTTTCGTTCGTCTTATCCGCCGTTGTCCGGCAACACCCTAGCCGACGTTCAGATTCCCCCCAAGCTGACTGGCGAGTTCACCCGATACTGGCTTTCGACGACCTCGCTCTTCCCGGTGGCCCTCGTAGCGTGTCGGATTCGCAGTTGCGAGGAGAAGGTGGCACCCTTCCTTCCCGAATCACCACGTGAAACGGATGAGAAGGTCCAAGCGCTCATGAATCTGGCGAGCCGGCCGGGACCGAAGTTCGTGTTCGCCCATTTCCTTCTCCCCCACGGGCCATTCCGACTGGATTCCACCTGCCAGCCGCGCGAGCCGGTGTGGCCTCGTTTCCAGGATCCGGGGGAGCGGGAGCTCGTTCGTCGGCTGTACGCCGATCAGGTTCGTTGTGCGAACCGGAAGGTCGTGGAGCTGGTCGATGGAATCCTGGAGCGGTCTCCGTCCCCTCCGGTCATTCTCGTGCAGGGTGATCATGGCTACGGGATGTTCGCACGGGACCATCCCCTTCCGCTGGAGGACGCTCGCCCGGAGCAAGTGAGGGATCGCATCGAGGTCCTGGCTGCATATCATGCGCCGGGAGCCCAAGAGGATCTGTTCTGGGACGAGATCACACCGGTGAACGTGCTTCGGACCTTGTTCAGCGAGTATTTCGGGTTCGATCTTGAGCGGTTGCCGGACAGGACATATTGGTCGGAATGGGATCACCCCTACCGCGTGACACCGGTCCCGCCGGCATTGTACGAGGAGGATGAAGCGGACGGGGATGCCGGGTCGACTTCGGAGCCGTAGCGGCTGATCGGCACGCGTCTTGCTCGATCAGCGGGCGGAAAGGCATTCGGCACCAGCTCCCGCGCGGGAAGCGGCACTTACAGGGAGAGCGCAATGCAGAGGATCCCCCCGGTATCAGCCCATGCAGCAAGCGCATTGCGCCTGTTCGCGTGCGCAATGCTAGTGTCGCTGATCGCACCTCCCCGGGCCGCCGCATACATCGACCCTCTTTCAGGCAGCATCGTCCTTCAGGTGCTGGCGGCGGGGCTGATGGCCGCCTCGCTCACCATCAGGAGATTCAGGGAGTGGCTGAAGAGGGTCGCTCGCTCCGTCTTCCGTCAGCGAGGTTGATGCAGAGAGACACCGCGTCGTTCAGAGACCCTTGCGGGTTCGTCTTCCACCGCGAGGGACGCATGTACCGACAGGTGAACCGGTCGTACGCCGACCATTACGACCGCCTCATTGCGTCCGGCCTGTACGACGAACTCGCAGGTCTTGGGCTTCTCGTTCCGCACAGCGAGGTAGATCTGGAGTTGGCGGCCGACGAGAACGCCTATCGAGTCGTTGCCCCCGAGCGAATTCCTTTCGTGTCCTACCCGGCCGAATGGTGTTTCAGCCAACTGAAGAGCGCGGCTCTTCTGACGCTCCGAGTTCAGCGCAACGCTCTGGCGAAGGGGATGATTCTGAAGGACGCGAGCGCCTTCAACGTCCAGTTCCTGGGCGTGCGGCCGGTGTTCATCGACACGCTATCGTTCGAAACATACCGAGAGGGACAGCCCTGGGTGGCTTACAGGCAGTTCTGCGAGCACTTCCTCTCTCCTCTCCTGCTGCTCAGCATGGTGGACCCACGGCTGGGGCGTCTGTTGAGCCGGTTCCTGGAAGGGATTCCGCTGGACATGGCGAGCCGGATGCTTCCCAGACGGACCTGGCTGAAGCCGTCACTGGCCCTTCACATACACCTCCACGCCAGGGCCATAGAGCGGTATGGCAGGCGTCGCCTGGGCAGCTCCCGCTGGGACAAAGCGATCAGTAAGAGGTCACTGGAAGGCCTTGTCGCGAGTCTTACGGGCCTTGTCGAGGGAATGAGCTGGAATCCCTCTGCGACCGAGTGGGCGAGCTACGATACCGAGCACGGTTACGCCTCCGAATCGCTCCAAGCCAAGGATCGCTTCGTACAGGAAACGGTTGAGGAGTGGCGACCGGTGACCGTCTGGGACCTGGGCGCCAATACCGGTAGATACAGTCGAATCGCGGCCACGGCGGTCGGGCGAGTGGTCTCCATAGACGGGGATCCCGGTGCCGTCGAGGTCAACTACCGCCAGACCCGCAAGCTGGGCGCCGAGAACATCCTGCCCCTTTGCGTGGACCTCACGGACCCCACTCCCGCCACGGGTTGGGCTGGCAGGGAACGCGCCTCACTAGCCGATCGGGGGCCGGCCGATCTCGTCTTCGCTCTGGCACTCGTGCATCATCTGGCGCTGGGCAGAAACGTCCCACTGGGGCACATAGCGCGGTGGCTGAGGCAGCTGGGACCGCGCCTCGTCGTGGAGTTCGTTCCGAAGAGCGACCCACAGGCTCAGCGCCTGCTCGTCAGTCGAGAGGATGTGTTCGCTGATTACGACCGGGAGACCTTCGAGCGCCGGTTTCTGGAGTTGTATGAAACGGTCCGAGTCGCACAGCTTCCCGACTCGGAGAGAGTCCTGTACGCCCTCGTCGCCCGGCCGGACGAAGCTCTGCCGGAAATGTAGGACATCTGGGATGCGCGCCTACCTGTACCCTTTCCTCTTCGTGGTCGCCCCTGTTCTGGCGCTGGCCGGCGAGAACCTGGATCAGGGAATCGGACCTTCGGAGATCGTCACTCCGCTCATTCTGAGCACTCTTGCATTCGCCGTCGCCCTTGTCGTAGGAACGATCTCGGCCAGAACGGTGGACAGACAGGGTCTCATCGCGTTTGTCCTCCTACTCGGATTCTCAGCCTTCGGATTCATCTACGGCGCGCTTCCGGCTCCGGCGCCCGCAGACCGGCCGCGGAGAATGATCGAGATTCTGGCAGTACTGCTCGCTCTGTCGATCTGCGCCGCGATCCTGATTACGCGGGTCAAGAAGTCTCTGGAGGGCCTGACCCGCTTCTTGTTCGCGATGGGAGCGATCCTCGTATTCCTGTTTGGGGGCCGGCTGGCCCTTGCGTGGCTCACACGCCCCGAAACCACCGCAGAGGCCGCCGGGCCGCTACGGGCGGCGCAGCACGAGACCTCCGGCGGACCCGACATATGGCTCATAGTCCTGGATGCCTATACGGGCGAGGAGACGCTGGAGTCAGTGTATGGGATGGACAATCGGCCCTTCCTCGATAGCCTGAGGGCGAGAGGCTTCCAGGTTCCGCTTCGAGCTCGGGCCAACTACGTGAAGACCTTCCAATCCCTGGCAGCGATGCTGGATTGGGAGTACCTGGACTGGACCACAGACGACCTGGGTGCCCGGAGTGCCAACCGCCAGCCGGTGTACGACCGGCTCAAGAACAACCGGACCGCGCGCGAGCTGCGAGAAAGAGGTTACGAGATCGTCTTCTTCCGATCCTCGTACCCCCCGCTCTCCTCCAACGAGTTCGCGGACATCCAGATCCCCCGGCGGCTCGCCGGCGAATTCTCTCGATACTGGCTCTCCACCACCTTGTTGTACCCGATCGTGACGATCGGATGCTATGTGACTCGCTGCCGGGACGGCGCGTGGCCCTTCCTTCCCGAGTCGCTCACGGATATCGAGGATCGGATCCGCGGCATGGTCGAGCTCGCTGGCGCTCCGGGCTCGCGATTCGTGTTCGCCCATTTCCTGCTCCCACACGGCCCCTTCCGCCTGGACGCCGATTGCAGACCGATCGATCCTTTGTGGCCGACGTTCGAAGATCCGAGCGAGGAACAGATCGTGTTGCGCCTCTACGCCGACCAGGTACGGTGCGCGAACCGGCAGCTCCTAGAGCTCGTGGACGGGATATTGGACCGCTCATCCGAGCCGCCCGTGATCCTCCTCCAGGGCGACCACGGCTATGGCAGATTTCCTTTGGGTCAGCCTCTGCCGCTGGAGCAGTCGCGTCCAGACCAGATAAAGGACAGGGTGGAGGTCCTTTCCGCCTATTACGTCCCCGACGGGGAACCCGACCTCTTCTGGAACGGAATCACCCCCGTCAACGTCTTCCGCGTGCTTTTCGGGGAGCTGTTCGGCTTCGAACTGGAGACGTTGCCCGACAGCAGCTACTGGTCGGACTGGGATCGTCCCTACCTGTACACACCGGTAGACTAGCAGCATTCAAGTAGTCGCTGGGAAGCGACGCTTCACGGGCGTCGTGTCACCGGCCAGCCGGACTAGTGACGAAAGGTCCTCCTGCCGGTGAAGACCATCGAAATGCCGTGCTCGTCGGCTGCGGCGATCGCCTCATCGTCTCTCCTGGATCCTCCCGGCTGTACGATGCCCGTCGCTCCCGCTTCCGCTGCCGCATCGATTCCGTCACGGAACGGGAAGAACGCGTCCGAGGCCAGCGCGAGCCCCTTGAGCGCGTGTCCCGCCTCGCGGCCCTTTCGCGCCGCGAGCTTGACCGCGTCCACTCTGCTCATCTGCCCCGCGCCGATTCCTACCGAAGCACCGGCCGCCGCAAGAAGGATCGCGTTGGACTTCACCGACTGAACGGCGGCCCAGGCGAAGGAGAGGTCTTCCCACTCGGCTTCGGTCGGAGCCCGCTGTGTGGCCACCGATGTCGCCGGGTCGTCGCGCAGCTCCCACGGGTGGGCCGGGAGCGGAGAGCTTTGCACCAGAACTCCGCCGTTCACACCGCGTGCCTCGCGGCCCCGGGCGACGTGTCCGACGAATTCCCCGAAGCGCGCATCTTGCGGTGGGGCGAGGATCCTGATGTTCTTCTTCTGCTGCAGGATTCTCAGTGCGGCGTCGGCATAGCCGGGAGCCACGAGGCATTCCACGAACAGCCCGGCGATCTCCCCGGCAACCGTCTCCGTGACCGGCTCGCTGAAGGCCACCGTCGATCCGAACGCGGACACCGGATCGCAGGCCAGCGCCCTTCGGTATGCTTCGGCCGGCGATCGTCCGATCGCGATTCCGCAGGGAGTCGTGTGCTTAAGGATGGCGCACGCGGGTTGAGCGCCGCCCAGGAACGGAGCGATCGCCAGCAGCGCCCCGTCAACGTCCAGGAGGTTGTTGTACGAAAGCTCCTTCCCGTGAAGCTGGCGCATGGCCGGTATACCGACGGGTTGGCTGGAGGCGTCCCGGTAGAAGGCCGCCTGCTGATCGGGATTCTCACCGTAGCGCAGCGGCTGCACGCGCACGAGGGAGACGAGCAGCTCCTGCGGAAGCACGCCCTCCACCTCCTGGCGGAGATAACCCGCAACGGCCCCGTCGTATGTCGCCGTGTGCGCGTACACCTTGGCCGCCAGCTCCCGGCGGAGCTCCGACCGGTCGCCGCCCGCATCGATGGCGGCGACCACGTGCTCGTAGTCAGCCGGGTCGCAGACCGGCCAAACGTAGGGATGGTTCTTTGCGGCCGCGCGCAGCATCGTCGGCCCGCCGATGTCGATCTGCTCGAGGGCTTGCGCCAGTGTGGTGTCGGGTCGCGCGATCGTCTCGCGGAAGGGATACAGGTTCACTGCCACCAGTCCGATGGGCGAGAGACTGTGGCGAGTCAGGTCCCGCACGTCGCTCTCGATCTCCAGCCGCGCCAGCAGACCTGCGTGCACCGCAGGATGCAGCGTCTTCACCCTGCCTCCCAGGATCTCCGGGAAGCCTGTGAAGTCGCCTACCGGAACCACGGAGATCCCGGCCTCTCGAATCGCCTGGGCCGTGCCGCCAGTGGACAGTATCGTCCACCCACGCTCTTCGAGCGCCGCCGCCAATTCTTCGATTCCCGTCTTGTCTGATACGCTGAGGATCGCGTGCGGCATGTCAGGCCTCTTCGTCGCTTTCGTCGTTTATGTAGAACGTCTCGCCCGGGAACCACGGTCGGCTCCACCGGCACCGACCATCCTCATCCAGCCCGAACGCGCCCTCCGCGAAGGCTTTCACGACTGCGGGCAGCACTCGGTGCTCAACCCTGAGAACACGGGCGGCGAGCCGATCAACGTCGTCTCCCTCGCGAACCGGAACCGGCCACTGGGCGATGATCGCACCTCGATCGTACTGTTCATCCACGAAGTGAACCGTAACGCCGCTCACCAGTGCTCCGCTCCGCACGACCGCTTCGTGGACGTGCCCGCCGTACATGCCCGGACCTCCGAATGATGGCAGGAGCGCCGGGTGGATGTTGATCATCCGACCCCGGTACGCCCTCACCACGGACTCCGGGATGAGCTTCAGGAAGCCGGCGAGCACCACGAGATCGGCGTCAGCCGCCTCTAGCTCCCTGTGCAACGCCGCCTCCGCGTCTTCCCCGGAGCCGCGGTCGGGCAGCACTCCACAGGGCACAGAAGCGGCCCGGGCCCGCTCGATTGACCCTATGCCCGGACGGCTGGCTATAACCCGCGTTACTCGCACACCCGATTCAGGGCTCCGGGTGAAGGTGTCGAGCAGGGCCTGCAGGTTCGTGCCGGAGCCGGAAACGAGCACGGCAACCTTCACGGGATCCTTCATGGCTTCAGTCGGGGCCGGGGTCGAGGTATTCCAGTAAGTCGCGCTCCAACGCAGCCTGCACTCCCGAAAGAACGTCGGCAGCTACGATGAAGTCCGGGACGATCGGTGCATCATACGCCTGCGCGTTCGCGGCCACCAGAACGCCCGATCCGCCGAACCGCTCGGCGGGGATCACGTCTCTGGGCTGGTTTCCGACAAAGAGCGCGCCCCGCAGAGAGAAGCCGTGCTCGGCCGCGGCGCGCTCGTAGAGCTCCGGGCCCGGTTTGCGACACCGGCAGCGCTCGCGACCCGGATCGTGTGGGCAGAAGTAGACCCCATCCAGCACAGCACCCAGCTCTGCGAGCTGCCGTTCCAGCTCGCGCTGCACGCTCCAGAAATCCGCCTCCGAGTAGAGCCCGCGGCCGATCCCCGACTGGTTGCTGACGACAATCACGCGGACGCCCGCCGCGTTCAGCAGTGCGACGGCCTCGGCCGCGCCCGTGAGCAGCTTGACGCCGGCCGGATCCGAAAGGTATCCCGAGTCCTCTATCAGAGTGCCATCCCGATCGAGGAAGGCGGCTGGTCGTAGGGTCATCCTGCATCCCCGCCGGAAGCCGAGACGACTTCGAGAGCCGACGACACGGCGCGAGCGACCTCCTCTTCCTGGCCCGGCAGAATCGTCCTGAAGTCGACCAGGAAGGCGCTCTCCTCGATGCGGCCGACCAACGGCGGGTCGGATTCCCTGCATGCACCGTCCAGGCGGTGCGGGGAGACGCGGCTCACCCGCCACCCGCCCGATGGAATCTCGGCGCCGGGCATCGCGCCGCCGCCCACCACCGAGATCATGCGTCCGACCTCGACCAGGTCGCAGTGGGCAGGAGGCAGGTGCTTCCGGGCCGCTTCGGCACGTTCAAGTACGTCGCCCGCTCCCTCCGACAGCATGCGCAGCGCCGGGAGGTGCTCTGCTACCCTCTCCGGGTCGCGGTACAGCCTCAGCGTCGCCTCCAGCGCCGCCAGAGTCATCTTGTCGACCCTGAGCGCCCGGAGAAGAGGATTCGAGCGCAACCGCCCCACGAGCTCGGCGGATCCGTGGATGATCCCGGCCTGGGGCCCGCCGAGCAGCTTGTCGCCGCTCCAGGTCACGATATGCGCGCCAAGCTCCACGGATTCGCGAGGCCCGGGATCGTCCGGTAGCCCGGCCGCGATTCCCGGCAGAAGCTGCCCCGAGCCCAGATCGTGCACTACGGGGACCCCAGCGTCACGTGCCAATGTCACCAGGTCGGACAGGCAGACCTCCTCCGTAAACCCCATCAGTCGATAGTTGGATGGGTGAACCTTGAGGAGCATGCCGGTCGAAGGCGTGAGGACCCGGCGGTAGTCCTCGAGTCGGGTACGGTTGGTGGTTCCTACCTCGACTAGGTATCCTCCGGCCCGGGTCACGATGTCGGGAATCCGGAACGATCCTCCGATCTCCACCAGCTCGCCCCGGGACACCACGACATCCCTGCCTCCGGCCAGCTCGTTCACCACGAGCGCCACCGCTGCCGCGTTGTTGTTGACCACGAGGGCGTCTTCGGATCCGGTGAGCGCCGTAATCAGGTCAACGCAGTGGACGTATCGGTCGCCGCGGCCGCCGCCGTCCAGGTCGTATTCGAGGTTGGAATACCCCCGGGCAACCCGCGAGACCGCCTCCAGGGCCTCCGATGCGAGTGGAGCCCGGCCCAGGTTGGTGTGCAGCACGACTCCACTACCGTTGAGCACCCCAAGCAGCGCGGGCCGGGCCCACTCTACGAGGAGGCTTCGCGCCCTGTCCAGAAGATCCTCGGCGTCCGATCCGCTCTCTCCCTCTTCTCCAGACCTGGCGACCGCGATGGAGCCGCGGATCGCCTCGACAACGGCCGGTCGTCCCCACCGCTCTATCAGGCTCTCCGCGGCCACCGTCCTCAGCAGCCGGTCCACCGAAGGGAGCTCCCTGCGCGGATCCAAGCTACCCACCCTCCGCCGACGTGTCCGGAACCATCGCCTCGGCCGAATCGGGAGCCGGAAGCCGAGGCACACCCTCCGGCGCAGCCGCGGTGTCCGGCGGGGCCGCAGCGGAGTCCGGCGCTGGAACGATGAGCGAATCCGGAGGGGGCTCATAGACGAACGTGGTGTCTCCGCCGCCCACGAGGCCGCGGAGGTTGGCGAGCCCGAGAGCGCTCACACGATACGAACCGGACTCAAGACCCCTCTCGAGTTTCACGATCACGAACGGAGATGGGTAGGGCCGGAGCGGCAGGTCCTCCGCGGCAGCCCGGCCGCCGGGCGGCTCCTGATCGACCGCATCGGCCAGGGAGTCCGCGACGACTTCGAGCGCTACGCGGTCCAGCGGCAGCTGCCGGACTGCGGCGGCGCTGTCCGCCAACTCCGCCTCCCCATCACCGACTGCCTCCTGGCCCTCGCCGGGGACTGCCGCCGTGTCCGCTGGCTCCCGTCCGCGCCCGTCTCGGGTCCGCTCAGGTCGCTCCACCTCGAAGCTCACAACCGGCCACGCCTCGTCGGTCGCCTCGCTATGCACGCTCACCCGAGCCGAATCCAGAGGATGCTCCGGCTCCAGCGGCTCGTCGAACTCGAGCCTCAGGCTGAGACTGTCCTCGGCCCGCGCCGCGAGCAGGAGCGGGGGAGTCGAGTCGGGCTCTGTCATCCACAACTCCACCTCGGCCTTGCTCAGCGGTTCGGGAAGCTCCATGCGGGCGCTGTCATGCGGCTCGAACTCCCTGTCCAGTTGCAGGTTCCGGTTCCGGTCCATGAACCCGTAGACCCAATAACCCCCGGGCGGGAGGGCTGGAAGGGAGAACACGCCACCGGTGTCGCTGACCGCGGTATAGGGAACGGAGTCGGCACCGAGAAACAACACCCGGCCGTCGCGCACGGTCTGAACCCGAAGACGATCGTATAGATGACCGTCCGCCCGGGTGTCTGGAAGCGAGGAGCCCGTGGAGAAGAGCAACTCTACTACCGTGGCTGTCCGGTTCCGCAGCAGGTCGGAGAGTCCGGGGCTAATCCGGAAGTAGTAGACTGTACCGGGCCGCCAGCCGTCCACAGGCCTGATCCGGATGTGTCTTCTGCCCGGCGCTACCCGGTAGAGGTCGGCGGGAGAGCCCACGAGCGAGCGCTCCACGCCACGGGGATCTGCCAGCGGCTCGTCGAAGCGGATGTACGCGTCGTCGTCGAAGCCAGGATTGACCGACAGGTGCTCGGGGTACATCTCTACGACCCGGGGTGGGTCGAAGTCGGGCCTCGAGCCCGGGGGCGGTTCCTCGTTTGCGCAGCCGGCCGCCAGGCCGCAGATGGCCAGCGGCGCTCCGATCAGCGGATGGCGCCGGCCCCAGCGCATTTCCTAGCGTGCTTCGGCGAAGGCCGCCCGCTTCTCTAGCAGGCGGACGTAACGCTCTTCCAGGGATCGGCGCTTCTCGCGTTCGCGTTCGACGACCTCGGTCGGAGCGCGCTCCGTGAAGTTCGGATCATCCAAGCGCTGCCGAGCCCGCCGCAGGAGTCCCTCCAGCTTTTCCAGATCAGCCGCGATCCTCTCCCGCTCGCGATCCAGGTCCACCACGCCGCGCAGAGGAACGAACAACTCGGTCCCCGAGCGGAGAACGCCGTGGGCCCCGGGCTCGCCTTCCGGGATCGCGTCCTCCCGTCGCAAGGCCGACAGACGTGCCAGACGATTCACACCGCTCTCCTCCGCCGCCAGGGCCTCGGTCAGGGCATCGGACACGGAGGCGACGGAGATGTCGATCTGTCGCCCCGGATCAATGCTGTACTCAGAGCGCAGGTTACGCAGCAGACTGATCAGCTCCATCAGCTCGCCGACTGCTTCCTCGGCACGTTCATCACGCCACTCACGGGAGGGAGCCGGCCACGGACCGAACAACATTGTGTCGCCATCCGTGCGACCCGGAAGGTGGCAGCCCAGGTGCTCGGTTATGAATGGCATGATCGGGTGCAGAAGTCGGAGCCAGCCCTCGAGGACATGAGAGAGTGTCGTCGCAGCAGCCAGACGGCTCGCCTCGCCCCGATCTCCACGGAGCCGTTCCTTCACCAGCTCCAGGTACCAGTCGCAGAATTCGCTCCAGACGAACTGGTATACGGTCTCCGCCGCATCATGAAATCGAAACCGTGCGAGACTGTCCGTCGCCGCCGCGGTGACGGCGGAGTAACGACTGAGGATCCACCGATCCGTCAGCTCGAGCGCCACGTCGTCCGGGGATCGCTCTAGATCCTCGGCGGAAATGTAAGGAAGAGCGAAGCGAACCGCGTTCCATATCTTGTTGGCGAAGTTCCTCCCCACCCGGAACGACGACTCGAGATCCTCGTTGTCCAGCTGGATATCGGTGCCTAGAGCGGCCGCGTTGACCAAGGTGTATCGCATCGCGTCCGCACCGAAGAGGTCCACGACCTCGAGAGGGTCGATACCGTTCCCCAGCGACTTCGACATCCGTCGTCCGCGAGCGTCCCGCACGGTGCCGTGGAGCAGCACGTCCGTGAACGGCAGTTCGCCCAGGAACTCCAGGCCCGCCATGACCATCCGCGCGACCCAGAAGAAGAGGATCTCCGGTGCCGTGCTCAGCGTGTTCGTGGGGTAGAAAGTCCGGAGGTCTACCGTATCCTCCGGCCACCCGAGCGTACTGAACGGCCACAGCCAGGAGCTGAACCACGTGTCCAGAACGTCCGGGTCCTGTTCCAGCTCACCTCCGCAAGCGCCACACTTGTCGGGGTCCTCCCGGGCGACGAGAATCTCGCCGCACTCCTGGCAGTACCAGACCGGAATCCGGTGACCCCACCACAGCTGGCGGCTGATACACCAGTCCCGGACGTTGGTCATCCAGTGCTCATAGATGTTCCCGAAGCGGTCCGGGTGGAACCGCAGGCGGCTTTCCCTGTAGGCCACCAGCGCCGGCTCAGCCAGCGGCTGCATCCGCACGAACCACTGAAGGCTGAGGCGGGGCTCGACGATCGTGTCGCACCGGTAACAGTGGCCGATGGAATGAAGGTGCTCCTCCATCCGCTCCAGCAGGCCAAGCTCGCGGAGGTCGTCCACCACTCGCTGCCGGGCCTCGAAGCGGTCCAGCCCTCTGTAGGCTGCCGGCGCGCTCTGGTTGATCGAGGCATCGCCATGCATCACGTCGACCTGTTCGAGGTCGTGACGCAAGCCGATCTCGAAGTCGTTGGGATCGTGAGCTGGCGTCACCTTCACAATGCCGGACCCGAACTCCGGATCCACGTGCTCGTCGGCGATGATGGGAATCGATCGACCCACCAGCGGCAGCTCCACGTCGCGGCCAACGAGATCGATATACCTTTCGTCCTCGGGATGCACTGCCACAGCCGTGTCACCCAGCATCGTCTCCGGCCGTGTAGTGGCAACGGTGACGAAGCGCCCGTGCTCTTCCGCGAGCGGGTATCGGACATGATAGAGCTTCCCCTCTACCTCTCGGTGCTCCGCCTCTTCGTTGGCCAGGGCCGTTCGGCAACGGGGGCACCAGTTGATGATGTAGTTGCCCCTGTATATCAGCCCTTTCTCGTAGAGCCGAACGAAGACTTCGCGGACGGCACCCGACAGGCCATCGTCGAGAGTGAATCGGGTCCGGTCCCAATCGCAGGTGCAGCCGATCTTCTTGAGCTGCTCGATGATCGTGCTTCCGTATCGGTCCACCCATTGCCATACGCGCTCGACGAACAGCTCGCGTCCCAGGTCGCTCCGGCCCAGGCCCTCCCGTGCCAGCTCCCGCTCGACGACGTTCTGGGTAGCGATACCTGCATGATCGGTCCCCGGTATCCACATGGCCGACCGGCCGCGCATCCGCTCGAAGCGAATCAGCACGTCCTGAAGCGTGTTGTTGAGGCCATGTCCCATGTGCAGAGCCGCCGTGACGTTGGGAGGCGGGATCGCTATCACGTACGGATCGAACGCATCGGTGGCCGCCACGTGGAAGTCGCCCCGCTGCAGCCAGCGATCGTAGATCTGCGACTCGATACCCGACGGGTCGTATCTGCTGCTCAGCTCGTGGGAGATGCTGTCGCTCATCTGTGGAATCCGCAGAACGAGATCGCGGCCCCGGGGGTCGCGCCTTCAGCCAATCATCTTAGCGGGAGGCGTGCTCAGGGGCGAGGAGGCGGGTCCGCCGACTGCGCCGAGTCCGCGGCGGCTGCAGAGTCTCTGCGGGTGGCCTCGGCCTGAGAGCGCTCCCGCATGGCTTCCGCCCGCTCACGCTGCACATCCTCGATGTCCATGATCGCGTCCGAGCGCCGGATGTCGGCCAGGTCTCGGGCGGCCGCTCGGGACTCGCGCCCGCGTGGGCCCTCTTCCGCGAACAGAGCCCCCACGTTCATGGGAATCAGCATCCCGCCAATCAGGATACCGTCCTCGGTCACACCCCACTCATGGCCCTCTTCTCCAGTCAGCCATTCCATGGCTCGCCTTCGCTGCTCGTCGCTGAGCGCGAGGCTGTCCAGTATCATCGAAAGCCGCGCCCTGATCGCTCCTTCGGCCAGCGCGTAGGAGTCGCCCATATACTCCGGCAGAGGCCGGCCGGCCCAATCCTTCCACAGCCTCGGGTCGCCCTCTCTCGGCTGAAGCTTCTCGGCGTTCGTAAGTCCGACATCTTCCTCGCCGGCGGCCGGAACAGGGATTCCCACCGGCTCCGGCGGCTGCGGCCGAGGCCTCTCCTCCTCCTCTCGTTGCTCCTCGACGATCGTCTCCGGCTGATCGACCAGGAGCTCTCGATACCGGATGATCTCGATTCCTTCCGGCGGTCGCATCACCGGCGCCAACGGCTCGAACGGACTCGCACCGATCCTCAACTGGCGCGAGACGACCAGGATCACTAACGCATGCGCCAGTAGCGAGATCACCATTCCCACGCGAATGGCTCTCCGGTATCCGTGCTTGTGGGCCTCAAGCACGCTGCGGCGTCTCTGCGTTCCGCCGGTACCGGCTTCACGACCGGGATGGGTCAAGCGGATTCTCCCGCTGCTCCTGGTTTATCTCGCAAGTCTCTAATCGGCTTCTTCGTACACCGGGAAGAATCGGCGTTCCTCCGCAGGTTCTCCTTCCCTGCGCATCTCACGTCTTGAGAGCCCGCTTCTTTGCGGCCGGGTAGAGCACGTTGTTCAGGATGAGTCGATATCCCGGCGAGCCCCGCCGAAGGTCCAGGTCCGTGGGCGGATCGCCTATCAGGTGCTGTGGATCCTCCGGGTCGTGGCCTCCGAGGAACGTGAAACTCCCCTCGCCCATCGAGCCGTGCAAGTATTTGACTGTCCCAGTTCCCTCCTCCTTCGCCAGAACCAAGACGCCGGGCTTAAGCCGTTCCGGATTGAAGCTGGTCGTGAGCCCGTAGTAATCCAGGAGGACCCGCTCGTGGGACTGTGTCAGCATCGCCGCGACGGGGTCGATCTTGGCGCTGAAGTCGAACAAGGTGAAGCTGCTCAGAGGGCGTCTCCACCGAGTGTTTACCTGGTGCCCGTCGATGTCGCTGAAGGCGCTCAAGGCTGGATCCAGAACCAGCTCCGCGTCCCGGAAAGCGAGGGCTAGGTCCCACTGCAGGCCGTCACCCGTCAGAGGATCCGGGGGCGAGCCGTCCGCGAAGGCTGCCGCAATGTCTGTTCCGCGGCTGGCCAGGGCCAGGTCCAGAGTCTCCGTGGCCGTGCACATGGCGAACAGCAAGCCTCCGCCTTCCACGTACTGGCGGATCCTCCACGCCACCTCTTTCTTGAGTTCCGGCACATCGCTGAAGCCGAGGTCCGCGGCGAGTGCCTCATTTCGGGCCACGGCTTCACGGAGCCATGGAGCACCGGAATACGACAGGTAGAACTTGGAGTACTGTCCGGTAAAGTCCTCGTGGTGCAGATGGAGCCAGTCGAAGTGCTCCAGTCCTTCGGTCAGCACCTCCCTGTCCCATACGCGCTCGTACGGGATCTGGGCGTATTCCAGGGCCAGGGTTACCGCATCGTTCCAAGGTGAGCTGCTCGGGGGAGTGTACACTGCCACGACCGGGGCCCTTTCCAGCGGAACGGCCTCCTTGTTCGATCCCTCCACCTCGGCGCGGATCCCAGCCAGCTCGGAGCCACTCACGCGCTCCACGCTCACACCCATCAGGGCGGCGCGCCGCACGACGTGGGGGGCTTCGGGAAGGATGAACGAGCCCGAACGGTAGTTGAGCAGCCACTCGGCACGCTCTCCCGCGGCGATCGACTGGTATACCAGCCCATACGCCCTCAGGTGGTTCTCCTGCCTTTCGTCCATGGGCACCAGGAGCGTCTGCGCATGGGCGTCCGACAGGAGAGCGAGGGCAGCCACGACACAGGCGGCGCCGGCTGCAAGTGGCGGCCTCATCGCCGCCTATGCTCCTGGCATCTGGGAGTAGAGCTCCGCCAGGAGGCGTCGCGCGACCGGAGCGAGGGCGCTCCCTGGATGATCCACGATCAACCGCTCCAGCAGGGCTGCAGCCGAGGGCACGTCTTCCGTTGCCGCCCGACGTGCCAGCGCCAGCAGTGCGGCGGGTCGCTCGGGCGCCTCCGGCCAGCTCTCCACCAGCTCCCGCAGTACCTCGGCGGCCGCCCGGGCATACCCTGCGCGATCGAGCGCCGCGGCTGCGACCGTCATCAGGGCCGGAGCCGCGGGATCGCCACGGCGGCTCCAACCCCGCGCTCGCTCCACCATCTCCGCCGGTTCGTGGCCTCGCACCAGCGCGAACGCCGCGCTTCCCAACTCCACTGCCGATGCCGAGTCCGCCCGTTCCAGCGCCGACAGGATCGTTATGGCCTCACGTCTCCCCTCCGGGTCATCGGCCGGGATCAGCGCGGCGGTCTCCAAGTGCGACATCGCTCCAACCGGATCCCCCTTGTACAGCGCCACGCGTCCCTTCTGCAGGGCCAACCGGGCGGCGGCGGAGGCGTCGGACACGGCGCCGGAGTCCAGGATCTGCCGGGCGCCCCTGAGATCCCCGTCGGCAGCCAGCCGGTGCGAGAGCGCGACAGCCATCCCGGCAGCGTCGAGCTGGTCGTCGGGATAGGCCTCCGCATACTCGGCCAGCATGGTCGCCGCCCCGGTCGGCTGCTCTTCGACCCGGAGGGAGAACAGTCTTCGCGCCGCCAGGCGGTGTGCCTCGCTTCCCGGCTCCGAGTCGGCGAGGATCTCCTCGAGAGCGGCACGCGCTTCGTCGCCATCACCCGCCTCCAGGGCCAGGTCTGCCGCTACCGCGCGCCAGTAAGCCCGTTCGTCCTCCGATGGTGCCTCCCGTGCCAGACGAACGGCCGCCCACGCGGCGCCCTCTCCAAAGGAACGGTTTCGCGTCTCGAGAGAGTACTCTCTCAGCACGGCAACACGGGTCGCCGGAGGCGTTGTCGCGACGAGGGCTTCCGCCAGCTCCTGCGACAGAGCCTCCTCGGAAAGGTGGAGAGCGAGATCCAGGCCGCTGCGCCTCGCTCGGAACGACACATCCGGGGCGAGAAGGCGGGCGCGCAAAGCGTTCACACCCTGCCCGTACGCCGATGGCGGATCCCTCAGGCGGAACTCGACGGCCCGTACTCCCGCTTGGCCCCACTCCAGCATCGCGACCCACTCCACCGCCGCCGCATCGTAGTCGCCAGTCCGCACCAGCAGCGCAGATATTTCTTGAGTGTAAAGGCTGCCGCCTCCGGCCCGCGCACGGCCCTGCCTAAGAACCCGGATTGCCTCGCTGTTCTCTCCGGTTGCCATCAGTAGCGTCGCTAGCTCCGCGTGGGCGGACGGCTGGCCAGGATCCTCAGAAACCCACCGCCGGGCGGCCGCCACAGCGCTGTCCCGTGCACCGCTGCCGGCTAGCGAGCGGATCCAGACTCGAACCAGACCTGGACTATCGAAACCAGAGTTGGCCACGGCTCGCTCGGCATAGGGTAGCGCGAGGCCCGAGTCTCCGAGAACTCGACCCACCTCCGCGAGCATCGCCAGAGCCGGGATCGAGAATGGGACTTCACCGAGGAAGTCCTCCAGTACAGCACGCGCTTCCGGTGCCCGCCTAGCCTCCTGGAGGCGCCGGGCGCGGGACAGCACGCGGCTTTCCTGGTCCCTCGGGCTCCCGGCAACCTGTGCGGTGGCCGCGCCCGGGCCCGGCAAAGGAGAGACGCCGGCGGCCACGAGGATGACGAGCCCCCGCACGGCATGCCGAGAGGCCAGCCACCGGATCACGGCGGTCCGCCTGCGGACGAGTCGCTCTCGGGCGCTGACGGAGAAGAGCGGTTCAGGCGATCGAAGTACTCCAGGACCAGTCGCCGGCGCCCCGGGTCTATCGCCTGCAACTCCTCCGCGACCGGATATGGGTACCGGGGTCCTGCGAATACGGACGGATCCTGCTCTGGAAGTTCAGATGATGGGATCGGCGTCGCGGTCGCGGACTCGCGCCGGTCCGGATCCCGGTCGTCCTTCTCCAAACTGCGGCCAGCGTCGAGGAGGCGACGAAACAGGCGCCGCTGCCGGGCCAGCGTCTCGCGGTCCAGAACACCCGCCGCGAGCCGCCCGGCGAGCTCTTCCGCTTCCCGGGCGAGCTCGTCGGGCCGTCCGGTTATTACGGCTGCTGCTGTCGCCTCCGGAATCTCACTCAGCTGCCGGCCCACTTCCGCCTGCCTCCGCGCCACATCCTGAAGCCGGGCAGCTATCCGGCGGCCGGAATCCTGAATGACGAACAGGCTCGCCGACTCGTCGTTGAGCGTGGCCTGGATGCGGCCGGCTCGCGCCAATTGCTCCAGGGCTTCTTCCATGCCCGTCGCGGACTCCGCCATCTCGACAGCTCTCCGGCTGCCAATCAGCTGGCGTGCCAGGTCGTTGAGTGCCTCCGCCAGCTCCTCGCTCGCGTCGGCGGTTGGCTCACCACCCGGCGTTCCGGAGGCCATTCGCTCAGAAAGGGTCTCCATTCCGCCAGCCACCTGAGCGGCTGCCGGGCCCACACGGCGGTCCACAAGAGCCGTGCGCCTTCCTGCATCGGCGAGCGAGCGGAGCAGATTGTCCAGCCCCTGGCGGAGCGAGGCCTGACGCCCGGCCAGCGCGGCGGAGGCCCCCCCCTCCCGTGCCAGTTCGCCGAGCCTCGACTGCTCGGAGGCCAGGTCGAGGGCCTCCCGTGTGGCCCGATCGAGCGCTCCGACGGCTTCAGTCTTCCAGTCGCGTCTGAGCGCCTCGCTCGCCGCCCTGAGGTCCGCCGTCGCTTGCTCCATCGAGTCTGCCGCCGAGGCGGCCCGCAACGCCGAGCCGACGCCGCGCTCCCAATCACGCGAACCGGGGGCGGTAGCCGCCCGCCGGGCGGCTTCGGCCGCCGCACGCATGTCCGCCGCCGCCAGGGATGCCATTCGGCCTGCGTTGCCTGAGTTCTGCGCGGGTCCAGCCATCCCGATCTTCGCGAGACGGTCCTGGAGCGCGTCCAGCTCCTCACCGAGGCGGCCAACTCCTTCGGCCAGCGTCTCCTCTCGCCGTGCCCACGACTCGTCGTCGGCGTACGACTCCGCTGCGTTCCGCTGGAGTCGGGTAAGCTCCTCGGCGCGCTCCAGCGCACCCTTCAGCGCCTGCTCGGTCGCGACCCGCTCCATCAGGGCAACGCTGCGATCCAGCCGCTCCTGAAGGCTGTCGAGTTCCCCCGCCAGACCGCCGAGCGATTCGCTCAGATGCTCGTGGCTCAAATCCCGCAGAGCTGCGGCCAGCTCCTCGAGCCGGCTCCCCAGATCCGAGTGGAGAATCTCTGCGTAGAGCGCCGCCAGTTCTCCGAGCCTACGCTGAATGGCCGAGTCCGCGAGATTCGAGTGTTCCATGTACCGCCGCAGGGCAGCAAGCTCGCCGCCCATCTCCTGCAGCTGGCGCTCGAGCTTTCTGCCGTCCTCCAGAACCTTCCGTCCCTCCTCTGTCGAGGAGAAGTCGCCACCGCCCTGGCCCTCTGTCGCTCCCTCTCGCTGGAGATCGGTCGGCGCGGAGGATGCACGGCGCTCGGCCTGCCGGGCCGTTCTGGCCAGCCGTCCCGTCTCCGCGAGGGCATCCGCCGTCTCCGTTGCCAGAGTCTCGGCGCCGTCGGCTGCCAGTGTGCGGAGCTCGACCAGCGTGGGAAGCCGGGCCCGGAAGGTGTCGGAGGTCGCCCATGGGTGCCGCGGATGCGCATCTCGAACACGAGCGAAGTAGACGATGGTGTCTCCGGGAAGCAGCCCGTGACCCCGCGCGTTCAGGAGGGGGCGGACTATGAGCCGTGCGCTTGCCGCGCCAGTGTCCATCAGCGGAAGAACCGCGACCTCGCCGCCTGAGCCCGCCTTCGATGACCTCCAGCTCACGATCTGTGCGTGCGCCAGGCCATTGTCATCGGCGGCGTCCACGACCAGGGGGAGGATCAGGTCCGAACCTAGAGCCGTGTCCTCGCCCGGAACCACGATCTGGACTGCCGGCCGACGGTCGGGCACTACGGCGAACTCCAGATCCGGTGGGTTCCGGACGGCCGGGACCCTCCGCTCCGGCGTCAGTGCCCACGCCAGGACTCGTGATCTGTCCACGGGCAGACTGCCCGCGAACCGGTCCGTCGAGACACGCAGCGGAATGCTCAGCGAGTCATCGCGAGCCGTCAAAACGGCGGCGGCGAGCGGGTAGTTCGCTCGCCCCTCGACGCGCATGGATGTGCCTTCGGGGAGCAAGAGCGGCGGCAACGGCCGGCTCAACGACTCCCCCGGGCGCCCCAAGTACGAGGGATAGACGAGATCGACGCGGAGGTCGGTAAGCAGGAGCGGGTCCAGGGGGACCGCCCGGAAGGTATCGGAGGCCAGGCCCGACTCATCTTCAGCCCAGTAGGCCGTCGGCACGTCGATCGGTCCGATCTTCGCGCTCGCCCTTCCGGACTCCGGAGCGACCGAAGCATCCAGACTCCGCACGGGCTCGCCCGGAGCGCTCCACATCACCCGGACCTCCCTTCGCTGTCGGGCCCGGACACGGACCTCCAGCGATCGTCCTCTCACGACATCTGCCCCACGAGGCTCTACCTGGATTGGCGGCGGTGGCGGCGGGAAGGTCACGGACCAGGGACGAGCCAGGGTCTGGATCGCCGCCACGGCGCTCGCCGGTCTCGTGACGCCGGCAGTCGTTGCTGCGCTTGCGCCGGCCGCTGCGCTCACCAGCGCCAACCGACTCAAGCGGCGCAACCGGCTGCGAGAGACCGGGAGAAGGGAGGTGATGTCCCGCGCCGCGAGCGCGGACGCCACCTTGGAGCGGTGAAGCGACGCGAGGACGGTCGACTCGCCCGTGCCAGGCCTGGCCAGCTCCAGCGCGCCGCGAAGATCCCCGCGGTGGAGTCCAGCCGCCTTCTCGACCTCTGGAGCAACGCTGGAAAGCCGCACACGTCTGAGGAGCCGTCCGAGAACGCCTCCAGCGACCGCCGCCACAACTAGCAGCAGCCCCCCGGTGGCCATCGGCACGTGGGAGCCGGGAGCGTGAAGAAGCTGCCACGGAAGCAGCGCGGCCGTGGCGAGCACGAGTCCGGAGCTGCCAAGCCATACGAGAAGCGCACCTGCCGCCATCCGGCGACGCAGACGCGCCACCTCATCAACCAAGCGTCCGAGCAGCGCATCCGCTTCCTGGCCCGTCACCGCGTCCCTTCAGCCGCCAGCGCCAGCTCGTAGGCTTCGTTCCGCGTCATCCCAAACTCCCCCCGAAGCCGCTGCGCGATCTCGCGAGTCGTGGAGCCCTCGATGGCCATGGATTGCGCCAGGCCTAGCGCCTCATCCCGTTGGGCCTCCCGCTCCCGCGCGGAGTCGCCGCTCCGACCTTCGAGGACGATCGTTACCTCGCCTCGGACATCCACGCCGCTGTAATAGTCCGCCAGCGACTCCACCGTTCCGTGTCGAGTTTCCTCGTGGAGCTTGGTGAGCTCCCGGCAAATCACGCAGCGCCTCTCCCCATACCCCCGCTCGACCCACTCGAGGAGCAGCGGCCCCAGCCGTCGCGGCGACTCGAACACGACCACGGTCATCGCCAGCCGACCGACCTCCTCCATCCATTCCGCCCGAGGTCTGCCCTTCCGGGGGGCGAAACCGAGA
>JBDGYE010000115.1:0-6192 GCA_039584255.1 Gemmatimonadota bacterium
TCTATTCCCCGAAGAAGGTTCCATCATCCAGGTAGGCGAAGCGGAATTCCATTGGAGCGACGTGCCGCGAAGTCTCTTCTACGAGATCAGTGTCACCACGGCCGACGGCGATCTGTTGTGGGGAGGCCGCGTAGAAGGCGTTAGCACTCGGCTCCCCGACGGCGTATCCCTCTCGGCCGGGCAGGAGTATTTCGTCTGGATTCGCGCCTACCTCCCGGAAGGGAAGACCGTGAAATCCAAGGCCGTGGGGTTCCGCACGGAAGATTGACGGTTGGGCCGACACATCGGAGTACGAGACGTGTTCCGACGACGAAACACCATCGCGATCCTGCTCACGGGCTTTGTGGTTCTTGGAGGGGCGACCGGGGAGCAATCCGAGGTGGCCGACGACGTCCTCGCCCGGGCGAGACATGTCTACATGCAGGAAGGACCGCGTGCGGCGCTCCCCGAATTCGAGCGGGCCCTCACGCTTTATCGCGAATCCGACGATCGCCTCGGCGAGGCGGTCACGCTTGGTTTGATCGGCAACTGTCACAAGCGCTTCGGGGACTTCCGGCTTGCCCTCGACTATCTCGATCGTGCTCTTGCCATGAAGCAGGAGCTCGGCGATCGCTTGGAGGAGGGCAAGTCACTCAGCCATCTTGGCCTGGTGTACTGGGAGATGGGGGAGTACCCCAAGGCCATTGACTACCTGAATCGCAGCATCGAAGTTGCCCGCGAGGTCAAGAACCGCAAGCTCGAGGGATCCGCGCTGAACAACCTCAGCCTGGTCTACGACGAGCAGGGCGACTATCGGCGATCTCTCGAGAACTACAAGCGGGTCCTGGAACTGTACGACGACGTCGACTTTCCGCGTGGCGAAAGCGACACCCTGGGAAATATCGGCGGGGTATACCTGCTGCTCGGGCAGTACGGCAAGGCGCAGGACTATTACGAGCGAGCGCTGGCGATCAGCGAGCGCCTCGACCTGAAGCCCGCCATCAGCCAGGACCTGGGCAACCTGGCGTGGTGCTATTTGGGTCTGGGAGACGTCGAGGCGGCGCTGCGCAGCTTCGATCGCGCCCTGCACTTGGCACAAGAGGCGGGACTCGTGAAAGAAGAGGCCGACTGGTTACGAGGACGGGGCTCCGCCTACCTCGTCGCGGGAAAGTACGACCTCGCCCTGGAAATGTACGCCCAGGCCTTGCGAACGTACGAGACCGCCGGGCTGAAGCGCGAGCTGGTCGAAGCTCTGAACAAGCTCGGGAATGTACACATCCTGCTGAGTGACGTGGCATCCGGCGAGAAGGCCTTCCGCCGTGCGATCAAGCTGGCGAGGGAGATCGGGCACCCGAGGGGCGTGACGTTCAATCTGATCGCGCTCGGGGACCTGGAGCGGCGTCGTGGGCGGTACGAGGAGGCGGCAGCACTGTTCGGCGAAGCCCTCACACAGGCCCGCGAAGCGGAAGACCGGGCCCACGTGGCCGAGAGCTTGCTCCAACTCGCCTTCGCCTCTCTCGAGCAGGGCCGGCTCGACGAGGCCGCGGAGCGGGCTCGGCAGGGTCTGAAGGTCTCAAGGGAAATCGAGGCCAGCTTGCGGGAAGCGGAGGGTCTGTACGCCCTGGGGGAGACAGAACGGCGTCGCGGGAATCTGCACGCCGCGCTCGAGCAATTTGCCGCGGGTGAAGCCATCGTCGACGCCGTGGGGGAGCCCGAGCTTCTCTGGCGGCTCCTCTACGCTCGAGGACAAGTGCTCGAGAGTCTGGGACGGGACGAGACGGCGGTCCAGGCGCTCCAGCGGGCCGTGGCGACGATCGAGGAGGTTCGCAGCCGTCTCCGTGAGGAACGGTTCCGCGCCGGCTACATCGAGGACAAGTATCAGGTCTATGTGGCCCTGGTCCGATTGCAGTTGAAGCTCGGACGCATGAGCGAGGCCTTCTCATCCGCAGAGAGGCTCCGTGCGAGAAGGCATTTGGACTTGTTCAATCGCAGCCCCGCTCCTGTCGCGAGCGGAGCGAAGGATCTCGCGGAGTTCGGGCTGCGACAACGGATACGGCAGCTGCAAGCGGCGCTCGAAGAAGAGTATGAAAGGCCCCGGCCAACGCAGAGACGACAGGCGATCGAGCTGCTCTCGAGCGAGCTTGCCACGGCCGAGCGAGCCTACCAGAACCTTCTCGACGATCTTCGCCGCACCGAGCCGGAATATGCCGCGGCTCGCGCGCTGACCATTCCCTCGACCGAGCGGGTGAGAGGATCGCTGCCCCCCGAGACCGCTCTGCTCGAGTACGTGGTCGCAGAGGACGGCGTCGTGATTTTCGTGTTGACGCCCGACAAGCTCCGGGCAAAGTCCATTCCTCTGCGCCGTGCAGACCTGCAAGCCAAGGTCGAGCTTCTCAGGGACTTGATCCTACGGGCGGAGAGCCAGGCCTGGCGCGGACCGGCCGCGAGCCTGACCCGATCTCTCCTCGAGCCCATCGAGCAGGCAGGTTGGCTCGAGGGCGTCGAGCGGCTCTACATCGTTCCTCACGGCATCCTCCACTACTTGCCCTTCGCCGTGTTGCCCAGGCTTGCCGCGGACGAGACGCGTTTCTTGATGGAGGACTACGTCGTGGCCTATCTGCCCTCCGCGGCGACGCTGGTCCACAGAGCCAAGGCCGGAGGCTCCGCGAGTTCAGAGAGAAATCTGCTGGCGCTCGCACCGGAATGCGCCCGCCTGCGCTATGCGCCCGAGGAGGCAAAAGGCATCACGGAGTACTTCCCGGAACGGCATTTCGTACTCGTGGGAACCCGTGCCACCGAAGGCTCGTTCAAGGAGATGGCTGCCCGCTACGACGTTCTCCATCTCGCGACCCACGGCTATTTCAACAAGATCAATCCTCTGTTGTCCGGACTGGCGCTGGAGCCGGACGAACATGAGGACGGCCGGCTCGAGGTCCATGAGATCCTGGGCCTCCGGCTCGATGCCGATCTGGTCTCGTTGAGCGCGTGCGAGACGGCGCTGGGGAGCGGCTACTTCGCCGAGATCCCGGCGGGGGATGACTTCGTCAGCCTCACTCGAGCCTTCTTGTCCGTGGGAAGCGCCTCCGTCCTGGCCAGCCTCTGGGAGGTCGACGATCGCTCTACCCTGGAGCTGATGCGGGACTTCTACGAGGGGTTGGGTCAGTCCGACCAAGCGCAGGCCCTGGCGCAGGCCCAACGGTCGATGCTTCGTAAAGGCGGCGGATATCGTCATCCCTACTACTGGGCCGCGTTTGTTCTGTCGGGGGCGGTGATTTGAGAGGATTTCCCGCCGGAAAAGCCGGCGCAACGTCCGTGTAAGAAAGCAGAGGCCAGCGGCTGGACACAGTCGCCGATCTCATTGGCCACGAGGACGAGCGAGGAGGGAGAACAACCATGTGTCGGAAGCATGACGTGAACTGGATTCTGATCTCTTGTGGTGTTCTCCTACTGGCTCTGGGCGGCAGCGGCAGCCCGTCGCCCCTCGCGGCGCAGGATGGGATCCAGGTCGCCTCCGCCGATCCGTCGGTCGCCGAGCAGGGCACGGTCAATCTCGACGTCGTGATCGGCGGCCGTGGTTTCGATCAGAGCGCACATGCCCAATTCTTCGTCACCGGTTCGACCAATCCCGGCGGGATCACGGTCAACAGCACGGCCTTCAGGGGACCCAAGAAACTCGTCGCCAACATCGATGTGTCCCAGGATGCCGTGCTGGATAAGTTCGACATCGAGGTGCAGCTGTCCGGCGGACGCACGGGGAAAGGCACGGAGCTGTTCACGGTGGTCCAGCCGGGCCACGGGCAGGGCTCGGGATTGCTGGCGAGTGCGACCGAGTTCCTCGACCCCGCAGGAGGCGTTCGGGACGATGGTCTGGGCCCCTATGTGGACTACTTCTTGACCGGAGAACCGTCCGACTGCACCCGCAGCTGGGTGGGCGAGATCACGGGCAACGTCTGGCTGCGCCCCTATTCCGCGGCCTTTCCCCCGAGCCCGGAGTGCCCCCTGCCGGAGCTGTTCGACGACGGGACCTGCGAGGACGTGGAGGATTACAGGCAACGATTGATCGACCAGCTCGGCGAGATTCGCCTAGTTGTCATCGATTTCAATGATCCCGTCCTCGATGTCGGTCAGAGTATGGAGGAGCTGTGCTCGCAGGTGCCCGGCGGCTTCTGTGACGCCGGTCAGTACTTCGTCAGACTGCGGGCGGACGACGTGTTTGCTCCCGATGCGCAATACACTCCGCTGTTGATTCAGATAGACGAGCCCAAGGTGAACGGTCCGTGGCACAATCCGACGGAATGTGCGCTGTTCGAGTTCTGGGAGATCCGCTACGAGCAGACGTTGCAGGTGAGCCAGGTTCCCGGAGAACCCGATAGTCGAGTCGTCAGCACCAGCACCGTGCCGGGTGGTGACGTGGCGCAGTTGGTCAAGGTGATCTGGAAGAAGAACCGCAAGTACGAGAGCATTGGCCGTTTTCGCCTGCCGACGCGTTTCAAGTTAACGAACTCGAACCAGGAGATTCCCGGATATCCATGAGCAGGGCAGGACTGAGTTTCCGTGTCGGGAAACTTCTCGCCTGGACCACCTCGCTCGAATAGTCATGGCCCATGCGGCTGCAAGCCGAGTTCGATAACGGAGGAGAGAACAATGAGGAGCGTGACGATTGCGTGCGTTGCGGTCGTTTTCTTGGCGGCCGCTCCCGCGGTGGGCCAGACCTTCACGATCACCGTCGACGCGACGGCGCTGACCATGCCGACCTTCGTCGTCCCGGGGGTGGGGGCACAGACATTTGACACGGTCGTCGCGCAGGAATTGGAGTTGGCTTCCGGCCAGTACACCTTTCGCGCCGGAGGTCCCTGCGGCATCGGGTTCTTCCCGTTCACCGTCACGAACACCGGGACGCTGGAGTTCGACGCCGCCCTCGACGGCTTCGCCTCCGGCCGAGGTGGAACGACGCTCGTGGTCGACGGCTTCGGCATCTCCGTGGATGCCACGGCCCTCACCGAGCCGACGTTCGTTGTCCCGTGCGTCGCCGACCCAAGCGACACAGCGACGCTGCTCGACATCCAGGTGATCCCCGGGGAGTACATGTTCAGGGCCGGAGGTCCCTGCGGCATCGGGTTCTTCCCGTTCACCGTCACGAACACCGGGGCGCTGGACTTCGACGCCGCCTTCGACGGCTTCGCCTCCGGCCGGGGCGGAACAACGCTCGTGGTCGACGGCTTCGGCATCTCCGTGGATGCCACGGCCCTCACCGAGCCGACGTTCCGTGTCCCGTGCGTCGCCGACCCAAGCGACACAGCGACGCTGCTCGACATCCAGGTGATCCCCGGGGAGTACCAGTTCAGCACTGGAGGTCCCTGCAAGAACGGGTTCTTCCCGTTCACCGTCACGAACACCGGGACGCTGGAGTTCGACGCCGCCCTCGACGGCTTCGCCTCCGGCCGCGGTGGAACGACACTCGTGGTCGACGGCTTCGGCATCTCCGTGGACGCCACGGCCCTCACCGAGCCGACGTTCCAGATTCCGTGTGTCGCCGGTTCGCTCGATACCGCGGAGTTGCAGCTCGTCCAGCTCATTCCTGGCCTGTATCGGATGACGACCTCCAGCTTCGGATTCGATTTCTACGTGGTGGTCGTCGGCGGCGTGGACTACGGCACGTTCCTCGATGACGTGGTGCTCGGCAGAGGAACCGACTTTCTGGTCGTACTCGGTGACTCCGAGGATCCACCGACACCCGAGGAGCGCATCGAGAGCCTGACGGTGGCCACGGAGACGACCGACATTCCCATGGTTTCGGGTCTGGTGGCCATCCTCGACCGGGTGTCGGACGCGGTGGCCTCCGGCGACGCCGAGAAGGTCGCGAGGCGGCTCAACGCGTATAGGCACGTCCTGGACGGAGCGATCAGTGGCGATCAGATCGATCCGGTGACGGCCCAGCTCCTCATTGCGCGGGCCGATTCTCTTGAGCGGTCGCTGGCGGAGTGAGCGTCGAGCGGAGGAGGAATCAGATTCTAGAGGCATCGATTATCGCATCGGCCGCGCGAGCGTCCGGAGTCAGTGTAGTAGACCAATGTGTCCCTCCCGAAAAGTCTATCCGACAGTCTGTCCATGCCAAAAACATCATCCCGGACTGATCGACAGAGATCGCAGAGTTGCAGTCCGCCATCGGCTGGTCACGCTACGGGCGGGGCTGTACTGAGACCTGCAGATTCA
>JBDGYE010000007.1:0-73662 GCA_039584255.1 Gemmatimonadota bacterium
GCGGCCCACCCGGGCGTCCTGCATCTGGAGGGGGAAGTCGCCGGACCCGGGTCACACTCCGAGGGCCTGCGCCGCCCGGTCGTAGTCGTCGGACCGAACGTAGAGGATCCACCCGTAGCTCCCCTGCCCGTCGGTCACGCCCGTGGAGGCGTACACGTTCACCCTCGCCTGGTACAGTCGCTCGTGGACGCTGGCCAGGGCTCCCAATTCGTCGTCACCCTGCACGAGGATAGCCTTGTGGGGACCATCAACGGGGAAGTTGGCTTTTCTCGCCGCGTCGCTGAGCTTCGCCCCCTCCTCCGGGAAGAGTGTGAGCTGGGTGCGCGCCGGGCCGACAGGGACGGCGTTGAACGCCAGCAGGTTGACGCCCAGGCCGGCCAGGCGCGTGAGCAGCTTGTACGCCTCTCCAGGTACGTCCTCGACAGTCGTGTAGTAGTAATCGACACGGCGGATGTTGAATGCCATCGTCTCCTCCGATCAGCGGCGAGTCCGTTGGAGGCTTCTATCGAATCCGGACTTGGACGGCTTCGCAATATAGCATCCGGACGCCCCGCGCGCGTAGCTTCTCCCTGCTCTCCGGGACCGCCATTGGCGGAGGGAGTCGCGCCGCTTAAACTCCACGTTCCGCAGACGTTGGAACGAAGGAAGGAATCGGAACAGTGAAGATCGATCTCTTGCGCAACCACTTGCCATCGTTGTCGTTATGTGTGACGGTCGGAATACTGACCGCCGGGTGCGAGGAGCCGGCCGGCGAGCCGGAGGGCGTCGCGGACGCCGCGGCGGGCCCGGCCTGGATCCAGGCCGCCAGCGCGGACCTCGAGAGCGAGCTGACACAGCGCTACGGGGATGCCCAACAGGACCGCATCCGGCGTGGCCTCGAGCAGGTCGCCAGCTACTGGAGGGAGGAGGACGGGGACCGCCAGGAGCTCGAGGAATTCGTGCGGAGCAACTTCGCCGGCGACCAGGCCACCCTCGACATCACGTTCGAGCGCTACGAGCGGCTCCTGGAGCAGCTCGACGGTCACATGCTGGAGATCCTCCTCGAGTTCAGGCGGCAGTCCGACCTGGACCTGGGCCCGATCCTTCCCTTCGACGAGATCTTTGCCGGATACGACCCCTCGGCCCACGTGAGCGACGACTTCTTCGCCAACAGGCTCGCCTTCACGGTAGTGCTCAATTTTCCGCTCACAACCCTCGAGGAGCGTCTCACGGAGGGCGAGAGCTGGACGCGACGACAGTGGGCGGAGACGCGGCTGGCTCAGCGCTTCTCGAGGAGGGTTCCGTCGGCAGTGCGGCTCCAGCAGGCACGGGTCGGGGCGATGACCGACCAGTACATCTCCGAGTACAACATCTGGATGCACCACCTGGTGGATGAAGAAGGGGAACGTCTCTTCCCGCCGGGCCTCAGGCTCCTCTCCCACTGGAACCTGCGAGACCAGATCAAGGCCGACTACGGCGACTCCGAGAACGGGCTCGCGAAGCAGCGGACGATCCAGAGAGTCATGGAGCGGATCGTGGACCAGACCATACCCGAGGTGGTGGTGAACAATCCCCACGTCGACTGGAACCCGTGGGTCAATGCGGTGGTGCAAGCGGCGGTGCGGGATTCAGACATGCCGATCCCGACCGGGTTGGAAGTCATCGACGCGCCCGAGCCGGACACCAGGTACGAGATGCTGCTTGCAACCTTCCACGCGGCTCGGCTGGAGGATCCGTACTCGCCGAAGGCTCCCACGCACATCGTGCGGCGGTTCGATGAAGACCGCGAGATCCCCGAGGAGCGGGTCGAGGCTATGTTCGAGGCGGTGCTGTCGTCCCCGATGCTGGGACAGGTGGCGGAGCTGATCGAGGCCCGCCTCGGGCGGTCGCTGGAGCCGTTCGACATCTGGTACAACGGGTTCCGGCCCCGCGGCGCATACTCGGAGGAACAGCTCGATCGGATCGTCGCGGCCCGGTATCCGACGCCCGCGGCCTATGAGCAGGACATGGCCAGAATGCTGGCAGACCTGGGCTGGGATCGGGGCCGGGCCGGACAGCTCGCCAGCCACATCGTCGTGGAGCCCGCCCGCGGATCCGGGCATGCCTGGGGTGCGGGAATGCGGGGCACCGACTCACGCCTCCGCACCCGCGTGGGCCCGGATGGCATGGACTACAAGGGCTACAACATCGCCGTACACGAGATGGGACATAACGTGGAGCAGACGATCTCGCTCTACGGAATCGACCACTTCACACTGCAGGGCGTGCCCAACACGGCGTTTACGGAGGCCCTGGCCTTCGTCTTCCAGGCCCGCGACCTGGAGCTCCTCGGGCTGGCATCGCCCGGCGCTCGGGAGAGGGCCCTGAAGGTGCTGGACGACTTCTGGGGAACGGCCGAGATCGCTGCCGTGGCCCTGGTGGACATGGGCGTCTGGCACTGGATGTACGACCACCCGGAGGCGACCGCGGCCGAACTGAAGGAGGCCACTCTCGCCGTTGCCAGGGATGTCTGGAACCGGTACTACGCGCCGGTATTCGGGCGGGAGGACGTCACCCTGCTCGGGGTCTACTCGCACATGATCCACTCGTGGCTCTACCTGCCGGACTATCCCATCGGGCACATGATCGCCCAGCAGGTGGAGGAGCAGATCGAGCGTGCCGGGCGAGTCGGACCCGAGTTCGAGCGCATGTCGCTCACCGGCAACGTCGTCCCCGACCTGTGGATGAAGCAGGCCACCGGGTCTCAGGTGGGCCCGGAGGCGTTGCTCGCGGCGACGGAGAGGGCGCTGGAGGGGCTTCGCTGAGGCGTGGCAGTACTGGAGTAGTATGAACCGGAGGCGCGGCGGGCGCCGGGAATCTACATCGACTCCAGCAGGGCCTGGAACCCTGGATGTTCGCGCAGCGCGTCGAGGTCGGGGTCGTTCTGGATCCAGTCCTTGTTGCCGAAGCCCGCCTTCATCGCGTGCTCCAGGCAGCCGACGGCCTCGTCGACCTTTCCTTCCAGGGCATACAGACACGCCACGTTGTAGCGGACACCAGCATCCTCGGGGTCAATGGCCAGAGCGCGCTCGGCCCACGTCATTCCCTGCTCGAGGTTCCCGAGCCGACAATGGGCGACGGCCTGCATCGTGGCCGCACGCGGGTCGTCCGGATTCAGCTCCATGTGCTTGGCAGCGATCCTGAGCGCGCGGCGGTACTGCAGTCTCGCCTCCACGTCGCGCTTCAGCGCCTCGAGAGATTGGGCCGCGAAGAAGGAGGCCTGGTAGTCCTCGCGCACCTCCGAGGCCTCGAGAAAGAGACGCACGGCGTCTTCCAGCCGTCCCTGCTGGAAGCAGCCGCGGGCGTAGAAATAGCGCGCCTCGAACTGGCACGGGTCGAGCTGGATGGCGGCCTGGAACTCCTTCTCCGCCTCCTCGAACGACCCCTTGACGAGGAGCGTGAGCCCCTGGGCCGCATGGGCCTCGGCCAGCTCCGGATCGAGCTCCAGAGCCTTCTGACTCGCCAGCTCGGCCTCCCGGAGGTCGGAGTCCACCGTCGGGCTGCCCGGGTAGAGCATGGCCAGTAGCGCCCCGCAGTCGGCCACGCCTGCCCAGGCAAGCGCGTAATTGGGGTCGATCTCGATCGCTCGCCGGAACATCTGCCGCGCGTACTCGAGGCTCTTCCTGCGGCCGAGGTGGAAGAACTGGCGTCCCCTCAGATAGAAATCGTAGGCCGCTACGTCTGCGGTCGGCGCCTTCGCCAGCGCGCTCTTGGCATCCTCCCGGAGAACCCCCCGTAGGGCCCGGGCCACGTTGTCGGCGATCTCGTCCTCGATGGCGAAGACGTCTTCCATTTCGCGGTCGAACCGCTCCGACCACAGGTGGTAGCCGTCGGCGACGTTCACGAGCTGAGTGGTGACCCGGAGCCGGTCGTTGGCCTTCTGGACGCTTCCCTCGAGAACCGAGCCGACGTTGAGCTCCTGGCCGATCCTCCGGACATCGTCGCTCTTTCCCTTGTACACCCACGTCGAGGTACGCGAGGCGACCCGGAGGCCTTCCATCCGGGCCAGCGAGTTGATGATCTCCTCGGTGATTCCGTCGCTCAGGTACTCCATCTCCGGGCTGGCGCTCATGTTGGTGAACGGCAGAACGGCGATGGACTTCGGACCGGGATCCGGGCGCGGGCTATCGGGGCGCCGACGTGTGCGGGGCGCTCTCTCGCCCCTCGGCGCTCCGTACTTCCAGGCCGTGCCGGCGATCACCGGGAGGAAGATCAGGACCGCAGCCACGACGAAGTCGCTCATCGCCGCTGGCAGCTCGAATCTGCCCACGGCCCAGTTCATGAACTCGAGAAGCGCCCAACCGGCGGCGAGGTAGACGCCGACGATCTGTGGGACGCGACGGTGAAGTAGCTCCCGTATCATGTTCTCGGATGGTTTCATCTCATTCCAGTCGGCGCCGGATCAATCTAACGCTCTTGGCTGCTCATTACAGCCCGCGACTCCGGGCGGCGCTCCTCTAGAAGAACTCCCGAAACAGGCTATCCGAGGCGTCGTCCAGCTCCGGCGTCGGCCTCGTCTGGCGGCGCGGGATTCGAGGCATGCTTCCGGGAGAATGCTCTCGAACATGGCTCGCCGCTCCGCTCCGGTTCCTATCTGCCCGCCGGCCGGCATCGAGCGCAGGCCGTCACAACCTAGTCGGGACCACGGCACAAGCGGAACCCGGGACCGACGGCTAGATTACTGGCGCGTCCCGCACATCCCGAGGGGATCCTGCCGCGAGGCTGCCATGCGTTCGTTTCCGCGTTTCGCATCGCCGATCTCGCGCCGGATGGCGCTTTTCTGGGTCCTGGCGCTTCCGCCGCACATCGCATTCTCACAGGAGCCTGGGGCCGTGGCCGGCGCCGTGGCTGACTCGGCCACCGGTGCGCCGCTGGCGGCCGTGCTGGTCGAAGTGGTCGGTCCCGACGGCGCCGTCGTCGCGTCGGGAGTCACCGGACCCGGTGGCACGTTCCACATCGGCAGGATTCCGCCGGGAACGTACTTCTTCCACTTCCTCCTTCCCGGCTGGAGGACGGCCTCGTTGCCGGAACAGGTCGTGGCCGCGGGAGAGACGAGGCGGCTCTTCGCGGAGATGGCGGAAGGGAGCTACAGCCTGAATCCGATCACGGTCACCGCGTCGCGGACGGAGGAGAAGATCCTGGACGCACCCGCGGCCGTGGAGGTCGTGAACGCCGAGGACATCCTGGAGCGACCCGCGCTGACCACGGTCGAGCACGTCCGAGAGAAGGCCGCGGTAGACTTCATGGCCACGGGGCTCCTTGGAAGCAACGTGGTCGTCCGCGGATTCAACAACGTCTTCTCCGGGGCCACCCTGACCCTCACCGACAATCGGATCGCCCGCCTGCCGTCTCTGCGGGCCAACATCTCGCACTTCAACCCGACCACGAGCCTCGATATCGAGCGCACCGAGGTCATGCTGGGTCCAGCGTCGGCGCTGTATGGCCCCAACGTCGAGCTTGGGGCCATCCACTCGCTGACCAGGTCGCCCATCGATCACCCCGGGGTGTCGCTCGCCCTGTCGAGCGGCCTGCGCCAGCAGGGGGCGTTCAGCGAGGAAGTCGTCCTTCCCGGTGATGACACGGTCGCGCTGAGTCAGAGGGCGACGGACATGACGGTGTGGCAGCTGGAGGGCCGCCTCGCCGGCAAGACCGGGGACGACAGGTTCGGTGCAAAGGTATCCGGGCAGTACTTCACGGGCCTCGACTATCTGTTCATCGACGAGGAGGAGGTTCGGCAGCAGGGTATCGCGCTTGTCTGTCAGTCGGTCGACTACGACGTCACGAATGCGGCATGCCTCAACTTCGCCGGCGACCTGGACCCTGCGGATCCGACGGGCTCGGCGGACGAGCTTCGGACCCGGGTGGACAACGTGGCCGCCGGACGCGCGAGCGACCTCGAGCGGTGGACGATCGATGCCCGCCTCGACTGGCGGCCTACTGCCGAGACCAGCGTGATCCTGTCCGGCGGACGCGCCACCGCAGTGAGCAGCGTGGACCTCACCTCGCTCGGAGCGGGTCAAGTCATCGACTGGGCGTACAACTACGTGCAGGGGCGATTTCGGTGGAAGGATCTCTTTGCCCAGGTGTTCCTCAACAAGAGCGACAACGACCAGACGTACCTGCTCCGGTCGGGGCGCACACTGGTTGACCGATCGGAGCTGTGGGTCGCGCAGCTGCAGCACTCTTCGCGGCTCGGTGTGAACAATCGGCTCGTGTACGGCGCCGACCTGCTGTGGACGATCCCGAAGACCGAGGGAACGATCAACGGGAAGAACGAGGACGACGACGAGATCACCGAGGTCGGTGGCTACCTGCAGTGGGAGTCGGCTCTCGCCCGCCCGCTCGACCTCGTGCTGGCCGCCAGGCTGGACAAGAACTCGCGTCTGGCCGAGCCGGTCTTCTCGCCGCGGGCGGCGCTGGTCTACCGGCCAGCGCCGGAGCACAGCCTGCGGCTCACCTTCAACCGAGCCTTCTCCACCCCGAACACGATTTCGCTCTTCCTCGACATCTCGGGGCAGAGCATCCCGATCGCGGGGCCGTTCTTCTACGACGCCAGGGCGCAGGGGAGAAGCGACACCGGCTTCACCTTCCGGCGGGAGGAAGGCATCCCGATGCACCAGTCGCCCTTCAACCCGCTGTTGGGAGGCAGCCCACAGGAGTTCCTGCCCACCACCACGGGCCAGCTGTGGGATGAGGCCGTGGCGGCGGTCGGGGCGGCCGATCCGGGCCTGGGCAACCTGCTAGCGGCTGTTCCGGCGCCCGACGGTTCGGAGGTGGCAGTGGTAGCCGCCACTCTGAACCTGGACGAGGGCGCTTTCGTCCCCACGCCCGGCGGCGTGGCCGGCATTCGGGACATGCCGCCGCTCGACCCGGGCATCACCAACACGCTCGAAGCGGGATACAAGGGGCTGCTGGAAGAACGACTGCTCCTTTCGGCAAACCTGTGGTACAGCCGGATTTCGGACCGGATTTCCGATGTCAGGGTGATCTCGCCCAACGTCTTCCTGGACGGAGTATCCCTGGACTCGTACCTCACCGAGCAGTTCCTGGGCCTGGTCGGGACCGTCTTCCCCGATGAGGAAACGGCGCGAGCCGCAGCCGCGGAGCTGGCCGCGACGATGGGCGAGATCCCACTCGGCGTCGTCGCGCCGGAGCAGGCCGGCGGGACGTTCGCCACTATCGTCCTCACGGACCGTAACCTTCCCGCAACGGAGCTTTTCGGAGCGGACCTGTCGCTCGGCGTGATCCTGGGCAGCCGCTGGAGCCTCGAGGCCACGGCCGCGTGGCTGAGCGATGACATCTTGACGGCAGGAGAAGGAGCCGCGGCCGGTGTGATTCCCCTCAACGCGCCTACGCTGAAAGGGTCCGCGACGCTGCGCTATCGGGACCTCGACTCCGGCCTGAACGGTGCCCTGCGGTTTCGGGCCACGAAGGGATTCCCGGCCAGCTCGGGCGTGTATGCCGGGGACGTCGATGGCCACCAGGTGGTGGACCTCAATCTGGGGTACCGGTTCCGACGCATGGGCCTGTGGCTACAGCTGGACGTGCAGAACGTGCTCGACACGGGCTACAGCAGCTTCCCCGGTGCGCCCATGCTCGGGCGGCTCACGATGCTGAGACTGAGGTACGATCTGGCGGCGCTCTAGAGTGCACCGCCGTCAGTCCCTCTCGACGACCGGCCACGCGCCGTGCCGCCGCGACAGCTGCAGAAACTCCCGCTCCTGCGCAGGCTCGGGGAATACGGCCGAGCTGGTGACGAGGTTCTGGCCCTTTACCTGGAGGACGAGCTGCGCTTGGCCTGATACAGCGTCTCGTGCCAGAACGGCGTCACAGGGTCGTCCAGCGTGTGCATGGCCACCAGGGGCACTCGTAGGCGGCCCGTCGTCTCGTACAGGGCCTCGATCGTGGCCAGAGCCAGGGCGGCGGGCGTGAACCTGTCCACGCCCGCGTTGAGAGCCGCATCTTCAGTGGATCCTGAATACTGCCGGTTCTCGTTGCCATACGGATTCCCGTCCAGGATGTCCGTAGCGTCGTTCGTGCCGAAGAAGCTGTAGCGGAGCACCTCCGTGGCCACGTCGGGCAGGGATCCGGGATCCGCAGGATCGACGGGCAGACCCGTCACCGCCACCAGCTCCGAAGCCGTGAGGAGCTGGGCTTCCAGGGCAGCCGCTATGGATGCCGTTACCTGCGCCCAGTTGCCGTCCGTGATCACGGAGTCCTCGTCCGGTACCTGGATGGCGTTTCCTGGCATGATGCCCGGGAAGAAGTAGTCGAAGACCACCCGGAAGTCGCCGAACCAGTCGATCTGCGAGCGGAAGTTGCCGATGGGCCCGCACAGAGCCAGGCCGCCGTCGAACGCATCGACCGAGCGGGCGTCCTCGATGGCCAGCACCGTGGACAGTCCCCCTTCCGAAGCGCCGACCAGGAACGCCCACACCGGGAAGCCGTCGAATCCCTCCTGTGCGGCGAAGGTCTGGAGCTGGCTCTCGGCCCATGCGGCCAGGTCTTCGAGGTCCGACACCGCCTCCGCCGCCACCAGGCCGTTGCGGCGGTAGCTCGTGCTGGCGTAGCCGTAGAATCCCTCCTGCGCCGTGCCGAGGCTCCTGACGATGTCCTTCAGGGTCACGCCACTGGCCTCGTCGTCGGGAAGCTCGAGTGGAGTGAACGGCGCCCGGCCCGGACCGGGGTTCACGTAGCCGTGCGCCCACAGCACCAGCTCGCCGTTCCAGGTCGCGGGCAGGCAGACCTCGAACAGGGCTCCGGCGGCCGAGGAACCAGTGACGCAGGCCTGGAACTGGGCCGGGGCCTGGACGGGAAGCTCCGGCGCGGGAGGCAGCGGCGGGCCTGTAGCATCATCGTCGTCGCAGGCGGCGAGAGCCAGAGCACAGGCGACGACCGGGAGAACGGCACGCGATGACACGCCGCTGCGTGTCGCTCTGGCAGTCGATCGGCGAAGCAAGACTAACATGGCTCGTCGGAGGGGGAAGGTAGAGGAGGTCCGCACGCTCGTTCCTGTTCAAGATAGCCCCTCGGGAACGGACGTGCAGGGGCCAGGAGTGCGGCAGACGGAAGAGGGCGGCCCGTTGGAGCCGCCCTTCCGCTCTGACCGCTACTTTGGGCTAGATGGCTTCAGCGTCCTTCCTTCTCCACGGGAATCATGATGTGGGCGTAGGGGGTCCCTGGCCACATGACCCACGGTCCGCCGTTGAGGTGATCGGTGGAGATCCCCTTCAGAAGGCTGCGGTCGGGGACGACGATCATCAGGTGGGCGCCCAGGTCGGTCACCCAGTCCTCCGGACCTGTTTCCTCGGTGGCGTAGGGATCGCTGTTGCTCACCGGCGAGTCGCCCATGAGCATGTAGGCGAAGCCGATCTCGTCGTATGTGGGCTCTGTCTTGTTCACGTAGGCACCGAGGAAGTTCAACCATGCTTCGGTGACGCACCATGGGTCGTTTCCGGGCGTGTCGGGTCTGTCCGGGAGGCAGGTCCAGTCGTTGGTGCCCTCCCGCAGAACGTTCATCTCCCAGTCCAGGATCGTGGCGTCGGCTGACACCGACACGGGTCCGGCGCTCATGGCGCTCTCGATTGCGTCCTGCCCGAGGGCGCCCGCCGGCAACAGCAAGCTCAGGCCGATCACGGCCATCATCGTACGGAACATCCAAGCCTCCTTCTCTGGGGAAAAAGGGACGATGCCGGTCCCGCTGGCCCGTCCCGCTAGTTCGTCATCGCCGCCACGGCCTCGTCGGTCGTCCACACGGCGTTTGCCATGAACCGGAAGTTGACCAGGGCGGTCTGGTATCCATCGCCGTCCGGCACCTTCGCGGCTGCTGTCGCGTCCTTCACGACCGCGACCTCGAAGCCCTGCTCGAGCAGCTCGCGCATGTGTGACTCGGTGCACAGGTTCGCCGACATTCCGGCCAGGATGACCTTGTCCACACCCCGCTTCCTGAGCTGCAAGACCAGGTCGTTCGTCTCCGGGCCGTAGACCTTATGCGGACTGGATACCACCGTCTTCCCATCCTTGATATAGGGCTTGTACCGCTCGAGCCAGTCCGCGCCGGACCCCTCGAAGCCTTCCAGGCTCAACGGATCCACTCGGTCGAACATGCCGATGTCGTGCATCAGGACCTCGAGGGCGCCCTCGAACTTCCAGCCGTGGTCGGTAGGGTAGTAGTAATGGGGAGAGACGAACACCTGCATCCCGATCTTCTTCGCCGTCTTCAGCAGTGTCTCGATGTTGTCGACCGTGTTGTTCTCAGTCACGCTCTCGCCGACTACCCCCCACGTCACACCCTCCGGACTCAGGAAGTCGTTCTGCGGGTCGGTGATCACGAGAGCGGTGCGCTCCAGTTCTACCGTGACTCCCGGGTCCGGGAGTTGGGCAGCGAGGTCGGACGGTGCGCTCGCGACTCCGAGCACAGCCGCTGCCACCATAGGAAAGTAGCTTTGCATTCTCATTACAACCTCCTTGAGGGAAAACGCAGCCTGCCTCTCGCACTCCCCCAGTAACGGGAACGCATGCCGTTCCGGTTCCGCGCGGCCCCAGGCAGGGCTTCCCGAGCTTCTGTCTTCGTGCTGTATGAACAAACGGCGGGAGGATTCTCGACAACGACTTGCTGGAAGCTGTCTCCAACCGCGCGTGCCTCTAAGTCGCAGGAATGCTCGTCCACGATAAGCAGGAATCGGCGGTTCCGGAAGGCTGGCTGTGAGCGGCACCTTCTCCGGACCCGCGTCATTCTCTATTCATTGTGTATCGTCCGGCTGGGGCTCCGAGCAGCGCGGGTCGCTCGGGAGTCGGGCGGCTAATAGACCACGGTCAGAGACGGTTGATGCAGGAGGAGAGCGGGTTTCGCGGAGAGGTCACGCAGCTGCTCATGGCAGCGCGACAGGGAGATCGGCAGGCTGTCGATCGGCTTATGCCCCTGCTGTACGACCAGCTTCGAGGCCTGGCGCAGGCGCAGCTGGCCAGAGAGCGGGCCGGACACACGCTCCATGCCACCGGCCTGGTCCACGAGGTTTACCTGAAGCTGGCTGCGGGCGGCGGTGTCGTCGCCGCCGACCGATCGCACTTTCTGGCCATCGCTGCGCGCGCCATGCGGCAGGTGCTGGTAGATCACGCGCGGCGCAGGCAGGCGGCCAAGAGGGGAGGCGGTTGGAACGTTACGACCCTGACCAACGGAGCCGAGTTTGTGGAGTTCCGCCCGGAGGAGATGCTGGCGCTCGACCGGGCGCTGGATGAGCTGGACGAAAGACAGCGGCAGGTTGTCGAGTACCGCTTCTTCGGGGGCATGGAGGAGACGGAGATCGCGTCTGTCCTCGGAATCTCCGAGCGCACCGTCCGGCGTGACTGGGTGAAGGCGCGGGCGTGGCTCCACCGCTCGCTGTATCCCGAGCGGGAGGGTGGGTGAGGAGAATGGACCGGGTAGATGACGAACCCTGAGAGGCAGCGGATCGAGGACCTGTTCGAGGAGGCCCTCGAGCACCCCGCCCCGGAACGGGAGTCGTGGCTGGCATCGGCGTGCCCGGACGAGCCAGGCCTCCGTAAGGAGGTACTGGAGCTGTTGGCCGCGCACGGGCGCGGTAGAGGCATTCTCGAGACCGATCCCTCCACGGGTCGACCTGCGGACGCCGGTCGATACCGCTCGCTCAGCGGCGGCGACTGACCCCCACTAGACTGCCGCCGGCGCTGGCGAGACATACCCGCAGGCCGGGGTCCTTTTGAGTGCGCAGTAGACGCGACGGAGCGACTCCAGGGAAACGTCCTCCCAGTGGTCCTCGCCCTCGAACACGCCGTTCAGGACACCGCCCCACAGGCCGGCCGCCACTCCCATGCCGAGTCCAGCCTTCGCTCCCTCCCCGGGCTCGCCGAACAGGGCACCGATAAACAGCCCGCCGGCGGTCCCAGCGGCGGCGCCGATCGCGGTCTCCTTTGCAGTTCTGCTCAGAACTCCCTCGAACGTGGTCAGCTGGCCGCGATGGAGCTGGACCCTGACGATCCGGTCCACCGGCACGGTGATGTCCGGCTTCGGCTCGTCCCACACGATCAGCAGCAGGCTGTCCGCGTCCCACTCGACCAGGGCACCCTTGTAGGTCCTGCCGTCCGAGACCTTCATCTTTACCCACAGCTCGTCCTCTGTTGCCTTGGAGTACTGCTTGACCGACGTGCACCCCGTGAGAACGAGAGCGGCTGTCGCTGTATATGCTATGAGGCGTCGCATCTTTGCCTCCGTGTCCATGCTCGGAGGGGGGCTTCAGCTCCACGCTGTCCGGGGGCGGTCAAGCAGGGATCAAGAGCGGGTTAGATGCAGCTCGCTGGTGCGGCTGGACGATGACTCGCCGCCGGGGCGCTCCCGGTCAGGAGGCATCGGAGTGCACGTCCAATGTGTGCAGACCCTACAGAGATATCCGTTGGAGAAGTAACGACCGTGGAGGATGCCGGCTCGACTCGGCCGACGGGACGACCCCGGCTGAGAGGTTCGGACCAGCGGGCACAGCCGGGGTCAGGCCAACACGCGGTACACCCTGTCGTGATCGCGAACGCGCTCATCCACCAGGATTCCGACCTCGGCGCCGGCGTCCGCAGAGTCGACCGGTCCGTGCTCGATCTGGATGGACGTGACCTTCTGATCGAAGCAGGTGGTATGACCCTCGAACCGGAGGGTATCGCCCACGCTCACGCCTTCGCTGAGCTTGACGGCGGCGACTCCCGGCCGTGCGAAGTAGTGGGTCACCATCCCTACGAGCTGGTCTTCCATTCGTGACCTCCTGTGTCGCTGTTCCCCCTCTTTCCAAACCTCGGCTTCGAAGCCGTAGAGGACCGCGTCCGGCTCCTTCCAGGCCTCCGGCGGAAGCCCGGCCTTGAGGCAGAGGTTCTCCAGGAACTGCCGGCGGTCCCACCCCCAGTCGAGGGGCACTTCGGGTAGGAGCAGACCCGAGAACGGTCCCAGCACGATCATGAGACCGTGTCGTCCGATCTCTACATCTTCCTCGGAGATGGGCTCCATGGGCCCGAGCGCATTGATCTCGATGCTGATTTCCGGTAGCTCCTCCAGCGTCACACCGGGAAAACGAGGGTCGTCCGTGGCCGCCGCGACGGCGACTCGCCTGACCGATTCGACCAGCGCAGCCGCAGCCACGACCTCTCCACGGCAACCGCGGAGCTCGCCGGAGTCCCGATTGCGCAGCGTCACGAATGCGGGCCGAAGCTCGTTGAGGCCTGGCAGAGCTGTCTCGTCCGCGGGTACTTCCCGTCGAGAGAGGTGGGCCTCGAGTGACTCACGCGCAGCACGGAGCAGTTCCCCGCGCTCCTCTGTCGTCAGGCCAGCCGCGGGATGTGTCGTTTTTGAGGCGGAGCTGCTGTCGTCGGTCATGGTTCGAGCACCCGTGCGTGCGATGGTGCGGTTGAATATATGCAGACGGCGCTCGGGCGGCAGCGGCCATGGGGAGAATGTTGGCCAGCCTGGGCCGCCCCTGTAGGTTCATAGCGGCAGACCTTCCACGCCTTCCATCGGTCAGTTCGGAGAGAGCCATGATCACTCTCCTCGTCAACGGCGAGCGGCGCCAGCTGGACGCCGACGCCGCGATGCCTCTCCTGTGGGCTCTTCGCGATCTCATGAATCTCAAGGGCGCCAAGTTCGGCTGCGGAATGGGGCTGTGCGGCTCGTGCACGGTCCACCTCGATGGCGAGCCCGTGCGCTCCTGCATCACGCCGATCTCGGCGGCCGAGGGCAAGGCCGTTACGACGATCGAAGGCCTGTCGACCGACGGTACGCACCGGGTCCAGATCGCGTGGGCGGAGCTCAATGTTCCGCAGTGTGGCTACTGCCAGCCGGGGCAGATCATGAGCGCCGTGGCGCTCCTGGAGCGCACCCCGCATCCGACTGAAGGCCAGATCGAGGAGGCCATGGCCGGCAACCTGTGCCGGTGCGGAACCTACCTGGGGATCAAGCGGGCGATCCAGCAGGCGTCGCAGGTGGCCATTGGAGGTGGCTCATGAACGCCGTGCGCAAGATCAGCCGGCGGAGCTTCGTGCGGACCACGGGAGTGGCGGGATCGGCACTCGTCCTCGGCGTCCGCACAGGTTTGGGGAGAACTCTGTTTGCCCCGGAAGGCAAGGTGACCCCGTTCGAGCCCAACGTTTACGTCAGCATCGGCGAGGATGGGATCATCCAGCTGACGGTGCACCGGCAGGAGATGGGCCAGGGAGCGAGGACAACTTGCTGCATGCTCCTGGCCGAGGAGCTGGATGTCGACATCGACGCCGTCAGGGTCGTTCAGGCTACGGCCTACGGAAAGTACGGGCCCCAGCACACGGCCGGGAGCACCACGGTTCGCATGAACTGGGAGCCGCTCCGCAGAGCCGGAGCCGCCGCCCGCGAGATGCTGGTGGGTGCCGCCGCGCTCACCTGGGACGTGCCTGCGGAGCAATGCCGGACGGAAGCCGGCGTGGTGATCCACGGCCCGACCGACATACGTCTCGGATACGGCGAGGTGGCGTCGAAGGCAGCCGAGCTCCCCGTCCCGGAAGAGCCGTCGCTGAAGAGCGCGGCCGAGTTTCGAATCATCGGGAAGCCTCATCCTTTGATCGACGTGGGTGACATCATTCAGGGCAAGGCCGTCTTCGGATGGGACGTACAGATACCGGACATGCTCTACGCCAGCCTCGAGCGAAGCCCCATGGTGAAGGGCACCTTGCGGCGCTACGACGCCGCGGCCGCCCGCGCCGTAAGGGATGTCGTGGACGTACTCGAGCTGGAAGCGAACGAATCCGGGCTCACCAACAACTCCCTGGCGGTTGTGGCACGGAACACGTGGGCCGCCCTGCAGGGCCGGGCAGCGCTGGATGTAGAATGGGACCAAGGGCCGCTCCCGCCGGAGAACAGCGACGAGTATCGGGCGCGGCTGGAGGAGATCGGGGGGCGTCCGGGCCAGCCGAAGCGATTGGAAGGCGACTTCGAGGCCGCCGTTGCTGCCGCCGACCGCGTGATCGAGGCAACGTATCACGGCCCCTACCTGGTGCACGCGCCGATGGAGCCGCCTGCCTGCACGGCCCGGGTGGAGGGCGACGTGTGCGAGGTGTGGTCGCCCACGCAGGCCCCGCAGTGGACTCGCGGCGAGGTGGCGGGTGCCGTGGGGCTTCCGGAGTCCAACGTGACAGTGAACGTCACGCTGCTCGGCGGCGGGTTCGGCCGGAAGTCGAAACCAGACTTCGCCGTGGAGGCGGCGCTGCTGGCGCAGAAGCTAGGCCAGCCGGTGAGGGTGATGTGGACGCGCCAGGACGAAGTCCGACACGGCTTCTACCGGGCGCAGAACTTCCAGCTCCTCAAGGCGACGATCGACGCCGACGGCAATCCCACGGGGTGGATGCACCGGACGGTCTTCCCGGGCATCGGATGGGGTTTCGACCCGAACAGCGTGGGGCCCAGCGACAACGAGCTCGCCCAGGGCATGACCAACATCCCGTACCGCTTCCCCAACCTACAGCTCGAAGCCGGCGCCATCGCGTCCAGCGTGCGGGTCGGGTGGATGCGATCGGTCTGCAACACGTTCCACTCGTTCGCCGTCAACGGCTTCATGGACGAGCTGGCGCGCGAGCTTGGCCGAGACCCGGTGGCGTTCCACCTCGAGATGCTGGGCGAGCCCCGGATCCTGGAGCTCTCGGAGGCCGACCGGCGGAGCCCGCACAAGTTCGACACGGGCCGCTTGGGGAAGGTGATGCAGGCGGCCGCGGAAATGGCGAATTGGGGACGCTCGCTGCCAGCGCGGCATGGTCTCGGGTTCGCAGCCCAGTACAGCTTTCTGAGTTACGTGGGTATGGTCGCTCACGTGTCCGTGGACGGCGACGGCGAGCTCACGGTGCACGAGGTGTACTGCGCCCTGGACTGCGGACCGGTGGTGAACCCGGACGTCCTCGAGGCGCAGATGCAGGGCGCCGTGGCCATGGGGTTGTCGCTGGCGAAGCATGGCCGGGTGACCTTGAAGGACGGCGTGGTGGAGCAGGGCAACTACGACGACTATCCGATCGTTCGGATGCCCGAGATGCCGCGAGTCGACGTGCGGGTGCTGGCGAGCGACACGCTTCCAACGGGCATCGGCGAGCCGGGCGTCCCACCCACGGCTCCGGCCGTGGCCAACGCGATCTTCGCCGCGACGGGCAGGCGGATTCGGGACCTCCCGTTTGCGGGACAGGACCTGGGCTGAGGCGTCGGGGGCAGGGCGCGGAAGCCGCTGCGGCGGGGCTCCCTATCCAAAGTAGGGCGGCGCGTTACCCGGCCGCCATTTGATGTTGCAGCCAACGCTCGGCGCCTGGTTCTCGAGAGCGGGCCTGCCAGCGAGAACGGCGTCGAGCGCCGCCCGAAGGTCCTCACCCGTCACCGGAATCTCGCTTCCGGGCCGACTCGCGTCGAGCTGACCGCGGTAGACCAACATTCCCTCCCCATCGAACAGGAAGAAGTCGGGCGTGCAGGCTGCTTCGAAGGCCTTCGCCACCTCCTGGGTCTCGTCGAACAGGAAGGGAAACTCCCATCCCTCGCGCTCGGCCAGCGCCTTCATCTCGGGCGGCGCGTCCTGTGGGTAGGCGAGGGGGTCGTTCGCGTTGATTGCCACGACTGCGACCCCGCGGGGCAAGTAGTCGGCGGCTAGGCGGCTCAGCTCGTCGACGACGTGCTTCACGAACGGGCAGTGGTTGCAGATGAACATCACGAGCAGCGGCTTTCCAGCGAAGTCGGCGCTCCGCACGCCTCGCCCGTCAACGGCGCCGGTGAGCGAGAACTCTGGCATCCGTGTGCCGAGCTGCAGCATGGTCGATGGAGTGACTGCCATCGGTTCCTCCTCCTCAAGGACGGCCGGCGATCACGGCGGACTTGACCTCGCCCGCTTTACCTGTGCCTCTCCAGGTAGTCCAGCAGCACCGCTGACATGGCCCGGGCCCCGGTCACGATCGATTCCTCGTCAGCCACGAAGCCGGGGCTGTGGGGCATCCCAACAGTTCCCTTCTCCGAGTTGGACACTCCCAGCCAGTACATGGCGCCGGGAATCCGCTGCTGATAGAAGGCGAAGTCCTCTCCGAAGTAGGGTACGGCAGAGGTGACCACGACGAGCCCATCCTCGCCCACCGCACGCCGCAGGGCCATCAGCGATCCACGCACCAGCTCGGGATCGTTGATCATGTCCGGTAGCACGCGATCCCGATGGTCGAGGTGATACTCCGCCCCCGGGGGCGTGGCGGCCTCGATTCCATCGCGGATGCTCTGCTTCGCCGCGGCATAGGCCTCCTCACTCGAGGCCTTTACGAATCCCTGGACCACCCAGCGGCCGGGATTGCTCCTGTCGTGGCCCGCCGAAGCACGCGACCAGATGAACTCCTCGGGACTCTCCACCCCGTCCGAGCTTCCCGGGGGCCCGACTGTTCTGACGCCGTTTATGACGGAAACGTATGCCCTCGCGGTGGTCGCCACATCCCCGTCGCCGGTGACGGTGACGGTTACCCGGTCCAGGCCAGGGAGGGCCAGACCCTCGATCGCTCCAACCTGCCCCACTTCGAACGGGGCACTGTGGACGGCGAAGATCGCCCGAGGCGCTGGATTCTCGAGCACTCCGTCGTCGATCATGGCGGCGGCGCCCTGGAGGTTTTCCTCGGCCGGCTGGAAGATGAACTTCACCGTGCCGGGCAGATCGTCTCGGATCGACGCCAGCGCCCGGGCCACTCCGAGCCCGACGGTGGTATGGATGTCATGGCCGCAGATGTGACGCACGCCAGCCGTTTCCGACCGGAACGAAACGGGATCGTGCGAGTCGTCATAGACGGCGTCCATGTCGGCCCGGTATGAGACGACCAGCCCCGGCCTCCCTCCCCTGAGCACGCCGACGACGCCGTGCCCACCGACACCCGTCGTCACCTCGAGATCGAGCCCCTGGAGGTATTCCGCCACGATGCCTGCCGTTCGCTCCTCCTCGCCCGACACCTCTGGGTGGCGATGAATGTCGCGGCGAATCTCGATAAGCGTTTCCCGGGCGGTCTCAAGGGTCGCCTCGAGTTGCCCCATGCGCGTCTCCGTCTGCAGCGTGGCGGCACCTGCACTCGCCGCCGAGCCTACCGACGCTACCAGCAGGACGAGTACCCGGCGAATCATCTGATCTCCCCCGGAAGAGGGCGAGTCCGGCGGCCGGAGGCGCTCACCCTTCCCAGGTCATGCGCCAGAACTCGCGCTCGTGGCCCATGACCCGGTTGAACTCCTCCTGCTGCCCCGGGTGCGCGTGGCTCTCCGCGGCCTCGCGCAGCTTCTTCACGTACTCGACGAAGGCGGGGTTGGTCCAGCGGTCGATGAAATCGGCATACGGCCCTGTCGATTCGAGGCGACTCCAGGCGACCGTGTAGGCCACTTCAACGCCGTAGAAGATCGCCAGCAGGACCTCGAAGGACTGCGCGTATCCGGCCTCGATCAGGTAGTCCATGTAGCGCCAGCAGACCGGGTGGGGCTCTGCCGAGAGGTCGAGTCCCCTCTCGTCCGCCTGCCGCTCGAACCAGGCCAGCTCTTCGTCGAGGGCGGAGAGGCCTCCGATCACGAGGCTCTGCTCCGGCCGCGGAGCCTTGGCCGCCGTGAGGGCGACGAAGCTGGTGAAGCCGCGCACGAAGATGTAGTCCTGAACCAGCCAACGATCGAACGCCTCCTGAGGAAGCGTCCCGTCGCCGATCGCGTCCAGGAACGAGGCGCGGGTCGCGGCCTCCCATAGATCACCGGCGCCGAGCGCCAGCCGTGAACTCCCGAACTCTGATATCTGCATGGGGTGCCTCCCGAGTGCAAACCGTCGACACCACAGAAGATAAGCGCGCCGTCCGCTTCCGCGCAGGGTCACACCGGGGGTCTGTCGATCCTGGCGACCGCCCGGGACCGCGCCGCCTCGGCCTAGCTGGAGATCCTGGTGATGGTGATCTCTACGGACACACTCGCGCCCGAGTCGACGGACACGCTGACGGGTAGCGCGGGGTCGGTCGCGATCGTGACGCCGTCCGGGGGCGTCAGGCCGATCAAGAAAGGACTGTCGGAAGGAACCAGGTAGGCGAAGGTCGCCTTGCCTTCATCGTCGAGCCCTAATCCCTCCGTATCGTCGAGAGTCGCCGCGAAGTCGGTCAGGCTCACCCCGTCCGGAAGCGACACGCCGTCACCCAGCACGACGGCGACGGTGATGCTGGCCGAAAGGCCGATTTCCGCTGTGTGGATGACAGGGTGCATCACCCACTGGCCCGATCCACCGGCGAGGCGGCCAAAGCTCTCGGACACATCGAAGTCCACGAGCAGCACCTTCTGCTCGCCCTCTACAGTGAACGGAGCCTTCACCTTGATTCCGGTCTGCGCGAAGCTGGGCAGCTGGAGAACGCCGGCCAACGTTCCCTCGTCACAGTGCGACGCGAAGTCGGGACCCGTGGAGAAGACATCGATCTGGGGAGGAGCGGCTCCCTTTACCGCTATGCACGCCTCCGGAATGACGAACCGGAGCTGGCTGTACGTTCCCTCCTCGACGACCTCGTCCCTGACGAGATCCACGACCTCGTTGGCGAGGGTCAGCAGGTCGCCAGTCCATGGCTCATCGCGGAGCACGAGTCCGCCCGACCCCGAAAGCTCGATCCGCTCGATGGTCACCACTGCCTGGGCGAAATCGCCGGGATCGTCCGTGAGCAGAACCGAGAGCCGGGTCGTGCCCGCAGGATCGGTCGCGTCGCACGAGGCGAGGACGAGAATCGCGGCCGCGACGAGGGTCTTGCTTCCAGACATGGCGTCACCTAATCCGCTGAAGGGGCCCATTCAGGAGCCAGTGCCGCAACCTGCATGCCCGGGGGGCCGGAACGGAAGCTTACGGGCCGACGGCGGGGGCAAATGCAGACACTCCAATCAATTGGGGAATGAGGTCCACGTCGGCCGGCCGACGTGGAGACCGGCGCAGACGTATGGTCTTGGATCCACAACTCGGTCGCAGAGTGTCAAACAGACGCGACACCGCGCCACGTCGTCCGTCACACTTCAGAGGCCCTCAGCCGAGTCGCGAGAAGGCCACCGCTATCCCTGCGGCCACCCGAGCGTTCTCAACCAGCAGCGCCACGTTGAGATCCAGTGTCCGGCCTCCGCTGGCGCGCGCGAGGTGCTCGAGCAGATAGGGCGTGACGTCCTTTCCGGTCACTCCGTGCCCCGCAACCTCGCCGAGGGCACTCTCGATGAGCGACTCCAGATCGGCGCGGTCGAGGGCGCGATCGGCCGGCGGTGGATTGGCGAAGACGATTCCCGCCGGGAGCCCGAGCCTCCACTGGGCCGCCATCACGGCAGCTGCCTCGTACGGGGACCCTACCGTGCTCTCCAGAGACAGTCCGCTCTCGCGCGCGTAGAAGGCGGGAAGCTCGTCCGTGCCGTATCCGATCACGGGAACGCCCAGGGTCTCCAGGCTCTCCAGGGTCCGCTCCAGATCGAGAACCGCCTTCGCCCCCGAGCACACGACGGCGACCTGGGTCCGGGCAAGCTCCGTCAGGTCAGCCGAGACGTCGAGACTCAGCTCTCCGCCCCGGTGGACACCTCCGATCCCGCCGGTCGCCACGACCGGGATTCCCACCCTTCCGGCCGCCCAGATCGTTGCGGCGACCGTCGTGGCTCCCGGCCTGCCGGCGGCGAGCACCGGCGCCAGGTCGCGTATGCTCACCTTCACCGTCTGCGGATCCTCCGCCAGGGCCTCGATCTCCGGCTCCGTGAGTCCGACGATCACCTGGCCGTCGAAGAGACCGACGGTCGCCGGCACCCCGCTCTCCGCGCGCACCGCGGCGGCCATCGCCGCAGCCGACTCCAGGTTGTGCGGGTGTGGCAGGCCGTGGGCGAAGACGGTCGACTCCAGAGCGACAACGGCGGCCCCGGACGAAATCGCCTCGGCGACTTCGCCCCTCACCTCCAAATGGGGGACGAGGCGGTCGCCCGGGCTCGCGCGAAACGGGTTACCCACCGGGCGAAAGCCTGGAGCCGCCCGAGCCGGAATCGAGCCCGGAACTGGCGGCGTCCGCCGCTAGTATCGCCAGCCGGTCGGCCAGCTCCGCCAGCTCGGGTGCGCGTCTCCTGGCCGGCACTTTGACCATCGCGTTGGCCGCGATGATGGCGCCGCCGATGCCAGATACCAGTATGAAGGGCCACGTGTGGTCGGGGGTCAGGCCGAGAAGGAGGGTAAGCAGGAGAGCGAGGACGATTCCGGCACCGACTCCCCAGCCGGGAGCGAACATCCTCCACCCGGAAAGCTCGAAGCGCTCCTCGACGTGTATCGCCGTTCGACCTTCCAAAGGTGCAATCGTCACGACCACCTTCCGGTCCTCTACCCCGGGCGCGGCGGGGCTCCAGCTCAGAGTTCCTCCGATCCGGGATACGTGGCCGGCGATTCCGAGAGAGCTCTGTATCTCATCGACCAGGACGATATGGGTCGATTCCGGCACCTCTCCGTCCACGACTCGGTCCGCCTTGAGCCTGCTCTTCTGGAAGACCATTGTTCCGAAACGCGTGGCTGTCGGGACAGCCGGCGGTGAAGAGTCGTGCGCGAGGTCACGGGCCGCCTCCCGCACCACGTCCGGCGGTATCCCGACCTGCGCGGCGGCCCGCTCGATCCCGCCCATCGAGACGTTCGGCTCGCCGGAGAGCGAGTCGGCCTCGATCGCCGCTGCTCGCTCCAGCACCCCCCGCACCTCCGTATCGCTGAGCCTCTGGCTCCCCTCCACCGCCGCTGCCAGCGCTTCGACAAACTCCCCGGGAGACGCGTATCGGTCCGTCGGCCTCAGAGCCAGCGCCCTGACAAGGCACTGCTCCACCCTTCCCGGCAGGGCATCCAGATGTCGCCGGTGGTCCGGCGAGGCCTCTGCGAATCTTCCCATCCTCAGGTCCTGGTCGGCAGGCCACATGCCCGGCGTGTCGCCGATAAGCATCTCGTATATGACGCTCCCGAGGCCGTAGACGTCTGCCGACTCGTCCACCTGGATGCGGCCGGCCGCCTGTTCGGGGCTCATGTAGCCTAGGGTCCCGACCGGGAAGCCGCTCCGGGTCAGCGTATCGCGGCCGGCCGAGCTTAGAGCGCGCGCCACGCCGAAGTCCGAGACGACCGCCAGACCTTCCGAAAAGAGGATGTTCTCCGGCTTCACGTCCCGGTGGATCACCGCGTGACCGTGCGCGTAGTCCAGGGCCGATGCGACCTGCCGGGCGATCCGGACGACTTCGCGGCGCTCGATCCGGCCTTCCCTTGCGAGGCGGCTGCGCAGCGAGCCTTCCGGCTGGAAAGGAGTGACGAAGAAAACCAGCCCGTCGGCCTCTCCGGAGTCCAGCAGCGGAAGAATGTGAGGGTGGTTCAGGCTGGCCGTGATTCTGATCTCCCGGAGGAAGCGGTCCGCTCCGACGACGACCGCCAGATCCGGTCGCAGCACCTTGAGCGCCACCTCCCGCCCGTGCTTGAGATCGCGGGCGAGATAGACGGTGGCCATCCCGCCCGCTCCGATCTCCCGTTCGATCTTGTAGCGGTCGGCGATTGCGGCAGCCAGGCGATCGACGAGCTCGGACATGCTACTCCTGCCCGAGGACCCCGGCGTCGTGCACGACCTCGCCGCTCACGAAGGTCAGTATACTCCGCGTTGTGGGAAGCTCCCCGAGGGGCACCTCGAAGATGTCCTGCGACAGCACCGCCAGGTCGGCCAGCTTCCCCACTTCGATCGTGCCCTTCTCGTCATCCGCAAACTCCGCGTAGGCCGAGCCGCTTGTGTACGCCCGTACGGCCTGCTCGCGCGACAGGGCCTCATTCGGGTTGGCCGGGTGCATCACCGCGAACATGATATTGAGGTAGGGGTTGAGCGGCCCGTCGGAGCCGAGCGCGAGAGGAACGCCCGCGTCGAGTAGCGACTTGAGCGGAAAGGCTCCGGATTCAAGCCCATACCGCTGCAGCACGATATCGGTGAACGTGAAGTGCGACGGATTCTGGACGACCACCACGCCCAGCGAGGCGGCACGGAGGATCAGGTCCCCCACCACTCCGTCGCCGTGCTCGATGCGGACTCGGCTGGCCTTCCAGGTGCTATCCGAACCCAGGCTCTCCATGGCGTCGAATAGCGCCGCCGCGGGTCTGTCACCAGCGGCGTGAACCAGAAGCTGGTCGTCGCGCTCCAGCGACTCGCTGACCATCGCAGCGATCTCTTCCTCGGGGAAGTTGAGCCGGCCATACCAATCGGGACGGTCTCTGTAGGGGGTCCTCCACGCGGCAAGTCTCTCCAGCGGAGTCCCATCCAGAATCCACTTGGTACCACTCACGCGCACCCGCAGTGATCCCGGAGGACTGGCTGACAGGGCGCGGCCCTCGTCGAGTCTGCTTTCCGGCGTCGTCGGAGGGAAGCGGATTGCCCTGATTCGGATCGGAAGACGCGCCTTCTCGAGCAGCCGCACGTACCGCTCGACAGGCAGGAACGACATGTTCTGAATCGAGGTGATTCCGAACCGAATCGCGTCGTCGGCCAGGGCGCGCATGCTCTCGACGATCTCCTCGTCGGAGGCACTTTCGGCGAACATCCGGCTCGGACCGTACTGGGCGTACTCGAAGAACTTGCCGTTCACGCGATCCGACCCGGATGCCCGCTCGAAGAAGCCGCCGATCGGATCGGGCTCGTCGTCGGCAACTCCGAGCACTTCCATTCCCCGGGTATTGAGGATGTAGCCGTGGCCGTAGAACGCTCTCAGGAAGACGGGGTGGTCAGGCGCCACGCGATCGAGCTCGAAGCGCGTGGCCTCGGAGTCGGAGACCACCGACAGGCCCACGGTGCCGAGTATCCACTCGCCCTCGGGAAGATCGGTTGCCGCTCCCGCCACCGCGTCCCGCGTCCGGCTCCACGTGGGGTCCATGCTCTGGAAGGCGAGACGGTGTCCCCGTGGATCGGGAGTGTGATGGTAGTGGGCGTCGTTGATACCAGGGATGATCACGTGACCGTGAAGGTCGATCGTGCGGGTGCCTGTCCCGGTCAGCCTCTCGATCTGCCAGCTCGAACCCACGGCGACGATGCCGTCGTCCGTGATCGCGATCGCCTCAGCCCACGGCTCCGCTTCATTCCCGGTGAACACCTTCCCGTTCGTCAGGATGAGATCGGCGGGCTGTCGGTCGCACCCCTGCAACGTGGTCAGGCCGATGGCGATCAGCGCGAGGACCAGGCTTTTCTTCATAGTCCGGGCTCCGGAGAAGAACGGTCGGGACTCAAACAGAAGAATAGCAGGCGGCCCTGAAAACGGAACCGTCCGCGCGGTGCCGCAATCCGTAACGCCGTTTCGGCGAAGCCCGTGGTTTGCGTAGATTAGAGGCTCTCCAGAGCAGGATGAAGAGAGTGCGGCAGCGGACCCCGTGCTGACACGCCCACCATCCATCGAGCAGACTGAGCATGTCCGACCATCTCAGCTTCCTCCAGAAGGTCAACCGCAGTTTCGATCGGGCGGCAGCCTTAACGGATCACGACCACCGCCTGCTGGGCCAGATCCGGGAATGCAACAGTGTGTACCGGCTCACGTTTCCGGTTAAGCGCGACGATGGGTCGATCGAGGTCTTCGAGGCGTGGCGGGCCGAGCACAGCCACCACAAGCTGCCTACGAAGGGCGGGATCCGCTTCAGCATGGTGGTGGAAGAGGACGAGGTGATGGCTCTCGCGGCGCTCATGACGTACAAGTGCGCCATCGTCGACGTCCCGTTCGGCGGAGCGAAGGGAGGCATTCGGATCGCCCGGCATCTGTACTCGCCCGGCGAGCTCGAGAGGGTCACCCGGCGCTACACCTACGAGCTCTCGAAGAAGAACTTCATCGGGCCCGGGATCGACGTCCCCGCGCCCGACTACGGTACCGGCCCGAGCGAGATGGCGTGGATCGTCGATACGTACAAGTCGCTGTCCAAGGGCGAGCAGAACGCAGATGCCTGCGTCACCGGAAAGCCGATCGCACAGGGCGGGATCCGGGGGCGCCTGGAAGCCACCGGCCGGGGTACCTACTACGGTGTGCGCGAGGCCTGTAGAATCGCCGAGGACATGGAGGCGTTGGGGCTCTCGACGGGCCTCGAGGGGAAGACGGTCGTGATCCAGGGACTCGGCAACGTCGGATACCACGCGGCCAAGTTCCTGGCGGAGGACGGAGCCGTACTGGTCGGACTTGCGGAACACGAGGGTGCGATCGCCAGCCCGAAGGGTCTGGACCTCGAGAAGGTGATCGCGCACCGGCGCCAGACCGGCTCGATCCTGGACTACCCGGGCGCCACCAACATCCCGAACTCGGTCGACGCGCTGGAGCTCGAGTGCGATATCCTAGTGCCGGCGGCGCTCGAGAGCCAGATCACCGACGAGAACGCGGCAGGCGTCAAGGCGAAGATCATCGCCGAGGGCGCCAACGGCCCGACGACTGCCGAGGCCGATGACATCCTGCGGGGGAGGAAGGTCCTCATCCTTCCGGATCTCTATCTGAATGCCGGAGGCGTCACCGTCTCCTACTTCGAATGGCTCAAGAACCTGGCTCACGTCCGCTTCGGACGTCTGGAGAAGCGTCACGACGAAGCGGCGCAGCGGCGGCTGCTGGCAGCCGTCGAAAGCGCCACGGGAAAGCCGTTCGAGGAAATGGAGGTCAGTCGCCTGGCCGGCGGCGGCAGTGAGGAAGACCTGGTGAACTCGGGCCTCGAGGAGACGATGGTCCTCGCCTACGGCCAGATCCGCGAGATCCAGAGGCGGCTCGGCGACGATTGCGACCTGCGGACCGCGGCGTTCGTCAGCGCGATAGACAAGATCGTCGTCTGCTACGAGGAGCTGGGGATCTTCCCGTAAGAGATCCGCAGCCAAGGACGCGCTGGCCGTCAGCGCGCCAGAAGCACCTTCCCGAGGTTGCGTCGCTCGTGCAGGTAGCTGTGCGCCTCGGCGGCGCCCTCGCGGTCGAAGGGATAGACGCGATCGACGACGGGCCGGAGCTCGCCGGCCGCGACACCCCGGTAGATTTCCTCCAGCGCCGGCGCCAACAGACCTTCTCTTTCCTGCAGGTGGAGAAGGTGGACGCCCAACACGCCTATGTTGGGCTGCACCAGGTCGAACGGGTGGAAGCGCCGGGTGCGCAGCCACGCCAGCGCCGCTTTCGGCCAGTTGCGCTTCCCCCCCGACATGGCCGCGCTCATCCCGTAGAAGACGAGGCGACCGAGCGGAGCCAGGAGTCGGCGGCAGGCGTCGGTGGCACGCCCGCCGACGGCGTCGAGGGCCACATCGATCCCCCGCTCGCCGACGAAGCGCGCGACCTCGCGCTCCCACTCGCCGCGAGAGTCGAAGCAGGCCTCCGCAGCCAGCTCCCCTGTGACGAAATCCCGCTTGGCCCGGGTGCCGGCGGTGCCGATCACCCGCATTCCGTGGCGCACGGCCAGCTGAACGGCGGCTGATCCCACTCCGCCGCCCGCCGCAAGGACGAGCGCCGTCTCGTCGGCCCTCGCCCGAGCGGCCTCGAACAGGCAGACCCACGCGGTAAGAAAGACCACGGGCACCGCGGCCGCCTCGACGGCCGTGAGCGAATCCGGGTAGGAGAACACGTGCCGAACGGGGACCACAACGTCGCGTGCGTAGCCGCCGTACCTGAGGAGCGCGACAACGGTGTCCCCCTCCCGCCAATCATCGACGTCGGGGCCAACACCCGCCACCACACCCGAGACTTCGAATCCCGGGCTGTACGGGCGCGACGGTACGGTATCGTAGAGCCCCAGCCGCATGAACAGATCGGCGTAGTTGATGCCCGCCGCTTCGATCCGGACGTGTACCTCGCCCAGGCCGGTCTCGGGAAGCGGAACCTCCCTTTCGACAAACACTTCCGGGGGTCCGTGGCGCTCGATCAGGATCGCGCGGGTGACGCTCACGTTACTCGATCTGTTTCATGCTGCGATGACGCCGCCTCGGAGATCTGCTCAGAGGACTCACGGGAGCGGTCTTCGAAGGCCCAAAGTTGAGGATCGGCAGCGATCCGGGCAACGGGCGGACAGTCGTGTGGTCGAGTCGTGACAGCGATGGGCGAATCCGGGCTTTTGCAACGAATTCACCCTCTTCGCCAAAGTCGGCCGGTCTACGGAGCGGCTCCGTACCTCGGCGGTCTCCGCCAATCGGCAGTCAGCACGGGCGCTCCCGTGCTGGCGGCGAGCCCGCGTCCGCGGATGGGTTGCTTCTTGCACCGTCTCCTGGTGACCCACCTCCGCTGAGAGGGAGCGATGAAGCCGACGATCTACGATTGGACGCTGTACTGGGACACCGCTCTGGAGAAGGGGCAGGGCTGTCTTCCGACGAGCGTGCTGCGCTTGATCGAGGCGGCGCGTGACTACGACTCCGATGGCTTCGCCGCAGAGGCGGAGGACCTTCCGCAGCTCGAGCTCGCAGTCGCGCACATGGTATTCCACCGGGTAGAGGAGCTACACCGCAAGGAGCGCGCGTTGTCTTGCTACGCTGACGCGATCGGTGCCCTGGTTCAGCTCCTGGCCAACGAGGAGGCCCGGCGGAACGCGGCCTGATCCTCGGATTCACCCAGAAGAGATGTGAAAGGCCCCGCCACCCGGCGGGGCTCGTCGCAGGGGGCTCGCATCACGCATCTACCTTGAGGTGCCCGGCCGGGCGTAGCTTGTGCTCATCGGTCGTCCGTCTTCCCGATCCACGGTCCTGGAGGAAATGAGCGGCTCAGACGCCAAAGCACCCACTACCGAGACGCGGGGCCCAGATCCGCGCGTCAGGTGGGAAGGGCCCGAGTTCAAAGCATTCCCCGGCCCGTCCGAGGGCACGATGTGCCTGGGCGAAGACGAGATCCACCTCTGGGCCGCTTCTCTCTGCCTGTCCGCGGGCGTGGCGGAGGAGTTGCTCGGCGTCCTTTCGGCGGACGAGAGGGACCGCATCCGTCGCCTGCGCGTGGACCGTCAGCGTAGACGGGCGGCGGCAAGCCGGGGGCTGCTGCGATACCTTCTGGCCTCCTATACGGACACGACACCGGACCATCTTCGCTTCGAATACGGCGCAAAGGGCAAACCGGCTCTGGCCGGTCCGACACCGAACGGGTCTCTTCACTTCAGCCTCGCGCATTCGGCGGATCTCCTCCTCGTCGGAATCGCCCGGGGACATGGCATCGGGGTCGACATCGAGCTCATGCGCCCGCTCTCGAACGTCGATCGCCTGGCGGCACGATGCCTCTCTTCGACAGAGCGGGCCCTGTTCCGGCGAGTCCCGAGCGCGCAGAGGAGCCAGGCTTTCCTGGTCTGCTGGACGAGGAAGGAGGCATTCGCCAAGGCCATCGGCCAGGGGCTCGCCCTGCGCCCACGGCGTATAGAAGTGACGCCTCCACCCGAGCTTCCGGCCCGACTGCTGGCCGTGGACGGCGACCGGGGCAAGGCAGCGGGGTGGGAGCTATTCCACCTGGAGCCGGAGCCCGCTCACGTGGGGGCGCTCGCCGCCAGAAAGAGCGAACGGCGGATCGGGGCCTGGAACCTGGACCCGGAGATGCTCCTGTGACGGTCGTCCGAAGCGAGGTCCGGCCGGGAGTCTACCACGATTCGATCGTGCTCATGCAGCTCCAGGTCTCCCTGATGGATCTTCCCGGCGTGCTGGACGCCGGGGCCGTGATGGGGAGCCCGGAGAACCTGCAGATCCTGGAGGCGAACGAGCTCCTGCCCGAAACGCTCTCGGGAGTCCGGGCGGGTGACCTGGTGGTGGCGGTCAAGGCCGAGAGCGAAGACGACGCCGCGAGAGCGCTGCGAAGCGTGGAAGCGCTGCTCGTGCGGGGCGGTTCGGAGGTGAACGAGGACTTTCGCCCGCGCAGCCTGTCGTCTGCGGCCCGCTTGTCGCCCGGGGCCGGGTGGGTGCTGGTCTCCGTGCCAGGGCGATATGCCGCGGGAGTGGCGAGAGAGGCCCTCGAGCTCGGACGCCACGTCTTCCTCTACAGCGACAACGTCCCCATAGCGCAGGAGGTAGTCCTCAAGGCAGAGGCCCGTTCTCGCGGCCTGCTGGTAATGGGGCCCGACTGCGGCACCGCGATCATCAACGGCGTCGGCTTCGGCTTCGCGAACCGTGTGAGGAGAGGCGCCGTCGGACTGGTCGGGGCGGCCGGCACCGGGCTGCAGGCCGTCACGGCGGGCATCCACGCCAGGGGAGCGGGCGTCTCGCAGGCGATCGGAACCGGTGGTCGTGACCTGCAGGCCGAGGTCGGCGGCGTGACCGCGCTCCAGGGCCTCGACCTGTTGGCACGGGATCCGGAAACCCGAGTGATCGTGCTCGTCTCCAAGCCGCCGGAGCCCGCCGTCGTCGGACGCCTGCTGGCAGCGGCACAGCGAACGGGAAAGCCGGTGGTCGTGAACCTGCTCGGTTATGCGCCGCCAGCGCCCAGATTGGGGTCCCTTCACTTTGCCGCCAGCCTCGGCGAGGCGGCCCGGCTGGCGGCAGAACTTCTTCGCGAGGAGCCGGAGAGCCGGTCTCCCGCGTCGGGACACCGTGCAGAGGCACGGGACTTCGGCTATCTGCGGGGACTGTTCTCCGGCGGTACGCTTGCCCTGGAGGTGCTTCAGGGGCTCCGGGCCTTTCTCGAGCCTTTGCACTCCAACATGTCGATCGACGACGTTCTGCTGCTCGCGGACCCGAGCCAGAGCGAGGCGCACTCGATTCTCGACCTGGGGGCAGACGAGTTCACGGTAGGGCGGCCGCATCCCATGATCGACAACGACCTTCGTCTGCGACGCATTCGTCAGGAGGCCGCCGACCCGGAGGTCGGGCTCATCCTGCTCGACGTGGTGCTGGGCGACGGCGCCCATCCCGATCCTGCGAGCGAGCTGGCACCGGCCATCGAGGCGGCTCGTGCGGTACGGGACGTCGAGTTCGCCGCGATCGTCGTCGGCACGGAGGAGGACCCGCAGGACCTCGGCGAGCAGGTGGAAAGCCTGGCGCGCGCGGGCGCGCGGGTCTTCCGTGACACGGCAGAGGCGCTGGAGGACCTCGCGCGCCGCCGGCCGCGGCAGCCGGGCGTGGAGCCTCCCCCGGTTCCGCTGGATGCCTTCCAGTCTCCGGTCTCGGCGATCAACGTCGGAGTGGAGTCCTTCTTCGACAGCATCGTCGACCAGGGAGCGGACGCGCTGCATGTGGACTGGCGCCCGCCGGCCGGAGGCAACGAGAGGCTGATGGAGATCCTGAGCAAGATGGGGAGGTAGTCAGGTGGATATAGCGCACGCCAATCGGACGGCCGTCGAGAGGATGGCCTCGGCACGGCCGATCCTCAAGACGGTCTCCACAGCCCGCGAAGTCATACCGGGCATGAGGGACAACCTTCTCCTGCACGCCGGGCCTCCGATCGAGTGGGATCGCATGTCGGGGCCTCTCCGTGGGGCCGCGGTCGGAGCGCTCCTGTTCGAGGGCCTGGCCGCGGACGAGGCCGAGGCGACGGCACTGTCCGAGAGCGGCTCTGTGGAGTTCGCGCCCTGCCACCACCATCAGGCGGTCGGCCCCATGGCCGGTGTCATCTCCGCGTCGATGGCCGTGTACGTGCTCGAGGACGCCACTCACGGCACCAGCTCGTACTCGAACCTCAACGAGGGGTACGGGAAGGTCCTGCGATACGGGGCCTACAGTACGGACGTCCTGGACAAGCTGCGATGGATGAACGAGGTAATGGCCCCCCTGCTCGCCGACGCGCTGGCCGGGAGTGAAGGGATCGACCTCAGGGCGCTGCTAGCGGAGGCCCTGCACATGGGCGACGAGGGACACAACCGTAACAAGGCGGGCTCGCTCCTGTACCTGAAGGCGCTGTCGCCGTTGATCGCCGGGGTGGCCGCCGACTCGTCGGTCGAGGCAGAGGTGCTGGCGTTCCTCGGCGACAATGCCCTCAGCGTCCTTAATCCGGTGATGGCCGCTTGTAAGGCGATGGCGGACGCCGCCCACGGCGTCGAAGGCAGCACGCTGGTGACCGCCATGGCTCGCAACGGTACTGACTTCGGGATCCGGGTGAGCGGGCTGGGCGACGACTGGTTCACCGCTCCGGCCGAGGTGCCCGACGGGCTCTACTTCACCGGCTTCACCAGCGCCGACGCCAACGCGGACATCGGCGACAGCACGATCACGGAGACGGCCGGAATCGGCGGCTTTGCCATGGCCGCGGCGCCCGCCATCGTCACCTTCGTCAGCGGCACCCCGAGAGACGCGCTGAACGCCAGCCTCGAGATGTACGAGATCACGACGACCGAGCATCCGCACTTCACCATTCCGGCCTTCGACTTCCGCGGAACCCCCACCGGTGTAGACATCCGGAAGGTGGTCGAGCTGGGAATCACTCCGCGGATCAACACGGGCATTGCGCACCGCGAAGCCGGCGTCGGGCAGGTGGGGGCCGGACTGGTTCGCCCTCCGATGGAGATCTTCGAGAAGGCATTGCTCGCGTACGCGGACCGGTACGGGCTGTAGGGGCGGTTCTTCCAGGGGTCCGGACCGGGGCGATCGCGGTATGCCAAAATGGTGCACCAATCGCTCCGCTGGCGGTAAACGGCGCAGACCAGGCAGCCGGCTGGATCTCGCAATCGAGAGCCGGATCGAAGGAAGCGACGCAAAGGGAGGCAAGGACGGGATGACCGACGGGATGCGGCCGGTTCGAGAGCGGCGGATGCGTCGTCCTCCGTTGACTCACCTACGCTCCGTGCTCGCCGCGCTCGCCATCTGCTCGACCGTCACGCCGGGCCGGGCTCAAGCGCCGGCGCCACCCGCGGACTGGACCTGCGTGCCCCCGGATTCGGTCGGAGTCGAAATCGAGCGGATCGCCCGGCGCGTAGGCGGAGACATCGGGCTATCGGCGATTCACGTCGAGACGGGTGCGCGCATCTCCCTGAACGGAGACCGCCGCTTCCCGATGGCCAGCGTATCGAAGGTCCCCATGGCTCTCGAGTTCCTCAGACGCGTCGACGCCGGTGAGATCGATCTCAAGGACAGGCTGGTTCTCCCAATAACCGACTTCCGGGCCGGCCACAGTCCGCTCGCGAGCTGGTCGGGGGGCCGCCCCGTCACCGCCACGCTGGACAGCCTGCTGTGGCTGACGATAGGGATCTCAGACAACACGGCCACTGACGTGATCCTGCAGTTGGCGGGGGGGCCGGAGTCGGTGACGCGCCGCCTTCGCGAGCTCGGGATCGAGGCGATCGACGTGGACAGGTCCGAGGCGCGAACCTTCGCCGACCTTTCGGGGATTCCCAACACCGTACCGGAAAGCGACCTCTACAGGTACTCCTACTTCCGCATACGCGATGCCCTTCCGCCCGAGCACAGGCGGGAGGCGCGGCTTCGGTTCGGGAACGACCCCCGAGACACAGCAACGCCGGACGCCATGGCCCAGTTGCTGGCTGAGCTTCACCTGAGGGGAGCTGGCCTCACGCCCGAATCGAGGGAGCGCCTGCTGGACTACATGACCAGAAGCAGGTCGGGTCCGCGGCGGCTCAAGGGGCTGCTCCCTCGCGGGACGCCGGTCGCCCACAAGACGGGCACCCTGGCCGGGGCGATCAACGACGTTGGAATCATCACGCTGCCGAGCGGCGCCGGCCATCTGGCCGTCGCCGTCTTCGTCAACACCCTGCAACGGACGACCTGGCGACGCGAGAGGACCATCGCCCAGGTCTCGCGCCTTCTCCACAACTCCTTCACGTCGGCAGCGGACCCCGGGGCGGTTGAGCTCCTGGCCGGGACCTGCGCGCAACAGGGAGACTCGGCCTCCGACTGAGGCACGCCTGGCGGAAAGTCCCGGGATTCGGGCCTGCAGAGGTGTTCTGCCGTTTTTTTCCTCGCCGTGACGCCTCGTGCACGATCGGCAGATAAGTTCACCGTTCAGGGCAACTTTCCGCTACAGGTACCGCGAAAGGAAGAGCCCCGAATCCGGCCGCTGCCGCTGGAGCGCCGCGTTGGACGCCGGACTAACATTCTTCCCTCGAATCTGCTGGATTCATGGGGCCTCCCGCTGTATCGAGTCGGCTTCCGGGACCGCCTGATCGCCGGGTACGCCGAACATGGCGGGAGTGCACTGCCCGAAAGGGCTGTCTGTGGAACGCCACTTGCTGCTGTTGGGCGTCGTTCAGGCCGTACGAAGTGGCGGATCCGCCACTTCCGAAGACGTGAAACCTGCTGGCCGCGACGCGAGATGGCAGACGAAGCAGGACTGAGACAGCTCAGCCTGGAAGGGGCTCAGGCTTCTGACGGGGTGGCCGAGCGCTTCCACATGAGAGCGCCTCGGCCCCTGGTCGGCAGCATCCTCTGGACACCCGTCTCGCCCGACGCACCCGCCGAGGTGGAGGGCGCGTACGATGTCTTCATCACGCAGAGGGCCCTGGGCGACCTGCTCGATCACCTCGCGACGGCTCCTTCCGGCGAACGGCCATTCGGTCTTCTGTCCGGGGACCTTTGTGAGGACCTCGATGTCGGAGCCCGCTACGTGATCATCAGCGGCGTTTGCCGCTCTTCCGTCCCCCTCTCGGACGATCCTGGCGATCAGATACTGCCGAAAGCCTGGGAGGCGCTTCGGCGCCTTGCGGCAGGGATGCAGGGTAACCTGGTCGGGTGGTACCTGCGCAGCACGAAAGGTCAGCTGGAGCTCTCCGGAGACGAGCTGCTCTCGCACGAGAAGTACTTCAGCGAGCCGTGGCACAGTGCCATCATCGTCTCGGCCGACCGGGATGAGCCTGGAGGCGGATTCCTGCGGCGAACCTCGCGCGGGTTCTCACCATCCGAGGCGCTGCCCTTCTACGAGGTCGTGACGTCTCGGGCGCTCAGCAAGGGAGAAAAGCGGACCCTGCTCGACTGGAGGAACGTCCAGACCGCGGACTCGGTCGTCCCCGGTCAGCTCGCTCCCGAGACCAGCAAGCGCGTCATGCGGGCGGCGGAGCGCTCACAGATCGGGAGCGGAGCGGAGGTCGCGGATGCGACCGCCGATGGTCCTACCGATGGGTCCGCGCTGAGTGTTCCCTCCGTGACAGGTGCGCCTGGCGTCTTCGCCGAGGAGGTCGCTAGACGCTCTATCCTGGCCGCTGCCGCGAAGACAGCGGCAGAGATGGCAGAGAGGCGCGAACGGGCCGAGGCGGCGGCACGCGAGGCGGAAGAAGAAGCGGCCCGGCGAGCCGAAGAGCTGCAAGCGGCCCGAACCGCAGCGGAGGAAGCGGCCCGCAAGGCAGCCGAAGAGGCGGCCGAGAGAGAAGAAGCCGAGGCCGCCGTCGAGCGACGCCAGGCGGAAGACCTCGCCCGGCAGGCGGAAGAGGCCGCTCGAGTCGCCGACGAGGAAGCTGCGCGTAGAGCCGTGGCCCTGACCTCTGCCCAGGAGGCTGCCGATAACGCAGAGAGCAGGGCGAACGAGCTTGAAACCGCCCTGAGGGCGACGGAAGCAGATGCGGCCCGGCGTGTGGCAGAGGAGAACGCGGCGCGTGTGGCGGCCGAACAGGAGGCCGCCCGTCGCGCGGAGGAGGTGGCACTGGCAAAGGCGGCCGAGGAGGAAGCGGAGAGGAGGGCCGCCGAGCTGGAGGCGACATTGAAGGCCGCCGAAGAGGCGAGGAAGGAGGCCGAAGAGGAGGCCATGCGGCGGGCCGCCCAAGCCGAGGCGGCACGGAGGGCGGCCGAGGAGGAGGCGGCGCGACAAGCGGCCGAGCTCGAAGCCACCCTCGAGGCAGCCGAAGCGGCACGGAAGGAGGCCGAGGAGGAGGCGAATCGGAAGGCCGCGGAGGCTCAGGCGGCGCGGAAGGCGGCGGAAGAGGAAGCCGCCCAGCGAGCGGCTGAGCTGGAAGCCACCCTCGAGGCTGCCGAGGCCGCCAGGAAATCCGCCGAGGAGGAGGCTGCTCAGCGAGCCGCGGAAGCCCAGGCCGCCCGGAAGGCGGCGGAAGAAAAAGCTGCCCAGCGAGCGGCTGAGCTGGAAGCCACCCTGGAGGCGACCGATGCCGGTAGAAAGGCCGCCGAGGAGGAGGCAGCTCGGAGGGCCACCGAGCTCGAGGCCGCCCGGAAGGCCGCCGAGGCGGAAGCCGAGCGGCAAGCCGCGGAGCTGAAGGCCACCCTCGAGGCTGCCGACGCCGCTCGCCGGGCCGCCGAGAAGAAGGCCGAGCGGCAGGCCGCGGAGCTCGAGGCCGCTCGGAAGGCCGCCGAGGCGGAAGCCGAGCGGCAGGCCGCGGAGCTTCAGGCCACCCTGGAGGCTGCCGATGCCGCCCGCCGGGCCGCCGAGGAGAAGGCAACCCGCAGGTCCGAGGAGCTCGAGGCCGCCCGGAAGGCCGCCGAGGAGGAGGCCGAGCGGCAGGCCGCGGAGCTCCAGTCCACTCTCGAGGCAGCGGAGTCCGCTAGACGAGAGGCAGAGGCGGAGGCGGCCCGCCGGACCGAGGAGCTCGAGGCCGCCCGGAAGGCCGCCGAGGAGGAGGCCGAGCGGCGAGCCGCGGAGGCGGAAGCGGCGATCCAGGCGGTAGAACAGGAGGCCGCGCGACAGTCAGCGGAAGCCGAGGCCGCTCGCACCGCCGCCGAGGAGGAAGCCGCGCGCCGCCGCGAGGAGGCGGAAGCACACAAGGCCGCCAAGGAAGAAGCCGTTCGTCGAATGGCGGAGCTCGAGTCCGCTCGAAAGAAAGCCGAAGAAGAAGCGTTGCGGTGGGCCGCGGAAGCCGAGGCCGCCCGGAGCGCCGCCGAGGAGGAAACGGCCCGCATGGCGGCCGAGCTCGAGGAGACGCGAGAGGCGGCTGCCACAGCTCGGCAGGTGGCGGAACAGGAGGCCGCCCGGCGTTCCGCAGAGGTGGAAGCGGCCAAAAGGGTGGCGGAGGAATCCGAACGGCGGGCACGGGATGCGGAAACCGCTCGTCGATCCGCCGAGGCCGAGGCCGAGACACGCAGGTCGGAGGAAGCCGCCCGCAGAGCGGCCGAGGCAGCCGCTCTCGAGAAGGCGGCCGAGCTGGAGGCCGCCCGCGAAGCAGCCCAAGATGAGGCCGAACGGCGAGCTGCCGAGGCCGAATCAGCGCGCAGGGAGGCCGAAGAGGAGGCCAAGCAGCGAAAAGCAGAGGCCGCCGCGCGAAAGGCCGCCGAGAAGGAGGCCGCGCGTAGAGCCGATGAGCTGACGGAGGCCCGAAAGCTAGTGGAAAAGGAGGCCACGCGGCGGACGGAGGAGGCGGAGGTCGCCCTGAAGGCGGCGAAGCGGGAGGCGGGACGGCGGAAGAAGGAGGAGGAAGCCCGCAAGGCTGCAGAGAAGGAGGCCGCCCGGAGGGCCTCGGAGCTCGAGAAGGCCAGAGCGGCAGCGGAGGAAGAGGCTGCCCGCAAGGCGGACGAGGCCGAGGCTGCCCTCGAGGCCGCGCGAATGGAGGCCGAGCGGCGTGAAGCCGCCGAGCGCGAAGCTGCGGACCGGAGCTCCGAACTGGAGGAAGCTCAGAAGGCGGCCGAGGAAGCCGTTCGGCAGGCAACCGAGAAGCGGGCTGCGCAGCAGGCGATCCAGCAGGAGGCCGACCGGCGGACGGCCGAGGAGGAAGCAACCCTCAACGCGGCCGAGCAGAAGGTCTCTCACAAGGCTGCCGAGCTGGAGGCTGCACGGGAGGCTGCTGAGGAAAAGGTCGCCCAGATGGCGGCGGAGGCGGAAGCGGCCAGGGAGTCGGCCCGCCTCGAGGCGGAGCGCCGCGAGCAGGCGGAGGCGGCGGCCGCGGCGAGGGTCGACGAGCTGGAGCGCGCCCGGCAGGCCGCCGAGCAGGAGGCCGCGCGCATGGCCGCGCGCGCCCAGAAGGTGGCGGAGGTGGCGCGCCAGGAGCTGACCCGTCTCAGAGTGGAGCGAAAGGCGCTGGAGGAGGGCGCGGCACGCAGGATCGCGGCGATCGATGCCGAGCGCCGTGCAGCCGAGCGAGAGGCTGTGCGGCGGAGGGACGAGGAGGTGACCCGCGAAGCGTCGTCTGACGCGGCCCGGCAGGCGGAGGAGGAGGCGGAGCGAAGGGCTGCCCGAGAAGCAGCCTTCCGCCGGGCGGAGGAAGCGGTCACGAGAAGGGCGGAGCAGGACTCCCTACGTCTGGCAGCCGAGGCCGCTGCGCCCAGGGATCAGGAGCGAGAGGCGGAACGGGATGCCGCCCCGGCAGCCGCAGAACAGCCACCGCACAGGAAGTGGAGAAAGAGGCTGAGCCAGGCCGGTAACATCGCGGCCAGCATCGGGATCATCTCGATCGCCGCTGTCGGCGCCGAGAGGATCGTAGGCTCATCCGACCCGCGCATCGAAGAGGCTGTGCAGACTCTTCCGCCGGCAGTCACCGGAGACGACGAGGCGATTCCGCAGGCGCCCGGGGCAATCGAGCTGCCACCCCTAGCGGGAATCCAGCAAGTGCCGGGCTCCGGAGAGCTGTCGGTCGTACCTCCGAGCACCGACCCAGACGTGAAGGCGCTGGACTCCTGGGCGGGTTCGCTCGCCAGCGTAATTCAGGCGTTCCAGGAGGCCGCGGCGAGGCATGGCGCCGGCACCACGGCCTGTTCCGACCTCCAGGCGGCGTTCATCCTCGTGGATGAGACCTGGCTCGACTACAACGTCGACGGGATCTCAAAGGTCGTTGAAGACCTCGACCCCGAGCGGATGGACCGTCACGAGAGCCTGTCCAAAGACGTCCGCCAGGTCGAGCTCTCGCTGACTGCGTCGGGCTGCGAGAGACCCTGAGGTCGCAGCGCCTCTCAAGGCGCGGGCGAGTGCTCGGAAGCCCGCCACTCGGTGGCCGGCTTGCTGTCGTAGATCACTTCCTCGTAGCCGTCGGCGACCGACCTCGCGGCGGCCAGGCAGTCTCGATCGCCGGCCAGCTCCACCGCGAAGCCCATCTCCGCCATCGTCCTCGAGTACTTGAAGCTACCGGTCTTCCCGCGGACGGCGTTGTGCGTACTGTCGACCGCCGCTGCCAACTCCTCGGGGGTCTCGGCGCCGCACCGAGCGGACAGGCTCTCGAACAGGACGCGGTATTGCTCGACATCGGCGTTCGCTACCACTGACCTGCCGGCATCCTCAGCCGCCATGCGCGCGGCGAATGGCGCGTCCGAAGCCACGTAGAACCTGTCCTCCGGCCTCGGCAGCCCAGGCTCGCGAGGCTCGGGCCATGCTCGCACGAGAACCCAGCCAAAGACGGCGGCCAGCGCCAGCCCGGCCGCTAGACGAGACAGTTCGGCGCGTCGCCACGCCGGGTCGTCGGGCATCGAAGTCCAGGTCATCACAACCGAAGTATACGTTGGGCCAGCGGAGGCGCCGCAGGCTCCTGGCGTACCTACGGTCGGCTATTCAGCCAGTCCGGGATCTTCCCGCTGCGGTCTGCAGGCAGACGAAGGGAACGGGGGTCGTTTCGGAGTGAGGCTTACCTCGTTCCGTCGAAGGCCAGCCGCTCGAAACCCTCGGGTATGGCCGAGAGAAGGCGCAGCGGAACCGATCCCAGCTGGAGCCGCTCGTCCCCCCAGGAACCAGCCATGCCTACCAACAAGCCGGAGGCTCGAAACTCGAGGAACGACTCTACGGAACCACTCGCTCCGACGCTGCCGGCGAAGACGATGGCGGACGGATCGATCAACCAGTGTTCCGCAATGCGAGATCCGCCCGCTGCTATTCCCGTTATGCAGGCCCGATCGGCCGAGATCGTGCCATCCACCCTGGAACCGTTCTGAACGAGGATCTCGATCTGACCCGCGCAGACTGCGGCAGAATCCACTGTAGCGCCGTCGGCGGCCAGGAGCTCCAGCCTCCACCTACCGAGATACGTGCCTTGGACGTCCGGCGGAGGTGGCGGAGACAGCGGTCCCGATGCCTCCTGACGACCGCCTTCGCCTCCGCACGCCACCGAAGCCGCCGACAGCAGAACCGCGAACAACTTCCGAACCATCTCGTCTCCGCGTGGCGGAGTCACGCCTGACGCCAGGCCCCAGCCGGCGACAGGAAACGCTGGCCGCCAGGTCTAGTCAATACAGAGCTATCCGCTCGGCCAGCGCCTCCGCTTCATCGCCTTCCGCTTGGCCTCGTTCTCGCGCCACGGCTTCCGGGCAAAGTAACTGCGGGTCTCCTCCACGACCTTCGGGGAGAGAAGCACCAGGGCGATCAGGTTCGGAACGATGACGACGGCCAGGAAGATGTCCCCCAGGTTCCAGATCACCGTCAGCGGGAGAACCGCGCCCACGAAGTGCATGGTGACGAACGCCATCTTGTAGGGCAGCACCGCCGGCGCCCCGAACAAGTAGTTGGCGCACCGGTCCCCGTAGTAGCTCCACGAGATGGCGGTCGAGATGGCGAACAGCAGCACGGCGAGGACGACGATCAGGCCTCCCCAGTCGCCCAGCGGTGAGAGCCCGAGCCGGAACCCCTGTTGGGTTAGCGGGGCTCCGCTCTCGATCGCCATTCCGTACAGCGACGTGTAGCTCTGACCGTCGTCGCCGACTGCGGTGACATCGGCGGGACGAATCGTGCCGGAGAACGGACGCGTCATATCTGCATCCGTGAAGAGCTCCTCGACGGCCACGTCGTGCCAGGCCACGAGCGGCGCCTCCACGGTCCGGGGGTAGCGTCCGTCCTCGATCACCAGCTCCTCCGGAGCGTCGGCGTCGGCGCGGCGACCTGCCGCATCCACGGTGACGTAGCTGAGATCACCGCCCGTGAGCGAGATTTCGGTCGGGATTCGCGCGTTCCACACGCCGGTAATGATGATCACGAGACCTGTCATCGTGCAGATGACGATCGTATCGATGAAGGGCTCGAGGAGCGCGACCACGCCCTCCGACACCGGCTCGTCCGTCTTGGCTGCCGCGTGCGCGATCGGAGCCGATCCCTGACCCGCCTCGTTCGAGAAAAGGCCGCGCCGTACACCCCACATCATAGTCACCAGGAAGGCTCCCACTCCGGTTCCCGCCACGCCGGCGGTCGGGTTGAGCGCCTCACGGACTATCAGTCGGAAGGCCGGAATCACATCACCCATGTTGAGGAAGATGATGATCAGGGCGCCGAGCACGTACATCGCGGCCATCGCCGGCGCCAGCACGGCCGTCACTCTGCCAATTCGCGTGATCCCGCCCAGGATTACCGCTGCCACGATGCCCGAGGTCGCCAGTCCCGTGACCCATGCCGGCAGCCCGAAGGTGGTCCGCATGGTGTCGGCCACCGTATTCGCCTGGATCGCGTTCCCGGTGAGAAACGCGGTGACGCCCAGGAGGAGGGCGAAGAGCACGGCCATCCACTTCCAGTGCTGACCCAAGCCCTTTTCGATGTAGTACATGGGCCCGCCGGAGACCGTCCCCTCCCAGGCGTGGCCGTGGGTGGCCTCGATGTTGCGATACTTCTGGGCCAGAGTGACCTCGGTGTACTTGGTGGCCATCCCCAGCGCGGCCGTGACCCACATCCAGAACAGCGCGCCGGGCCCGCCCCAGTGGATAGCGATGGCGACGCCGGCGATGTTACCGATTCCCACCGTAGCCGAGAGGGCCGTGGTCAGGGCCTGAAAATGGGATACGTCTCCGGGCTCTTCCGGATCGTCGTACGCCCCCGAGGTCACCTTGAAGCCGTGACCCAGGCGACGGAGCTGGATGAAACCCAGCCGGAGCGTCAGGAAGACGCCGGTACCCAGCAGGAGCAGGACCATGTAGGGAACTGTCTCGCCCCCCACCGTGATGCCCAGCTCGACGACGTACCGGTTACCGAAGTCAGACAGCCGCTGGAAGAAGTCCATCCGCCCCACGTCCGGGTTCAGGTTCGATCACTCTGCCTCTGGTCCTGCGCAAGATCGAGGAAGATAGGCGGGGGCAGGCGCATCGTGCGAGTCGGCCTCGCAGAGCGCCGTTCCCGAGGCGCGTTATTGCGAGCTCGGAATCGGTATCGTCGACCTCGTCGGTCCACGACTTGCTCGTTATGCATGGTGCTGGGGATCTCGCGGCGTGGATGCCCCTTACCGCTATGGAGACCGCAAGTCACTATTTAGAAGCATGTTATGTGGCTGCACACGTAACACGTACGGCGGATTCGACTGTTGGAGGACGGCAAATGAGTACCACCAGGAGCAAAGACTGCAGAGTCGGAGTCAGGCTCAAGCCGTGGGATCTCCAGCGACTGGTCCAGATTCTGGGTGGCGACGAGATGGTGACCGGCCTTTCGGTAGAGCTGTCGGACGGCTGTACGGTGACGCTGGAGGATGCGTCCGAGTTTGGGGATCTGGATAACGTAAAGGGACGATCCATCAACGCGTTAACTGTCGAGAGCGCGCCTGCCAACTTCCAGTTCAGCGAACAGTCCCGGTCGAGGCTGGCGGTCGTGACCGTACGGCCCAGTCCCAGCGCCACGGTTAGGTATCACGTCTCGGGGGACGAGCGGGCGGTGATATCGCTGTCCGCCGAGCTCGACGAATGGGTGAACGCCATCAGTCCCTGGTACGGAAGACTCGCGGCGGCCGACTCCGCGGTCTTTGCCTTTGCCTCGATCGTGCTGCTGGGGGCCATGATCGCCGGCACCGCTGGCCTATACCTGTGGCTTGGCGGGCAGCCGGGTGTCGCCGCCGATGGAGGCACGGGCTGGGTCGCTCGCTATGCGGTCTCAGGAGCTTTGCTCGGGCTGCTTGCGCTGGGCACCCTTCTGAACATCCGGCGCCGGCACCTGCTGCCGCTCGTCATGTTCCTCGTAGGTAAAGGAGCCGATCGCTCCCGCCGCTGCGACCAGCACCGAAAGGTGCTCCTGCAGTCGGGCGCTCTGATGATCGGGCTGGCTCTCTGCGGTTCCGTCCTCGGCGCGCTGGTCAGTTAGAAGCGCGACTCATCCACGTAGCTCGACGGTGCCCCAGAACACCTCGGGGCAGCACCGGCGGCACTGATGGGTTCACCGACATCTTCGGGACTTGTCCACCCGGCTTCCCCAACCTCGCCGAGGCGGAGGCCGAGGCGGCGCAGCACTACATCCGCAGCCACGTGCCGCCGACCGAGCAGAAGAAGCCACCCTGGCCAAGCGCAGTCGGGCTGCGGACGCCACCTGTCCGTCACACCAATTCACGACCGCGCGCCTGGTGCCTGGCCTTCATCCAGTCGAGCCGTCGTGCTCCGCAACCGGGGGCGATTGGATCATCTGCGGAATCGTCTCGGGAAGATGCGTCTGCCACCATTCCGCAGCGCGCTCCCTCGTCCAGGGCTCGTCCAGGCGGATTCCATCCAGAGCACGGGCGAGATCCTCGGCCGATCCCGGACGACTCGCAGGGTCCTTGGAGAGGCACGCCAGAACGAGGCCGTCGAGCTCGACCGGAATCGGCATCTCCGCGACGGCGCTGGGAGGCTCCGGGGGAGTGTTCACGTGTGCGACGATCGTGGCGACAACAGTGTCCTCCTGGAAGACACAGCGCCCGCTGAGCAGCTTGTAAGCCACACACGCCAGGGCGTAGATGTCGGCCCGCCCGTCGATCTCCTGCCCGCCCATGGCCATCTCGGGCGCCATATAGCTGGGCGTCCCCGCCAGCAAGCCCTGTTTCGTCACCGGAGGCTCACGTCGCGACTCGAGCGTCGATTGCCTGACCAGCCCAAAGTCGAGGACCTTCACGAAGTCGGGCTCGAAGGCGCGCTGGCACAGGTAGAGATTGGCCGGCTTCAGGTCTCGGTGAATGAGGCCCCGCCGGTGAGCCTCGCCGAGGGAAAGGCACGCCTGCCGCAGAATGTGCACGACGCGCTCGGCCGGGAGTGGGCCGAAGCGCTCGACAAGGGACTCCATATCGAGCCCGTCGAGGAGCTCCATCACATAGAAGAAGGCTCCGTCGTCGCTGACCCCGAAGTCGTACAGCTCGACCGTGTGCGGTGACTGAAGGGAGGCGGTGACCTGCGCTTCCCGCTCGAAGCGGGTCAGCGCCGTATCCACGCCGCCAGGCTCCATGTCCAGCACATCGGCTCGAATCAGCTTGATCGCCGCCGGGCGCGCGAGCATGTTGTGACTCGCCTTCCAAACCTCGCCCATTCCCCCCCGCCCGATGAGCTCCAGCAGATGGTAGCTGCCCATCTCCTGGGCCCGGAGAATGTCCTTGCCCAGCCCGTAGATGATCCGGGCTGCGATGTAGGACACGACGACGACGACCGCGTAGGGAACAACGAAAACCGAGACGAAGTGCCCCGTTGCCAGGGTCGGCGCGTCACCGAACCGGGCCAGTAGCGCGATCGTAATGGGTACCGCGGAGCCCGAGAGCGTGAGGGCGATCAGCGCGTTTCTGGGCCTGGCCGGCACGAGGACCGCGAAGAAGAGCATCCAGGTCGCGACTCCGGAGAAGCCCACCAGGTCCGACGTCAGGAACTCGACCCCTACACCACGAAAGGTGCCCCAGTACTCCGAGATCGGGATACAGAAACTGACGATCACCTGGTAGACGAGGCCGACCGTGATCACCGCCGGCGGGGACAGCCGGGAGCTCCGGACGAGGAAGAGGACCACGAGCGACGCCACGATCATCGCCACACCGGGGCCGAACTGAAGCGGATCCGCGAACTCTGCCGCGAGTTCGCCTTCGACCCAGTTGCCCCCGAGCCAGCCGAACGCGAGCAGAACGACGAGCACAACGCAGACTACCTGAAGGCGCTCCGAGGCCTGGCGCAGGAGGGAAGGAGGGAGTCCCGTGGTGGAGCGCCCGGGTGTCTGGGACGGAATCTGCCGCCCGTCACCCTTCGTCAACAGGAGGTCATCCCGGCCGCTCATGGGGTTCGAGACTCAGTCCACGAAGTTCATGCAGCGAAGCAGATCGGCGAAGCGCGGATCCGAGCGAATCGAATCGAACCAGGGTCCGACCTGCATGTAGAAGAGATGATTCCGGTGGAGAACGAACATCCGCCTGGTCTCGTCGTCCACGGCCTGCTGCAGCAGCTCGAAGGCCCGGTCATGGTCTCCGAGCAAGGCGTTCAGGACACCCAGCCAGGTCGGATCAGTCCACCGGGCGCTGACTCGATCCACGACCTCCTGCACCCGGTCGTCCTTTCCCTGGTGGGCGTACGCGTAGGCCAGACACAGATCGCCGACCGGGAAATCCTGCCTCAACGCGACGCACTTCTGGCCGGCCTGGATCGCTTCCTCGAACCTGCCGACCTGGCTGTAGAGGGCCTCGATTTCGTGGCGTGGGGTCTCCATTACGGATTCCCGCACTGCGGCGACGCCGCCGCGGTTCGCTGAGATTGCCGGCCGTCGCCGTGGCCGATCTCACGGCCAACGGAATGCCGGACGACGAGGTCTGTCTTCGGGCGCTCGAGTAACACGCACACGGTCTCCGCCAACGGCTCTGATTGTCAGGAAGGGCCTCTACACAATATAGAATCCTGCCCCCCCGATGTTGAAGTGGTCCCTCCCGACCTCGGAACGCGCGATAGGCATCCGCCGGATCGTTCGGAGGTGAGCGCCGGCCGGGGCCCTGCGGTACATTCAACGCTAGCCCTCGCGAAGCCACTGGCTCGACCTTGACTTAGGGTGGACAATCTGGGGCCTGGAGTCCAGGAAACCCGTATTCGGCGCCGGGTGAGATGATCCGACTGCGGAAGGCGATCGCAATAGGTGCCCTGCTCGCGCTGGGTGGTCTGATCGTGACGCTGGAGAGGGGCTCGTACGGCGTCAACCCGCGACTGGTAGGTGCCACGCGGATGCTGCTCATCCCACTCGGCGCGACCATCTTCGGGCTGGCCCTGGACAAGTACTGGGCACGGTGGCTGGCCCTCGCGTCCGCCGTGGCCGTGCTTCCATGGGCGGTTTACCTGACCTTCGGGCTGCCCCCGGGGGTCCCGCTGGCGCAGCAGTCCATAGCCCTGGTTTCGTCGGCTCTACTGCTCGTCACCCTATCGGGTCGGGCCATGTTCGAGCGCTACGAGGGCCGTGCAGCGACGGACTGGAGCGGACCCCGCATGGGGCTCGTGCGTTGGACGCTGATCCTCAACCTCGCCTCCACTGTCGGACTCTTCCTGTTCGTTGCCATGTACCGCTACCGCGTCGGGTGGCACGTCGCGCTCCCGGCAGCGCTGCTCGTCGGTCTGGTGGCGGGCGTCCTGCTGCTGGCCAGGCAGAAGACCATGGGCCTCCTGTTGGTCGCGCTCAGCTGCATTCTCTTCGTTCCCGCCGGGGCCTTCTTCGTGTGGAAGGAATCAAGCTACGCCGGAGGGGCCCGCATCTTCGCCGCCGGCTTCCTGCCAGGCATTCTGGCCGGCTGGGCCTGCCTGTTCGCGTTCGGAAAGCCCGTCTGGCGGGCGCTGCGTGCGGGCTGAACGAGACATTCGAGTAGCAGGCCGTCGCCGAGCGTAGCTCTTGCTCGGGTCGAGAGGAATGGCTCCATAAGCTGGCTCGGGGAGTCGGCTACCGGCAGATCCAGATCGCTGCTCTCCCCGTGACGATCCCGAGCACGGCCCCCGCGACCGCCGGCGCCAGGAGTATCTCCAGGACTGGATACAAGGAGATTGCAGAGGCAACCGCCAATCCGGTGACGCTCAGGCCCCAACCCGCTGCGCTGGCCGGTATCCACCAGACCGATCGCCCCGTGTGCCGCCGCAGCATCAGATGCTGCAGGGTCCCGATCAAGCCCCCGCCTACGAGCAGGGTGACTGCCCACAGAATGGCGACCGGCCAGCTCCACTCGAATGGACGCTCAATGTTGAGGATGGCGGAGGCTACCAGACCCGAGAGGGTGAATGAGGCGGCCAGGCCCACCATGCTGGCCAGCACCCAGCCGGCCCACATCAATTCACCTGACTGCGGAACCAGACGGCGCAGGACGGGCCGTTGCATGAGACCCACGCCTGCGCCTACGCCGACCGGCAACATCAGAAAACCCAGGAGGAAATGGCCGAGTGTGACGGCCACGTAAGCGCCCATGAAGTAGCCCACCGTCGTCATCGCCGCCCACTGGAGCCAGAGAACGGTGTGCCTTCTTCTCATCTCCGCCTGCTTTCGTCCGGAAGGGCAGAGCTGAACGCGGGGAGTCGCGGCGGGAGAGGGGCACGGCCGGGCTCGCCGAAGAGTCGAGCATAATATAGCGAATCGGCGCGGGTCCTCGAATGCCCCTGCTCCGGATGAATCCGAGGTGGCCCGGGATTCGTAAGTAAGAAGGAACAGGAGGGCGAGACGTGGACAGATGCCATGGAAAGACGAAGTCCGGAACTCGCTGCAAGCGGTCGGTCCGCGAGGGCTTGCACTTCTGCACGGCGCACGCGGATCAGGCCGAAGCGAGGCCGAGAGACGAAGACTCTCCGGGTGAGACTTCCAGGGAGCGAGATCCGCTGGAGACCCTAGTCGTATTGGCGGCTGCAGGCGCCGTCGTCTACGCGGTCCTGACCCTCAGGCGTTTCTTCCGGTTCTTCTAGCCGACCGGTCTCCGCAGCGCGTTACCTGAGAAACCTGAGAAGCACCGGGTGAGCAAGCGAAAGCACCCCGTGCGCGGTGGGTCAGTGGCCTATCCCATCCAGAAGCCCTTGCGATGCGAAATGCCCAAGACCTTGCGACAGCCCCCGCAGAAGTACACGAAGCGTCTCCCCATCATGCCGGCAAGCTGCTGATACCACACGGTACGCAGCTCAGTTGAGCAATGGGGGCAGATAGGCTGAACATTCTCGCTCCTGGCGCACTCGATCATGGCAATCCGTCCCAAGGCCTGTGTTTCGATGTGGGCGTCCTCCGCAGGAGACCGCACTGTGAGGACGCGCTCGTGGTCCCATAAGGCGCCTCCAGGTGGGCATACCGCAGCCAGAAGAGGCTTCTGGCAAGGATACTCGGCGGGACCGTGCCCGCACGATGCTCCCTGGCCCAAGTGCAGTCAACTGTTGCGGGGACGCACCATGTTCCCCATCGCGGTGACGACTACCGGTGCGTGGAAGCGGCTTTCGAACGCGGCGGGGCACCCGGGACACGGGAACCTCACCGATCAGAAGGACTGCGGGCACTCAGGCAGGCGCGGCAGCGGTCGGCGGCTTTTCGGTTTCGGCGAGGAACCAGTTGGAGCAATCGTGCTAGAGGGCTAGCCGATCCACTGCCGTTCCATCACAGCGCGCTCTGCCTGCTCGGCCTCGAGCTTGGCCCTGGCCCGATCGAGCTCGGCCTTGAGATCCGCGCATAGTCTCAGGATCTCCCGCGGGTCGTCCTGTTCCCGCAGGGCGAGGCGGAGACCCAGCCCGTGTACGGCGTACAGAGCCAGCAGCAACGCCGCCATGCCGTAAATCGGGTTGGGGGTAATGAATCCAAGGACGCCCGTCGCCGCGGCGATGGCACCGATGATCAGCAGGAACGAAAGGCTCACCGTAGGCATCGTCTTCGCTTCAATCAAGAGACACTGTATGCCGAGATTTCCGCGGCGAGTACCGTGCCGCGAGGCGATTGCGAGGGGTTGTCCTGTAAGCGTTTGAAATTCAGGAAGATAGAGTATAGCGCCGGGTCATAGATCTTCCATGGAATCTGTGGCGTCGGCTCATCACCTGTTGCACGACACCAACAATCAGGTCCGGTTCAGCTCCCGGCCAGGCGGGGTCCGGCCTGCCGCCGTGACGGTATACTGGCGCCCGGCGATAAGATACGGGCAAGCGGAAACGGGGAAGCCGTTCAAGGCTTCCCCGTTCTCGTGGGTCGTAGTCGCCAGACTGGACGTCCGCGTCCGGTCTTCAGGGTTTGCGAATCGCCCACACCCGCTACGATGCGTGAAAAAGAAGGCGCGTCAAGCGCTCTCGGCAGAGCGGAAGTCGATTAGGTTGCTCTGGACAGGTATCTGAACGCTTGTCAGTGGTCCAGCGTCATGAAGAGGTTGTTGAGAGACTCGGCCAGAGTCGGATGGGCGATCACCGAGTCACGGAGCACGGAGTACGCCAGGTCTCCCAGCATCGCCATCTGAAGGACGGAAACGACTTCTCCCCCCTCAGTGCCCAGAATCGCCGCTCCCAGGATGCGCCCCGTGGAATTGTCTACGACGGCCTTCATGAAGCCTCGGGTCTCGTTTACCTCGATAGCCCTCGCGACTCGAGACATGGGGAGCTTTGCAACTCGGATGTCTAGGCCCTTGTCCCGGGCCTCGCGTTCTGTGAGACCCACACGTCCAAGCTGCGGATCGGTGAACAGGGCGTAGGGAAGCAGTCGATCCGTCGTCGTCCGTCGTTTGCCTTCGAGCAGATTCACCCGGATCACCCTGTAGTCGTCGTACGCGGTGTGCGTGAACGGCGGCGCCCCCGTTACGTCGCCCAGCGCCCAGATACCTTCCACCTTGGTCTCGCAGCGCTCGTTGACCGGTATCCATCCGCGCTCGTCCACCGCCAACCCGGTTGACTCGAGCCGGAGAAGATCAGCATTCGAGGTTCGGCCGGCGGACACGAGAAGGTGGCTGCCCGACAGCACGCTCTCCTTGTCCCCGGTCCGGACATGAAGATCGATGCCGCTCCCCGTCGACTGCACAGAGACAGCCTCGGTCTCGGTCCGTACCTTCACTCCCTCTTGCTCGAGGATTTCGCGCATCGCCTTGGTAACGTCAGCATCCTCGCGCGGTATGAGGCTCGGGCCCTTTTGGACGATCGTCACCTCCGCCCCGAAACGGCAGAACATCTGGCCGAACTCCAGGCCGATGAAGCCGCCCCCGAGGACGAGCAGGTGATCCGGAACCTCCTCCAGCTCCATTATCGAGGTAGAAGTCAGGTATGCCACTGTGTCGAGCCCGGCGATCGCCGGGATGCGGGGTCTCCCGCCCACGTTGAGGAAGATGTGGTCGGATTTGAGGCGTCGCGTCCCGCCGTCCGTGAGCGCCACTTCCACCTCCCGGATACCTACAAACCACGCCTCGCCGAGGATGAGTTCGAGGTTCGCGTGGCGCTGCAGGCCCTTCTGGCTGCCCTCGCTCCATTCGTCGACGATGCGGCGCTTGCGTTGCCGCACGACTTCGAGGTCTACAGAGACCGAGCCGGTCCTCACGCCGTACTCCACGGCGCGGCGTGCCAGGTACGCGACTCTCGCGCTGGCCAACATCGTCTTGGTCGGGGTGCAACCGGCGACGACGCAGGTTCCTCCCACGCGTCCCTTTTCAACGATGGCCGTACGCCAGCCGGCACGGGCGAGGTCGGCAGCGAGAGGCTTTCCGCCCTGACCCGTTCCGATAACGATCGCGTCCAGGCGCTCCGCTTGAGACTGGGTGGATGCTTCCAAAGGGCCTCCTTTGACTCTTCGCAGGTTGACGTCATGGTCCGGTATGGCCCACCCGGGATCCGCTATCGGAACCCGGCAGCTCAAGTGTCCGCCGCTGCGGCGGCCTCGGCCATGGCCGCCAGCGCGCCGCTGATCTTCTCGAGTACGGCCATGCAGGCCTCCAGGTGGTGACGCTCGGCCAGGTGGGACGGCGGATCGTAGCCGATCCAGACCTTCCCGACCTTGTCCTCGAACACGAGGTACTTGAGCGGCAGATCGATTCCGACCGTCGCGTCGCACTTCATCAACTGCGTGCCGATCGCCGGGTTGCCGAAGATCAGGAGCTCCATCGGCGGCACCTCCTCGCCGACCGCCCGGGCGCCGGCGGCATGGTCGATCCGACTGAATCTCTGCAGGTTCCGCTCTTCGAGGATGGCCTCCAGGCGATCGACCGTCTGGCCTACGGTATGATTGCTCTCGACCGTTTGAAGCGCCGATGTGTGCTCCTGCGAACTCAGCGCGAGCGCCGTGAGCAGCAGTGACAGGTATAGCATTCCACCCACCTATGTGTTCGAGGTCGTCCCGATGGCTCCGCCAGCCGATCATCTACTCCGGCGGGGAAAGAGCCACTTCGATTCGCGGTGTATCTCAGGGTGCCCCAAGAAGGACGAGCCGACACGATGCGTCAACCTTGGCGCGGTGTCGGTACCGCGCCCGCCGCCGGGGCGGCCCGAAGCGAAGCGCCGTACGTGGCACAGCCGCAGACTCGCTTTGTCACGGCGCGTCTCGACTCGTTGAGACTGGCGGTTCCCAGGTGCCCGAAAGCCACACCTTGACAGGGCTGGCTGCCGGCGCCGGCCGGGTTCCAGCGAGATTGGCACGAGGCGCAAGATAGGCCTATTCTCAACGCCGGCACCCTAGAGACACCCGGTTCTCAAACCGGAATCTGACAGGAATCGACAAATGGAGGTGACATGAGAAGTCGAACAGGCCTGATCGCATGTGCGGTGCTGCTTCCCCTGTTCTTTCCCGTCGCGACCCTGGCCCAGGAGCCGGAACAGGACGAAGCCATGGCGGCGTACATCGCCGCGGCCGCCCCCGGCGAAGAGCACGAGTGGCTCGCCAGCATGGCCGGTGAGTACGAAGTGACAACGAAGATGTGGATGGATCCGTCGGTGGAGCCTGCGGTTTCCACCGGTTCGCAGAAGTCGAAGATGGCGCTCGGTGGCCGCTATCTAATGGACCACTACGAGGGCTCGTTCGGAGGCATGCCCTTCGAGGGCGTGGGAATGACCGGCTACGACAACACGCTCGGCAAGTTCGTCAGCTCCTGGATCGACAGCATGGGTAGCGGCATTCTCTCCAGCGTGGGCGAGCGCGACGAGGAGGGACGGCTGGTGATGGTGGGCTCGTTCGAGGACCCGGCGTCGGGGATGATGATGAAGCTCAAATCGGTGACCTGGGTGACCGACGACGGCTATATGAGCGAGATGTACAACATCCTCCCGGACGGGTCAGAGTTCAAGTCGATGGAGCTCACGGCCAAACGTCACGAATAGGCATGGTATGCGGCCTTATCGATGGAGCGGGAGGGCACAACCATGCTTGACGAGCAGGTATTCAATCTGGAGATCCGAAAGCTCCTCAAACGCTTCGGCGTATCCGCGCAGCGTGAGGTAGAGCGAGCCGTTTGGTCGGGGATCGAATCGGGTGAACTGTCTGGCGGTGAAGCGCTAGAGGCGTCGGTCACTCTGGCAATCGACAGCCTCAGCTTGCGCTTCCGCATAGAGGACACGATCCGACTCTCGTAGCGCGTCCGCGACGGCAGACCATGTCACAGTAGGCATCATACCAGGCTCCTGTATTCCCGCCGGATCTGACGGATACCCGGCGGGTCGCCGACGATGCTGAGACGGTCTCCGTCGCGGAGCACGGTGTCGCCGCCGGGTACGAGGATCTCCTGGCCACGGCGGATCAGGGCGACCAGAGTACCCTCCGGCCACTGCACCTCCTTCAGTGTCCGCCCGATGAGCGGCGCCGACGCCGCCTCCCTCGTTACCCATAGCGAGAGGAAGCGCTCGTCCTGGAGAATCGCCCCTTTCAGGTGGTGGGCGTGCGAGACCGACAGCCAGGTGTCCATGAAGTCCTCGTCGTCCACCCGCCCGGCGATGCCTGCCAGGAGCCGCAGGTGTTGCCCCGGGTTCTGCTCCGGGCTCACAAGAAAGAACACGGCGCGGATGAGCTCGCCGTGGGGGCGGTCGTCGGCAAACTGGTCGCCCACAGACACCTTGATCCCGCTCTTCGATCGGACCAGTACGAGCTCCGGCGCACGGGCTTCGGTAAGCCTGAGATGGGGCAGAGCCGCGCCATGAGAGACTGGGGTGGCGCCGGTCAGCGTCCCGCGCATGAAGCCTTCCGCGAGCTGGTCGGCGCTCGCCGGGAGCCGGTGCGCCAACAGCGCCGCGGCGCGCTGGGTCGCCTCCTCGAAGCTGACGTCCGCCTCCAGGTCTACCACATATGCCCGCGCCACGACTTCGTCGAAGGGGTCCTGCGCCCGCAGTCCTTTCTCCTTTAGGATGCCCCGGAGCTCCGGGTCCAGGCCCTCGAACCGCCGTTCTCCGAGGCGCTCGAACCAGTGGAAGACCGCACCGTCCCGAACCACCCGATCCCGGGCCCAGTAGAAGTACCAGCCAAGGCAGGCCGCCACGAGGCCGATGGAGAAGAAGATCGGCATGAGGCCCATTACAGCGATGAGGAGGAAGGGGGCCAGGAGGCCGAAGATCTGGATCCAAGGGTAGAGCGGCGCCCGGAAGCCCGGGTCGTAGGCCTCGATCTGGCTCTCTCGCATCACGATCACCGCCAGGTTCACAAGGGCGAAGATCAGGAGCTGAAAGGTGCTGGCCAGCTTGGCCACGTTCACCACGTCCAAGGTCCAGATGGCAAGGGCCATCAGGGCGCCGGTGGCGAGCAGGGCGAGAGTCGGCGTCCTGAAGCGGCCCAGGTAACCCAAGCGCCGGGATACGAGGTTGTCGCGGGCCATGGCCAGCGGGTACCGCGAGGCGGCCATGATCCCAGCGTTCCCGGCCGCCGCCAGCCCGGCGATGGCGGGCACGACTACGAGTCCCAAGGCCGCCCCCGCGGGCAGCCAGTCGAAGATCCGAACCCCCGCCGTGGCCACCGGCGTCAGGTCGCCGTGGAGGGTCGCTGGCTCGATCACCGAAACCATGATGAAGATGCCCACCACGTACACCGCCGAGGCCGTGATCAGGGCCAGCAGCATCCCGAGGGGTAGGTTCCGGTCAGGGTCGCGGACCTCCTCGGAGACGCTCGCCACCTTGGTGAGTCCGGCGTACGAGATGAAGACCAGCCCGATGGTGGCAGCCAGTCCCTCACCACCGTGGGTGAGGAACGGCGAGAACCGGCTGCGCGTGGCCTCCGTCGTTTCGTGACCCAGAACGCTGAGCAGGCCCGCCAGGACAAAAGCTCCGAGCAGGCCGAGGACGAGGATCACGAGGAAGCGCTGGAGGCCGCTCGTCTCCTTTGCGCCCAGCACATTGGTCGCGATGAATACGAGCGTCAGCCCTATGGCCACCGCCTTCACAGGGTAGTTGAGGAACAGGGCCAGGTAGGCGCCCATGCCGATGAGGGCAAAGGCACTCTTCAGGATCAGCACCAACCACGTTCCCAGGCCGCCCACCGTGCCGACCATGGGCCCGAGACTCCGGTCCAGGAAGTAGTAGGTGCCCCCGGCCCGGGGCATGGCCGTGGCCAGCTCCGCCTTGCTGAGCATTGCGGGGAGGACCAGAAAGCCGGCCAGAAAGTAGGCCAGCACGACCGACGGGCCGGTCTTCGCGGCGGCCAACCCCGGAAGAAGGAAGAAGCCGGAGCTCAGCATCGGGCCCAACGCGATGACGTACACGTCGAGCAGGCTCAGCTCTTTCTTGAGACGGGCGGCGCCGTCGAATGCCAAGTGTGTCGCTCCTGGTTCGAGACCCGAGAGCGAATGTAGGGGGGTTCGGGGCGCCGCGCGCGGCTGGCTGCGCGCGAAGCTCAGAAGTGCGTGCGGCGCAGGCGCCCTTGAGCAGTGTACCTGGAAGCCTGTGCGGGCCGGCTCGCAGCCGTGGCAAGCGGTCCGGGCGTCGCGCTCCTACTCCAGCCCCAGCTTCTGGAGCAGCTCACCGAAGCGTGGATTCGCTCGCAGCGCGTCGGCGGACGGGTCGGTATTCAGAGGAAACGGGAACGAGCCTAGACTTCACGAACCCTCTATTCTGTGCCGCGCGCGGGAGTCAGGCAACGTCGGGCGCCGCATTCCACACCCCTCCCTTACCGTCACCGGCTCTGTCACTGCGGGCCCACCGGAGAGCCAGTGTGTCGCCCGGCCCGGCCTCCACCCAGGTTTCGTAGCGCTGGCCTTCCCGATTCAGGGTCTCCCGGATCCAGTCCACCTCCGCTCTGGAAGGTCGCTGCAGTCGGAATTGGCGTATCCGCATGGGCGACAGCCAGAAACGTACGAGCCGTCCTGTCGAGAGATGGATGACCGGGAAGTACAACAGCACCAGGTCGGCACGGAACTGCTCGTGACCAGAGATCCCCTCGTAGTCATTGAGTAAGTCGCCGCAGCCATAGAGGATCGGGCGATCGTGGTGAATCTCGATTCCCCTGAAGTGATGAGACGAGTGCCCGTGCACAACGTCGACGCCGGCTTCGTCTATGAGCCGGTGGGCAAACTCGCGCTGGGCGGCCGGGACCTGGTAGCCCCAGTTGGAGCCCCAGTGGATCGAGGCAACCACGACGTCGCTTTCGACCCTTGACGCGCCTATCCGCTCGGCGATGTGCCGCATGGTGGCGTGGGAGAGGTCGTCCAGGAGGTTCACACCCGGTAGGTCGTCTTGTGCGGCCCAGTCTCCGGGGATCCCACTCGTCTTCGTTCCGAACCCGAAGACGAGCACCCTGCGCTTCGCGCCGACCTCCATCACTGCCGGCGCGGCGGCGTCCTCGGCATCGAGCCCGACTCCTGCCGTCTCGATCCCGGCGGCTTCCAGCGTGTCCAGTGTTTCACGCAGTCCGGTGAATCCCCAATCGGCGACGTGGTTGTTCGCCAGCACGCAGCAGTCGATGCCGGCCGTGGCGATACAGGGGACGTTCTCCGGGTGCATCCGGTAGTGGACGCCCTTCCCCCGCCAGTGCCGGTCGCTCGTCGTGACGCTGGTCTCCAGGTTGATGATCCTCACATCGGGCGCCATTCGGTCGAGCTCTGCGAGGGCGTCCCCCCAGACATAGGAGTACTCTATCGGTGCCCGGATCGGGCCGTTCTTTGCCTCTGCAAGCTCCACGTACCGGGTGGCCGATTGCACGTAGGGTTCGAAGAGACGCGGGTCGCTGGGATGGGGCAGGACCTGGTCGATCCCCCTGCCGGTCATCACGTCGCCGCCGAGGAACAGGGTGAAGTGGTCGAGATTCGTGGGGTTCTTCTTGGGCTTCCGTGGACTCGACGGCCTGGGGAGTGTGCGCGGCGAGCCGGCCAAGGCAAAGGGCAGCGCTGCTGCCCAGGTGAGAAACCTCCTGCGGTCCATGTCGATGGCTGCGGCCGGTTCATCGCTGGGAGGGAGACGCTCATGGCCAACGTACCATCCCGCCCACAGCCGTGCGAGCAAGAAAACGGCCGGGCCTGGTACGGCCGTGGGCGCCACTGCAAGTCAGAGCCGCCCCCTGAATCGGAGGGACCGTCTGCTTAGGGGATCAGAGAGTCGGACGACGTCCCAAACCCGACGCTGTTCAACAAAGCCTCGAACCGCGGATCTCCGCGAAGGTTGTCCAGGAACGGATCCACGTTCAGGTAAATGAGGTCGCTCACGCCCTCATCACAGGCACGCTTCAGGCAGGAAAACGCCTTGTCTCTTTCTCCCAGGGACGCGTAGATGAGGGTGAAGGCATAAGGCGTGACGTACCGCTCCTTGGAGAGCTCCTTCAACTCCTCGACAACTTCGAGTACCTCGGCCCTCATCCCGGCCAGGCCATACGCCCGTCCAAGCGCAGCCAGCTTCGCCCGATCTCCGGACAACTCCATGGCCTTCCGGGTCGCTTCGATGGCATCGGCGTGCATCCCCTTCTGAGCGTAGGCCGAGCCCAGGGTCACATGAGCCCGAGTGAAGCCGGGGTCCATCTCGAGCACTCTCTCGTACTGGGCTATGGCCCGGTCGTAGTCTCGGGCCAGGTAGGAAAGCACGCCCAGATCCGTCATGGTTCCTAGCGAGACGGGGTCGAGATCGAGGGCCCGCTTGAGAGTAGCGATGGCTTCCTCCGACCGCCCTCTCCCGGCAAAGAAGAACGCGTAGAACCGGTAGGCGGACGGGTTGTTGGGATTCAGCCCGATGGCTCGTTTGAACGCCCGTTCCGCCTCCTCCCAGGCAAACTCGTGCATCTTCAGGTGCCCTAATGAAGCGTGCGCCTCGCTCAACCCATCATCGAGCTCGAGTGCCTTCCGGACGGCCGCCCCTGCGGTGGAGAAGGCCTCCCTTGGCGAAATGGCAGAGTGCCCGGCATCTCCGAGACTGGCGTATGAATCGGCCAATCCGACGTAGGCGCGGGCGTAGGTCGGGTCCTCCTCGATCGCTGCCTGGAAGTGCTCGGTTGCCCTCCAGTAGGCCTCCGTGTTGCTCTTGTTCCAGTAGTACCGACCCTTCAAGTACAGGTGGTAGGCGTCGAGGTCATCCGTGCGCCGCTGGCTGAAAGCGACCCTGTCACCCTCGATCAGCTTGACCTTCAGCACGTCGACGATTGCCCGTGTGATCTCGTCTTGAACGGCAAAGACGTCGGCCATGTCGCGGTCATACTGTTCAGACCAGATGTGGTACCCGTCTTCGGCGTTGATCAATTCGGCAGTTATGCGTAGCCGATTGCCTGCCTTCTGCACGGAACCCTCGAGCACCGCGCCGACGTTCAACTCTCGTCCGATGACACGGGCGTCGGCGGGGCGGCCTTTGAAGGAGAAAGCCGAGGTGCGGGCGGCCACTCGGAAATCCTTGATGTGCGTCAAGGCGTTGATGAGGTCCTCGGAAAGGCCATCGCTGAAGTACTCGTTTTCAGGGTCAAGGCTGAGACTGGTGAACGGAAGCACAACGATCGACCTCGCTGGCGACGGTCCCTCTCCCCGAACCGGCATCCTCAGCGCGGCCGCAAACTCACTGGCAGCAGCGAACCGGTCGATATGCGTTTTGGCGAGAGCCTGGCGCACAGTCCGATCCACTGTGTCGGGAATCGACGAGCGCGCCGCCTTCAGCGAAGGAACCGGGTCCATGAGGTGACGCGCCAGAATCTCCTGGCGATTCGAGCCCATGAAGGGTGGATGCCCTGCCAACATCTCGTACAACACACACCCGAGGCTATAGATGTCGCTGCGCCCATCCAGACTACTGGTGCCGGTCGCCTGCTCGGGGCTCATGTAGGCTGGCGTGCCCACGGCGAGGCCTGTGACGGTGAGCCGGCCTGTGCCCGCCACCCCGACCGCCCGCGCCACCCCGAAGTCGGCGATCATAGCGTGGCCGCGCGACAGCAGGATGTTCGCCGGCTTGATGTCCCTGTGCACCACGCCTTGCTCATGGGCGTAGTCGAGCCCATCGGCTACCTCGACCGCGATGCGCACGGACTCGTCTACTCCGAGCTGTTTCTCACGGCCCAAACACTCCCTGAGGGACTCCCCTTCTACATAGGGCATGACGTAATAGAGCAGGCCGTCTGCCTCACCCGAGTCATGGAGCGGTAGGATGTGGGGGTGGTTGAGGCAGGCGACCGTTCGAATCTCCTTGAGGAAACGGTCAGGGCCCACCGTAGACGCGAGCTCAGGGCTCAGAACCTTGACCGCAACCTGGCGGCTGTGCTTGACGTCTTCGGCCAAGAAGACAGTTGCCATGCCGCCACGACCGATTTCCTGATCGACGGCGTACCTGTCCGCAAGGGCGGCTTGTAGGCGCTCCAGGAGGTGAGTCATCGGCTCCTCCCGAGGAGCGAAGGGGGTGGGGCTGATCAATATAGGACGTCTAGGCTTAGGGCGCTCCTGAGGCGTGCGCCGGTGCGGGAACCTAGCAAGCCCGGGCACGTGTTGGACAGCACTCAGCCCGGAATGCGGCCTCGGCGTCGGAGCCACCACCTCAAGCAGCGATGACCGATGTCAACCGGCTCACAGTACATCAAGGGGCATCCGCCGACGATGCACTGGATGTTACCCAGCTCGCACTCGCGAATGGCTGCGTCCGAGACACTGCCTGAACCGAACGAACGGTGAAACCACACCCGCTCGACGCCACAATCGGCAGACTGGCGCACCAACTCAACCGAAGTATTGGGGTGCGTTGCGACGACCACCCCGTGGATGGACCCAGGGATGGCGTCCAGGCTGGGGTAAGCCTTGGCTCCCTCGACTTCAGAAGCGTTTGGGTTGACGGGAAACGTCTCGTACCCAGCATCTCGCAGCTTCCGGTAAACGGCGTTGGCGGCCTGGCTAGCGTTACGCGATACACCCGCGACAGCGATTCGGTTTCCGCTCAGGAACTCGGCGACAGGCTTTGGCAGGTCGTTCATGCGACGCTCCCACGTGTTCTTGCGGCCAGCCTTGAGGCGTTGGAAGAGGCCCGGCATGTCATGGCTCGACCAAGCGGCGAGGAAGTCCCTTCCAGTTTACCATTCTGAGTAGGCTTCCGCCCGCCGCCGTGCAAGCGAGCGAAGCGCCCGGCGTGAAGCCCGGCGTTTGATGGACACCTACAGGCAGTCCCCCGGTCGTCGTGGGGTCACGTTTTGTGCTCTGGAATGCTGTACGCGTTAAGGATTGTCGGCTTTGTGGTGATCGTCCCTTCATTGTACAGCGGCATCAATTCGTCTCTGCGATCTCTCCTCTGGTAGTAGTTCAGCGCAGCTGCGCCGATTACATAGAGGCTTCCCACGACTACGGCACACCCCCCGCCTATGATTAAGGCAAGCTTACCGAGTATGAGCAATGCTTCTACGGTCTCTGGATCCATGTTACGACCCTCTTCCTCTGGCGCCCGGCGTGAACCGGGACGGGGATTCCTCCAAGAGGATGCCGTTCAGCGCCACTTCGCGCGGCGACGCCAAAGCCAGATAAGTGAGAGGACGCCCAAGACTAGGACCAGCGTGCGCACGGGCAGCCCACCGATGGCTGACGCACTCAGGCCGAAGAACTCGAGCTCGACAGCCAGCCAGATGAACAGCAACCCCGCAATCAACAGCAGGAACGCCATGAGGTTAACAACTTAGCAGCTGAACCCCCCGCCGTGCGAGCGAAAGCGCCCGACGTGAAACGGGGTGCTGGTGAACCGAACTCTTGAGCCGCTTTGCGCCCTCTTAAACCACCGCCCGGTCTACAAACGCTCCATCGCCGGCCTCGAATCTGGCCGGGCTAATGCATTGCGTGATCGCAGCCAAACAAGAAATGACAGATCGGTATGACGTCGTGGAAGAGGCAGGAGGCCAGGAAGAACAGGATGATAAGGGCCAGCCCGGCGATTATCAGGCGATGATGTCGTTCCATGGTCGCGGACATGGCTGTCATGATTACCACCTCGTCGTAAGAAGAGTGCTTGTTGCATCAGGCGTCTCGAAAGAATGCGCACGGCATTCGGGCCTAACCTCACCCATGCCATGGCTTTTCGTCCGGCTCCACCTGCAGGCCATCCAGGAGCTTGTTGAATCCTGCGAACAGGTCGACGACGGACATCAGCTCGACGATACCTTCGTCGTCCAATCCCAACTTCCGCACCGCGGAAGTATGCACCTCAATTCAGTAGCGACACCCGGACACGGCCGAAACGGCGACTGCGATGATCTCCCTGGTCAGGCGGTCGAGCTGGCCCGGCGCTGTCATGACCGCCTTCACCTTGTTCCAGTTCGCCTCGAGAAAACCGGGCCTCGGGGCCATGGCCCGGTACATGTTCGGGACGAAGTCGATTCCCAGAGTGTCTTTGATGTCCTCGTAGATTTCCTTGACCTGACCAGTAGCGTCTTCTTCGGCAATCATCTCGATCGAGGCCATCTTCTCTCTCCGGCCAGAACTTGCGGTTTCATCAACCTGGGTTGGTCCCGATCGCGCTACGGTGAGGTCAACGTGTGCGCGCCGCAGGCGCACGGGCCTGCGCCTCTGCTCGGCTCTTGATGCCGAGAAGGCACTTCCGCATCATGATGAGTTCGAGAGCATCGACCAACAGCATCTGCACGATGGATGGCCGCGTCCATTTGTAGCGGACTCGCAGACGGCTCACCAAGCGTGTGTGCCCAGTGTCTACCTCGTACAGGCCCCACGCCCACGTAGCATTCGACCACTGACCCTCCACCCGGAAGACCCACAACATCGACTCTTCCCGGTTCATCTCCAGCACTTCGACATAGGAATCGGGCGCAACCGGAATCATGTCCCCGATCTTCAGGTCTTGATACTCGGGGATGATGCGCTCCGCGCTCGGGATTCCGCCGTTGTCGAGCCGATCGTAGCTGTAGAAGCCAGCTCGCTTGTAGCCCATCTGCAGAAGCCAGGGCCAGATGTCCTCCGGACGCGCTGCGACGGTGACTGCCCTTGTACCGTTGAACGACGGGCGTGCATTGAGCTCGTCCCCGAGCATTGTGCGACTGACCTCCTCGTCCGTTGCGCCCCATGTCAAATGCCAAGGACGGATCACGAGGAGGTACGCGACGATCAATACAGCGAAGACAGCAACTGCGCCGAGCAGCAGCGTCTTGAGTTTTCTGCGCTTCATCGCTGACCTCATTCACGAGGCCAAAGTCAGCAGAGCATGACGGCCAATCCGCCGACGGTCAGTCGCTGTGCTCGAGGCGCCTCTCGCGGCGGTCGCGTGGCCGCTGGGTCGCGGACGTGGGCTCGATCCCGCTGATCCGGTTCTGGCGAGCGGAATTGCCGAACGGTTGCGCCACTAGCTCGATCGTCTCTGGGGGCAGGTTGGGCCGGCCGGCCGCGGCGGGACTCTCCGCCCTCGGCAGCGGGTTGCTCAGGGATTCTCCTTTGATCTTCTCCTGTATCATCATGATTCCGTAGATCAGGTTCTCCGGGCGTGGAGGGCAGCCCGGCACGTACACGTCCACCGGGATGATGGCGTCTACGCCCTGGACTATAGTGTAGTTGTCGAACATTCCGCCCGAGCTGGCGCAGGCGCCCATCGCGATCGCCCACTTGGGCTGCGGCATCTGGTCCCAGATGCGTCGTAACACCGGTGCCAGTTTGTAGGTGACTCGCCCACCTACGATCATGAGATCCGCGTGCCGTGGACTGTATTGCAGCCACTCCATGCCGAAGCGGCCGATATCGAACCTCGCCGCGGAGGCAGCCATGCACTCGTTCACGCAGCACGCCGTGTAGAAGGGCATGACCCAGAGGGAGTTGCGGCGGGACCAGTTGACGACGCGGTCCAGCCTGCTAATCAGCCAGGGATAAGAGTCTATACGCCTCAGCGCGGCGTCGGATTCCAACTCGCCCGGGGCAGGGACGGTAAGCATTCCCTAGAACCGCGCGCCCACACTCGCCACGAACTGCTCACCACTCTCGACCTCGATCTTTCCCTCGACGAACGGCTTTGCGATACCGTGGCCGAACATCAGCCCTTCCTCCGCTTTACGTCTTCCCTGCGCCTTCGGGACCCGGACCAGTGGCGCCTGCTGAACGTGGTAACTCCAACACCGCGGCACAAGTTAGGCTGAGCTGCAATCGGGATGGGACAGCGCGCAGAAAGCGCAACTGCTCTCGCCCGACAGTGGCCGCTCACTCCTCCTCTCAAGCCCGCGAAAACCGGAAACGTACGTAACTCAGGAAAGCCTCGGCTGAAGGCTAGGGTTGTCGGGGGAGCCTCCAGGACAGTATAGAACCGTTGCCCGGGTAGGATGAAGTGGGCGGGCTTATCTGCCGGAGAGAGCTCCAGCGCGGTTGGGCTTGTCACCCCTTTGTCACCGACCGTTCTCAACCTGTTGAGACGACCACGTCCCAGATGCACGAAAGCCCCGTCGCAAGAATCTACGGGAGCTTCCAAGGGGAAGTCGGTCTGCGTGTTCTCGGAGAGGTCCCTCGGGTTGCCCCTGATCGTCCAGCTGTGCCGCTGGTTAGGTGGGTGTTTGTTCTGCTGGTGCTTCCGACCCTGGGCCAGGCGGACCAGGAAGGGCGGGACGCGGCGCTGCCGATTCACACAGCGGGAGCTTTGACTGCGGCTCCGGAACAGGTAACCTGGAGGCACCGGATTGCAGCGTGCAACGCACCGGCGCAGCAACGGCCCTTACTGCCCCTTACGCCTTTCCTTCCCAGATCGGCGTTCGCCTCTTCTGCGATCTACTCCTTTCCGCCTATCTGGAATGTCGATAGGTACCTGCTTCTTGCGCCGGTCCGTGCCCGAACGGCGATCTCGCCCTCTGCGTCGGTCGCTACCCGACCGGGCTTGTACCTCAACACGCGCGTACGTCGTTTCGAACGCACCAATCCCCTGATAGCCGGGCCTAAGACCCGAGGCAACCTGATTCGTGATAATCAGGCCCTCCATCCTGGACACTTCAAACAGGTTCCAGCCGGGCGGAGTGGTTGGCGTGGAGTAGCCGCCTATCTGGTAAGCAATCAGGAGCTCCTTTCCGGAAGCCGCAGCCCCATACGCATAGGGCTCTACCTGCCGGATTCCACCTTCGTAATGAAATCGAACGATACGTCTTTCCTGGATTGCCTTGCAGACGCGTGAACGGAACTCGTCGCGACTCATCGTTGCACTCCCTTCGTACAGCAAACGTATCCGAGCCGGTCGCGCGGGCCATCTCTCAGGTGTGCTGCAAATGCGTGTGTAGCTTGCACTTCTGCGCCTCAGAAACGGGGAGAGGGTCCCTGCTTCTCTGAGTATGAATCATAACCACATCGATCGCTGAGCCAAATAGCTAATCGCGCACGCACGGGCAAAGGTCGCAACGTGATGAGCTCTCTGCGTGTTTACAACGACCAATCCCGCGGGGAGAAAGAGGGCCCTCGCGGTGTGTCACCATGCCGTTCATCATGGTGAACGGGACCTCCGTCTCGGAGATCTCGTGGGAGTCGACCTCGAAGAGGTTGCGCCCCAACACCACGAGGTCGTACGGCACAGTTCAATCTGTGACGAGAGGCTCTCCGGTCCCAAGTCCCTCACAACTCCGGAGCTGGAGACTCGCAGGTGCTACGGTGCGTTCGTTCTCAGATCCCAGCTTCCGACGACCTCTCCCTGCTTCCTGCCATCGGCGCCGTAGGCAGTGTACGTCCACTCGGCGCGGCCAAAGGCCAGGGAGAGTGCCTCCATCGGGTGTTGGCTGCCGTGGGCTGCCGAGACCGAGTTAGCGCTCACGAGCACATCTGTGAGCTCAAGGCGGTAGAACTCCCGGCCTTCTGAGACAACACGGAGAGTCGCCTGCGCGAATCGCTTGCCCGTGGCGCAAGCCTGCAGCAGCACGGGGCTTGCCTTATCGACAGGCTTGAGGATGCTCAGGTCCGAGAAATCTGCCCTGCCCGCAGTCCTCGCACTGAGATCGGCCGCGTTGGCCGCTCCCCACTCGAAGGATTCGACGACAATGCACCCCCTGCAGTCCCTTTCCATGGACTCCCCTTCGACGCCCTCGATCTGGAGGAATACCTCAGCCTGCGCCTGGGCCGCATCGGGCAGCGTCAGGAGACCCATCGCGACAGAAAGCGCCAGTACGAGCATCCTTCTCATAGGACCTCTCCTTTCCAAAGAGGCACAGTGCTGCCGGACTGCCGACGCGCGCCTGCTGCTGTGTCCTCCTATCTGGCCCGTTTCGCGATCACCGGGAGGTAAGCACAGCGTCACGCAGTCGCAGACAGCCCAGCAAGGGGACGGCGAGCCTTCCCAGATTCAGGTGTGAGGGGGAGCACGACCACCTTGAAGCTACCGACCCGCTCGCCGGCTTGCTAGCAAGCAAAGGCGCCCAGCGTGCAAAGGGGCGGCCCTCGATCGAACCGCCCTTTATCGGTGTCAACCAGCCTTGGCCACTGCTCTGGAAGCTGATCGGTGAGGGGAGAAATGTGAACATGGGCTTCCATCCACCGCCCGTCGCGTCTTTTGACCGAGGCGACTACGCCGCCATCCAGGCCCGTAAGCTCTGACTCCATCGCCGCGACCACTTGACTTCGCCGTGACAGACCTCTGCCGGTCAGGAACATGGAGAGTGGTGCGATTCGAACGCGACGAGACGGCGACGGTCCTCAAATACCCGTATGCCGGTGAGTGAACGCCAGGCCGAATCCCTCCAGCTCCGCTAGCACGGGCTCGTAGATCTCGCGCAAGGTGGGCATCAGGACGCCCGTGGTCTCGATCACTCCCTCGAGGATGAGTCGTGCGGCGATCGCCGCCGGCAGCGAGACGGCACGGGACATCGCCGAGTCACCGTGGGGAACTCCCTCCACCACCATGCTGGTCGACCGTGTCTCGCGGCGCGCCGGGCGGTTCTCAGCGCCGGCACCAGGGAACTCAGCGCTGATCTCGTCGTGCACGATGATCATGTCCCGTTCACCGGGTGCGTAGGACATGCGTCGCAACATGAGGCAACAGGCCGAGCCACTCGAAGCGCTGTATCACATCGGCGATCTCCTCCACACCGAGGAACTCGGCCGTTTCCTCCCGGACCCGTGCCGTGGATACGCTTCCCTCGCCCTCCCGGGCCGCCTCTACTCCCCTGGCCCGAGAGATGAGCCCAGCCGTGTAGTCCGCGTAGGTCCGCCCCGTCCACTCGATCGCCTCGGAGTCATCGAGCGCTCCCAGCGAGATGAGGGCCCGCATCGTGTTGCACCAGCCGGTGAAGCGAAGTAAACCGCGATAGAGGGAGACGCTGTCGTCGAGGTCGTACCACGGCAGGTAGCGGGTGGAGTCACGGTTCGGATACGTCTCGAACACGCCGATCCCCTCTATTTCGACGATCCAGTGATGCTCGAACAGACGGTCGCCCGGAACCTCTACCCGGCGGCCCTGCCGTAGGTACGCAGCGGGGGCCTGCGCGGCCAGCATCACCCCCTTCGGGCTCCATGAGAACTTGTAGCCGAGGGGGTTTCGGTTGTGCTCGAAGGCGGGAAGGCCAGCTCCGTATGAAGTCACGCTTAAGGCGCGACCGCCCTCGTCCCGGATCGCATCGAGGGTCTGCATCACGCCCATGTGGTCGAGACCCGGATCCTCGCCGATCTCGTTCAGGATCGGTATGCCAGCCGCCTTCGCCTCTTCGTCGAGGGCCGCCATGGCCGGGCTGATGAACGAGGTGGTGATCATCGGTGTGCGGTGCCGCAGGCACGCCCGGGCCACCGGGATGTGCATCGTCGGTGGGATCATGCTCACGACGAGGTCCGCGCCTTCGGCCAACTCGTCGAGCCGGTCCTCCTCGTCGGTCGTCCACGCGAGCGTCTCGCCGGCGGCGCGGCCTGCCAGAATGCGCTCCGCCTTCGAGACGGTCCGGGTGGCCATCACGACCCGGTAACCGCAGCGGTCGAGGAAGTAGTCGACCATCGGCTTGGTGACCATCCCCGCGCCGAGAACGACGACCGTGCTCATGTAGGCTCCTTCGTTGAACGCTGCTCCCTTCGGTAGCCTACATGAAGCTGCCACGTATAGCCACCGCTTATCAGGCTCGAAACGAGCGCTGGTAGGCGCTGTCACCGCCTTTGTCACCGTGCGGCCAGGCGCTTCTCTGGTCGAGCCTCCATTGGCACGACACAATGCCGTGCAGGATTGGGCGGGTGACCTACATTGATCGAGCCGGCCTGGGGCACCGCTCCGGCAAGCCAGTGCCTTAGCAGCTGGACCGGGCAAAGATTACTCATGAGAATCCGCGGAAGGAGTGCGGCAAGCGCGGCGACCGCCGGGCCGAAAGCGGTCGGCAAGTCAAGGGATTGGCCCTCCGATATCCGCTACCTGCTCGACGGTATTGGCAAGTCCATGAGCTTGCGCGCCACTTCAAGCGGGCCATCCCGCGTGGCTTGCCAGCCCTTCAACTGCGCCATCGCCGTCTTGTACGCCGGATCTCCCAGCACCGTGTCGATCGCGTCCCGCAGGCGCCCGCGCGCCAGGCTGCGCAGCGAGCGGCACAGCCCCGCCCCATGCCGCTCGACCAGACGCAGGTTGAAGTTCTGCTCCGGCTGAAGGGGGAAGCCGATCACGGGGACGCCCGCCGCGATGGCGGTCTGCACGCTTCCTTGCCCGCCGTGGATGATGGCCAGGTCGCAGCGGGGCATCACGAGATGCGAGGGCAGGAAGTCCCGCACGAGGATGTTGGCTCCGGCGCCCGGGTCCGCTCGGTGCACGGTGGTCACGATGACGGCCCGGACGTCCAGGCCCTCCAGCGCCTCGCGCACCCGCCGCACGTACTCCGGCCGGCTCGATGCCAGGGCGACGTAGACCTTGGGTCGATCGGTCTCTAGGAACTCAGCCGCGTCGTCGGGGAACTCGCCGAACAGCTCGGCGAACATCGCACCGGCATAGGCGAGGCGTGCGTTGGGACGGAACCGGTGCGTGTCCGTGGGACGCCATGCCTCGAGCTCATCCCCGGGGATCCCCAGGATCTCCGGCACGTCGGTGACCAGGGTGAGATCCCCCATGAGGAGGTCGAACGTGCTGCGGATCATCTCCCTGATCCCCAGCCGGCGCGCCACGGCGTTGAAGGTTCTGGTCTGGAACCGGGCCCGGGTGAAGACCCGCCCCGCGACCCAATCCACCCACGGCCCGGGGAGAAGGGCCGTGACGGGATTGTCGAATGCCTCGCGAGACGCAAACCCCGCGGCCTCCAGCGCCGGAGGCACGAACGACCCCAGGTGCGTCACCACCAACGGGATGCGGGCGCCCCGCGCCGACAGCGCTGCCGACAGCGTGAACCCGATGACCACGGCCCGTGCACCGTGCCGCTCGAAGAACGCCATCTCCGACCGCACATGCGCCTGGAGCGCGGCCGGCTCGTAGAGCGGCTGCCACGGTCGGTACGTCAGCACCTCCAGCTGGCGCCGGGCCTCGTCGGCGGTGAGCCGCGGCTCGATCAGCTCGTAGGGCACGCCCTCCTGCCGCAGCACGAACTCGTAGGGCCCGCCGTGGGTAGCCAGCACCGAGTCCGCGCCCAGCTCCCGCAGCTTTCGGTACACGGCCACCATGCGGGAGGTCTCTGAGAGGAAAGCGCAGTTGGGCAGGCAGACGACGGTCATGGGCTACGGTACACCTCCCCACCCTTCATCACGAACACCACGTGGCGGAGTGCCGAGGTGTGCTCCAGGGGATTGCCATCGACTGCGATTATGTCCGCCAGCAGACCAGCGCAGTTCACCTCGGTCAGGCCACCGGGATCGCCGTCAGGGACAGCGTTCTGACGAGTGCGGCTCACTACGTCGAGGATGCGCCCCACCTCCCCGTTCTCCTCGATATCTTCGAACACTACACCGGTCAGCCCGATCCCCAACCGGTCTCGCTCGGGGGCGGAACCCATGCGCGGCTCGTTCCGAACGGTGTCAACTTCGGCCCGTCGATGCCCGGAGACGTTTACACCGGCCACAGTGAGCACGAGTTCATGACGCGCGAGACGTTCCTCCTCACGCTGGAGATGTATACCGCCATGCTCGTGGAACTGGCCACATCGAAACGCTGAGATTCGAGGTGTTTGGGCCAGGCCTGCCGGACTCTCGAAGTCCGCGGGCGCGGTGGGAGCAGACCAAGGGTGCTCCCTCTTGTCACCGCCTTTGTCACCGGCCTGCCTCAATCTGTTGAGACTGCCCACCCCCAGATGCACGAAAGCCCCATCGTGACGGGGCTTTGCGCGGAGGCCCGGGCGGATTTGAACCACCGACCTCACGCTTAAGAGCTCGAAACGAGCGCTGGTTGAGCGCTGATATGCTCTGTCACCGCCTCTGTCACCCCGCCCTCCGCCGGGCGAGCAAAGCGAAAGCGCCCGGCGTGCCGTCGAGGCACGCAGTGTCGAGACATCGAGCACGCGCTGCGTGCGAACAACGGGGCGCCTGCGTCCCAGTGGCATCTGAGTCTCAGTGCCACATGGCGTTGATGGTCAGCAGCAGCAAGCTGGCGCTGTTATCGCTGATTCCCTGATAGACGAAGTCGACGGTAGGCGTCAGAAAGAAATTGCTGGCGACCTGAATATCGTAGCCCAAGGCGGCCCCGAACCCAAACCCGCCATCCGGCTCCACGTCGCCCGGGACAAACTGTAGATCAGCCGTGCTGCCTGCGAATCCTATTCCCCCTTTTAGGAACAGTCCCCCTCGCGGGCTGGGGTAGTACATGACTATCAGGTGAGCGTTTCCTCTGGCGAGGTCAGTACCTACCTCGGTCGTCGTCCAGCCAATGGCTTCCCCACCGACAAGGACCTGCTGGCTCGGAGTACCACCCATACGGAGCTGCGACGCGAATCCCGTTTGCGTGTCTCCGAATACATCGTCATCTAGACTCCAGCCGCCACCGAACCCAAAGCTGATCCAGAATCCTTCGTGGTTCGCGGTCCTCTGGCCCAGCGCGGAGGACGGTAGCAGCAAGGCGAAGGAAAGGGCGAGGACAAGGCCAGTCATTCGACGCAGCATGATGCACCTCCCAATCTGCGTAACAGGCCGTGCCAGGAGGGGGATCGGCAAAGACTGCTTGGCCGTGGTTCGACCTGGCAAATACGCATGCGGGGCTAGGTGCTGTGAGTCTACGATCCCGCCCGCCGCCCCGCGAGCAAGCGAAAGCGCCCGGCGTGCCGTCGAGGCACGCAGCGTCGAGACATTGAGCACGCGCTGCGTGCGAACAACCGGGCGCCGGAACGTGCGATAGAGCCTGCAGATGGCGCTCTCACTCGAGGTCTGCGCCGCGGTCGGCCAGGAGTTCACGGAGCAGGGACCTGTGACATCGAGACTCTCCCGCGCAGTAGCAGCCCACGGAGAAGTGGGCACCGTGCGATAGGACCGCAAGGAGATCAAGAAGCCGACTCTTGTCCGGAACGGCCATCTCGGCTCGGTACTTCTTCGCGAAGACGCCCCAGTCCTCGTCGCTGCTCACCGCTTGACCCAGCTTCATGAGCTCCGGGCTCGGTGCCAAGTTGGGGAGCCAGACGTCGTAGTAGTCTCGCGACGCGTACTCCGTCTTCGGGACACCGCGGGGCGGACGTCTCACGGTGCCAACTCGCACTCCCTCTTCACGATTCCTCGGAGTCCCCAGGCGCACTATTCGGATTGTCATCTGTGCTTGGATCCTGTCTTTGTCTAGCCACATGCTGGCGGGGCGCGATCGCAACGCCGACCGCGATCCACAATGGCCTCTCCAGCCGCTTCATGCTAGGTCGCGGCAGATGGCTCCGAACCCTTTGGCGCCAGAATCAGCAGCACGATCCCGACAATCGCCAGGGCCGGCACATCACCGAATAGGTGTCCCCGCTCGGCGGTATCGCGGAGCGCTTGTACACCCATGATTCCGGCATGCACGAGGCTGGACCAGGCCGTGAACAAGATCAGGCTCCGGTGCTTGTGAGGCTCGCGCGCGGCCAGTATGAGGAAGACGCCCAACGTAGCGTACACACCAATGAACATCTGCTCATACTCGGGCTGATTCGGCTGCCACTGCCACCCCGCCGGCCAGATGCGCATGAACAGCCACACTCCGAAGATGAAGACCAGCCCGACAGCGATGAGCACCGGGCGCAGTGCCTGCGAGTGTTGTCCTCCATTCATTAGTGATCCCCCAGATGGCTCTTTGCCTCACCACCACTCAACGCGTCTATGCTGCACAGGAGGGCACGCTCCACGTGGAGGCCCCAGCCTGGCAGCTCGGAATGCAGTGTCCGAGAGAATGAACCTCAGGGAGAATCCGCTTCGTCTGCAATCACTATACGCGCTCTCCTACGAATGCCGGTTACGGCTCCCCGCCGCCGGCGAGCAAGCAAGAGCGCCCGGCGTGACTCAGAACAGGAAAGGAATGAACATCTTCGTGCGCCGCATGTACGCGCGGTAGTCGGGGCCGAAATACCGGAGATTCTCAGTCTCCTCGACCCTGGCCGTCGCCACCAGGAAGGCCGTCGCGCCCAGCGCCAGGCAAATCCCGGCCCAGGATGGATTCTTAAAGAACACACCCCATCCGAGAAGGAGCAGCGAGCTGTAGAGGGGATGTCTGATGTACCTGAAGGCACCCGTCGTCACCAGCCGGGTTGTCTTCTCGATCCCGAGCAGGTGTCCTTCCGCACGTCCATCCGCCTCCGGTTTGCCCTGAGTGCGCAGCAGATGTACCCCAGGAACCGCCGGGACCAGCGAGGCCACAAGCAAGAACCACGAGACGAGCTGACGAAGGGAGAACGGGTCGTGGAACCACTGCTCGAAGTTCTCGAAGTTGAGCAGGAAGAGGACGAGGATGCATTCCCACGCGAAGAACCGGTAGAAGCCATGAGAACGCGCGTCCTTCAGGGAGGCCCTGGAGACGTACGCGAATCCGGCGGACAGGGCGATGAAGACTACGAGTCTGGGCATGGTCTCACTCCGACGCCGTCGTGAGACAGAGCCTCCCTCCTAGCTTCCCGCCCGCCGCCGTGCGAGCAAGCGAAAGCGCCCGGCGTGAACCAGGCGCTGGGTCGCTTAGGTGTAACCCGCCCCGTTTAGCATCGCAGTGCACTCAGATCCTCTGAGAGCGACAGGAGATCGTGGCAGTTTACCCTTTCCACAACCGCATACCACTCGTCGTTCACGGTTCCGGGGTACCTCGCTCCGAGGATCGCACCTGCTATGGAGCCAACCGAGTCGCTATCGCCGCCCATGTTCGCCGCTAGAAGAATGGCCGCCTCAGCGGACTGCATGAGCGTCCCGAGTGCAAGGGCGAGTGGCACGATCGTCAACGGGCCCTCGGGCAAGTATCTGGCGGCCACTTCCGCAGGGTGAAGCTCATCCCATTGATGCAAATCCTTGTGAATGGTGCGCACGGCCTCCGCGAAGTCGGCGTCGGCTGAACCTGGCCATTGGAGTTCGGCCTGAGCCGCCGCACGCTGGGCAACGCCAATGATCTCAAGCGGCGATGCTCCGTCGATTGCCGCAGATACTGCGGCTGCGGTAGCCGCTGCGGCCGCGATCGCCATCGCCCCCCCATGGGTCGAGATCGAGGCCTGCCAGGCACCCGCTACAATGTCTTCCAGCCTGTCTGAACTGTAGAGGATCCCAACCGGTGCGACGCGGATTGCAGCGCCGCATCCATTATGGCGCTGAGCCACTCGTGCAGGGTCCCCCGCCTGGTGGAACTCCCACAGCGATTTGACACCCGGATGAACGCACTTTTTGCACTTGAGCAACTCGCGACCAACGCTCGCGTGACGGACTTCGCCGTCTTGGAGGATTGCCCGCGCCACGGCGATCGTTCGCTCAGTGTCGTCAGTGGTCTCACCGATTCGCCACTCGCGCTTCGCATTCCGGACGTACCGTGGGATGGGTGATCCTGGCGGTCCCTCGAACCCACGAACCCCGTCTGGATACCATCGGAGAACGTCCTCACGGGACAGCGTCTCGGTCTGCTTGCCGATAGCGTCACCGGTTGCGATCCCCTTCAGGCAGGCGGTAATCCGTTCCCTCACTGCTCGATCCATGTCAGCAACGCGAACCGTGCGAGCTTTTGCTGCCGCCTAACGGTCAGCGCCTGAGCTGCGTGCTCCCCAATATACAGGCGCTGGGCCGCCCGCCGCCGTGCGAGCAAGCGAAAGCGCCCGGCGTGAACCGGGCGCTCGGCGACCCCTTCTTGTCACCGCCTTTGTCACCAACCGTCTCTATCAATTGAGACGACCTACCCTCCGGATGCACGAAAGCCCCGCCGGACGGGGCCTCCTGAGGATGGGCCCGGGTGTGTTACCGGACCTTGAGGCGACCCTATTCCCGCGCCAGCTTCTCCAGGAACGCCTCGAACCTCGGGTCCGCCCGCAGCGCATCCGCAGTGGGATCGGCGTCGATGTAGACCAGGCTTGACCGTTCGGTCTCGAAGGCGCGATCTAAGTACTCGAACGCCCGGTCCAGCTCGCCGAGCGCGCCGTACACGAGCGCGACCTCCTTGAGCGGCATCTCCGGCGTGCCCAGCGTCCCCGATTGCGCCAGGATCTGAAGCGCTTCCTCCCGCTGTCCGGCCGCCGCGTGGATGTACGCGAGCGCCGGCGGGTAGTACGGGTCATCTGGATTGAGCTCGATCGCCCGTCGGAGCCGGGTGAGGCCGGACTCGTACTCGCCGATCAGCGCCTGAGAAACGCCCATGAAGTACAGGGCGTCCGCGTTGTCCGGCTCTAGCTCGAGGAGCGTCTCTGCTTCCGAGATCGCGTCCCGATAGGAGCGGGTGAACAGGAGCTTGGCTACGAGGTTGCGGCGGCCAGCCGTGGAGAGCGGGTCCAGCTCGATCGCGCGTCGTGCTGCGGTCACGGACTCGTCGAACCTCTTGAGAGTGAGAAGCAGGCCGCTGTATTCAGCATGCGCCCTTGCGTCACCAGGGCCCAGCTCGATCGCCCTCAGATATTCCCTCTCGGCCTCGTCGGAGCGCACGGCGGTCCCCAGATAGCCGCCGAGGGCCAGATGGGCGTCTGCCACCGTCTCGTCCAATTCCAGGGCCCTCGTTGCCGCCGCCTCGGCCTGCGGCAGGGACTCCGCGGCGGACAAGTAGCCCCGGCCGTGCAGGTTGAGGTATGCATGCGCGAGACCGGCATGCGCCTGCGCAAAGTCAGGGTCCAGCTCGATTGCCTGCTTGTAGAGGTCGACGGCTCGCTCGAGGTCCTCGCGGATCGTCGAGCCCTTTGTCCCAAGGAAGTGCGCTCGCGCGTAGACGTCGTACGCCTCGAGAATCTCCGTCGGCCGCGCCTCGATGCGCTCTTCGACATCGGGCGTCAACGTGGCGCGCAGCGCCCGGGCCACCTCCAGCGCCAGGTCGCTGCGGATGGCAAAGATGTTGGCTGCGGTCAGGTGCTCGTCGTACGTCTCCGCCCACAGGTGCTCGTCGTTCTGCGCGTCGATGAGCTGCACGTTGACGCGCACCCGGCCCCCCCCCCGCTCCACACCCCCTTCCATCACCGTCGCTACCCCCAGCTCCCGAGCGATCTCCGGCAGCCCCAGCGCAGTGTCCCGGTACCTCATCACGGAGGTGCGCGAGATAACCTTGAGCGTGCCGATCTTGGACAGCTGTGTGATCAGGTCGTCGTGAAGCCCAGCGGAGAAGATGAGGGCCTCCTCGTCCTCCGCCGGGGCTCGGGTCGTGAACGGCAACACGGCGAGGGATGGACGATCTGCCGTCAGAAGAGTCTGGTCCGCCAGGTCGGGGGATGATGGACCCCGCGTCGGAGCCCACAGCGCAACCGAGACAGCGGCTATGGCGAATAGGGCCGCCAGTGCGAGGAGCTCCCTTCCACGCACGTGCTGGTCTGCCTTCGCACCGTGGTACCAGGCGAGAATCAGAAGCGCGGGTAAGCCGACGGCGGCCACGATGATCGCGCCGCGCACCAACGACGGTGGCCACCCAAAGCGATCGGCTACGAAACCGAGCGCTTCCAGAAAGAGCCACGCACCAGCAAGGTAGGCCACGGCCCACTGTATGACCCTGCGCTCCCGAAGGCGGCCCAGAACGTTGGACATGGCTCACTGTTCGTGGCAGGTGGATGCGAGGGGAAGTGAAACCGCAGAGGGAATATAGACGGCATTCAGGTGAGGAGCTAACAGGAAGGGGTCGCGCACGCAGCCAAGGAGCAACGGTAAGTCGCTGGTCCGGCACTCCTTGTCGCCGCCTTTGTCTCCGCGCCATCCCGCCCGCCGCCGTGCGATCAAAGCGAAGGCGCCCGGCGTGATGCCGAGCGCTATCCGCGTTGCCTCACGATCTCATCGAGCCGCGCCTGCGCCGCGTGCACCCCGCCGGGGTGAGGGATAGCTGGGCATGCTCTTGTCCTGACGCCCGCCAGGCACCTCACCCACCGCCCCCCTCCAGCCGGTCCAGCAGCTCTTGGAGCCTCTTAATCGTCGCGCGGAGCTCCTCGCGGACCTGGTCCACCAGCTCCGTGTCTGCCCGGGCTGCGGCCGCCTCCGGCCGTGGGACGGCGGCCTCGGCGACCGGCGCGACTGCGGGCAGCTCCCCGATCAGCGCGGCGACGGACGCGTCCAGCGTCTGGTGCATGACCACCTGGCGGGCGTCGGCCAGGATGATGCGGCGGAGTTCCGGGAACTCCAGGGTCTCCGGCTTCAGGAAGACCGGCTCGGCGTAGAGGATGGCGTCCCCCATCGGGATGACCAGCAGGATCCCCCGCATCACCTCCGAGCCCACTTGACCCCACAGCGTGAACTGCTCAGAGATGACAGCGTCGTTGTCGATCCGCGCCTCGATCTGGTTGGGACCGTCCACGTGCCGCCCCGTCGGGAACCGGAACAGGATCCGCTCGCCGTAGTGCTCGCCATCGTTCCGGGCCGCCATCCACCCCACCAGGTTATGCCGGTTGTCGGGCGTGAACGGCTGGATCAGCAGGAACTCCTCGGCCTCCTCGCCCGGCAGCCGGGCCACGATGTAGTAGGGCCGGAGGGGTGCCGA
>JBDGYE010000046.1:0-39668 GCA_039584255.1 Gemmatimonadota bacterium
AAGGAGATCGACGAGTACTCCGCCGCACACTCGCTCAACGTCTCCGTTCTTTCCATGGGACTGGCCGAATCCCTTGCCCTTCCCTCGGTGGACGTACGGACCGTAGGCGAGGCGGCCCTCCTGCACGATGTGGGGAAGACGCTCACCCCGCTCGACGTCCTGAACAAGCCCGGGAAGCTGACGGAGGATGAGTGGATGCGGATGCAGCAGCATCCGGTCGAGGGAGCGCGCATCCTGCTCGCCGCCGGAACGCGGTTCTCGGAAGCGGCGATCGTGGCCTATGAGCACCACATAGGTTGGAAGGGTGACAAGGGATACCCCGAGCTCCACTACCGGCGTACGCCGCATCGAATGAGTCGGCTCGTCCAGGTGTGCGACGTGTATGACGCCCTGCGCACCCGACGGCCCTTTCGCCCGCCGTGGCCGCTCGCCCGCACGCTCCGCCACCTCGAGACGGAAGCTGGAGTGTACCTGGATCCCGAGTTCGTCAGCGCGTTCCTCGGAATGATCCGCCAGTGGGAGCCTCGGATGCTCGATCACCTCGGTGCCGAGCAAGAGCCGGCGGCGACCACGGAGACGGCCGGCGCGGGCACTCCGTGACATCGTCGTGACGGATCCCGGTCATCCCTCCGGGGTGAGACACTGATGAAACCCTGTGACGAGACCAGCCGTCAGAGTAGTATGGAGGGACGGAGGTCGGAGTGATGAGCGAGAGAGAGATCGTCGACCGGGCACCGAAACGGAAGCCGACCGCCAACGACCGCTTCAAGCAGTTCTACCAGGGTCGGGTCGCGGTCGCTGTAATCTGTTCCGTGGTCGCCCATTTTACCCTCTTCGAGTACTTCCCCAACCTCCAGGCGCGGGACATGGGAGTCGTGTCCGATGAGCTCGCCGCCATCGAGCTTCCGCCGGAGGTGAAGATCCCGCCGCCCCCGGAGCAGATCGCCCGCCCGGCGACGCCCAGGGTAACCGCGGCGGCCGTCGACGAAGACATCACCATCGCCCCGACCACGTTCGAGGAAAATCCGGTCGAATCGCTTCCGCCGCCGCCGGACAACGCGGCTCCGTCCGACGTTCCATCGTATATCGAGCGTGACACGGAGCCGCGCCTTCTGAACCCGCGCGAGATCGAGCGCCTACTCGTTTCGATCTACCCCAAGTCGCTTCGCGACGCTGGCCTGGGAGGGCGCGTGATCCTGTGGGTGTACATCGAGGCGGACGGTGCCCCGGGCCGGACCCAGGTCCACACCTCCAGCGGCTACGAGCCGCTGGACGAAGTCGCCGAGCAGATCGTATCCCGCATGCGCTTCTCGCCGGCCTTGCTTAGGGATCGACCCGTGGGGGTCTGGATCGCGCAACCCATCACGTTCTCGACTGCCAACCAGTAAGGGTTCCGGCCAGATCCCGGTCAGCGCCGCCGGCGAAGCCCGATCCCCGCCCTCGCCGACTTCGCCTTCGGCGAGGGCGACTCCGGGTTTTACCTGGGAATCGGTGAGGCCTTCTAGGCCCCCGCGAGCGGGCAGGTCGCCGTCGGCTCGGCCCTTCGTTACAGCTCGGTCTCCAACCTAAGCAACAACTGCCAGGAGCGGTTCTTCGCGCTGCCTTGCTCGAAGACATCCGTAAGACCGAGAGAGTAGCGGGCCTCGGCGACGCCTCGCAGCGTGCCGAAGTCGTAGCCGACTCCTCCGCCCAGCGGCACCGCCCACGCCGAGTTGCGGACATCCCCGGCTGGCGGGCTGGTGCCGCAGTCGACGCTGCTTCCGCTTTCGCCCACCACGTTGCAGCCCAGCTTCACCTGAGGGCTGACTCCTGCGTGCAGCCGGGCGAGCCACGAGCCGGCGAACCTCAACCGGAACCTGAACAGAAGAGGGAGCTCGAAGTATTGAAGCTTGAAGTCGATGCCACTGAGGTTGGTCGTCGTGATGTTGGCGGCCCCCATCTGGAGGTAGTTGGCCTCGAATCCGAACGACAGGCCGCCGAGGAAGTAGTAATCGAGACTGACGCCGGCCAGGAAGCTACGGCGCCAGTCGGCTTCCTCTATCAGGTCTCCGTCGAGGTCGCTCCACGTCGCACCGACCGAGAGACCGCCGATCATCTGTCCGCGCGCCGGAACCACGGAGAGGAGTAGCAGGAGGATCACGGCCGGCAAGTGTCGCCAGTTCACTGTCGTCTCCCCGTCAGTGCAGGCCCGTCCGGGCCACGATTCCCGATCCGCCGTGTGCAGCCTGGCTGCCACGCGCTTCGAGCGCAAGCGAAGAGGCCGCCGAGCGGGGTGCCCAGCGGCCTCTGACTGTCGCCTGACAGCGGCGTCGACGAAGCTGGATCAGCCTCGAAGGACGCCACCAGGTACTCAGACCGATCGGATTACCCCACCGGGAAGCCGACCCCGAGCACGAACTCCCAGATGTTCAGCTTGGCCGCTGTGTCATCGCTGAACGTGTCGTTCAGGCCGAGCTGATAGCGGGCGCCCAGCCACACAACCGCGGCGTCGCTCATCTTGAATCCGATCCCGGCGCCGAACGGAACGGCCCAGGCAACGCTCTCCGTGTCGTCCTTGCAGTCGAAATTGGGGATCGCGGGATCGTCCGCCCTCTCCTCGCACGTGAGATTGAGCAGGGCCGTGAAGCCCGCACCCAGGCCCAGCCAGGTCTTCTCACTCTGCCCGAGTGGGAAGGCGAAGTTCAGGGTGAGCGGGATCTCGAAGTAGGACAGCTTGATATCGCCGCTGGGGCGCTTGGAGCCGACGCCGGCCAGCCAGTTGCCCTCTACGGCCACACTCCAATTCGGGGCGAAGAAGTAGTTGAAGTAGCCGCCGGCGAAGAAGCCGGTCTTGGAGCTGGCGTCGTCCGGGACATCGTCGCCCGAGAAATTCGACGACGTCACACCGCCCTGCAGACCGAGGCGGACTTTGTCTTCCTGCGCTTGGGCAGGGGCGGCGAGCATGCCGAACAGCGCAATCGCCGCGAGTACCGTAAACAGACGCTTCATGGATACACCTCCCCCTCTGGGATGGCTCTTGGCGGATGGGCGAGTCTTATCGGGTATCGCTCGGATACCTGGCAGTCGATAATCGCCTGATAATAATCAAGCAAACGTAGTGGCTAAGATCCAGCGTGGCAAGTGCGTAGGGTTATCGAGGGCGGTCGTGCGCTCGGCGCGGTCGGCGCTCGCCGGGCAGCCGCGTCCGGCTCTGTCGGGTACCCCCTCCCACCGGGGGGGCAGGGCCGGCTCCCACTGGCCGGATGTCTCGTGGTATCGCTAGATTAACGGCAGTCAATCCGTGCGCCGGCCCACTTGCGGGGAGCCAGCGCCGGTAGGGTCGTTGTGTGGGGAGGTGGATCAACTCGTGGCCGGGAGATCCCGGTCGGCAATCGACCCCATACGGGAGGCCACCATGCTTCGTCAAATGTCCGGGTACTGGTGGGCATTCGTGGTTCGCGGGATCTTCGCGATTCTCTTCGCGTTATTTGCTCTCACCTGGCCCGGCCTGACCTTGATGTTCCTCGTCTTCCTTTTCGGTATCTATGCCCTGGTAGACGGCGTTACCGAGATCGTGATGGGGATCGGAGACAAGAAGTGGTACTGGTACGTCCTCGGCGGGATAGTGAGCATTCTCGCCGGAATCGTTGCTCTGACCCGTCCCGGCATCACCGCCGTCGCGCTGCTGGTGATCATCGGCGTTTGGGCTCTGGTGAAGGGCGTCACCGAGGTGGTCGCCGCCATACAGCTGCGGAAGGTCATCGAAAAGGAGTGGCTTCTCGCCGTGGGTGGCTTGGCCTCGATCCTGTTCGGCATGTTCGTGCTGTTCAAGCCCGGTGACGGGGCCCTGGCCGTAATCTGGCTGATCGCTCTCTACGCGCTCTTCTTTGGCGTGGTGATGATCTTCCTGGGCATCCGCCTGCGCCGCATGAAAAAGGATCTGGACTCGGCGCCGGCCGCGGTCCAGGAGATGGCCGAGGCCCCACCGCCGCCTCCGCCGCCTCCGCCTCCGCCGCCTCCGCCCGAGGCCGGCGAGTAGCGCGGCTTCTGGCCAGAAGCCGGCCGACAACGGCCCGGGCGCGTAGCGGCGTCCGGGCCTCGTCTTCCAAGCTGGAAACCACCTCCTGCCGGGCGTAGCTTTCGGGTCGCCCCACGAGTGCATGGACCGACGGATAGGTCCGAACCGAAACCGGACTGCTACGCGATCCAACTACCCGAACGATTGTGAAGAGAGTTCTCTTAGCCCTTGCGCTCCTGCTGCTGGCGCTTCTGACGCCGTCGTTCCTGCGGTCCGACGCGCTGGTGATCACGCGGGCGATGCTGGCCACGACCATCTCGGAGGTGTTCATAGAGGAAGACTCCGTGGTGGTGGAGCTGGAGATCGGGGCGCGGGACATCGCGGCGTTCCGCAACCTGCTGCCGGATCAGATCTACGAGCGGCTGGGCTACGAGGCGGAGCCGTGGATCGACCGCCTGCTTCGCTTCGTACGCGAGGACTTAGTGATCCGCGCCGACGACGGACCCCCCATCGCCGGCCGCCTGACCGAGCTCGAGCCCGGAAGCCGTGTCCAGCGCGACCAGGTCACGGGCGAGCCGCTGCCGGTGCAGCCCGAGGACGCCGAGAGGGTGATCCGGGCGCGCCTTGTCTACCCGCTTCGAGGGCGTCCCGGATCGGTAACCATCGCTCCGCCGCGGATCGAGCCCGGCGCGTCGGGAGCGAGCGTCGGATTCGTCGCCTACCATCGAGGTCTGCACGTCAACGACTTCCGATATCTGGGGCAGCCAGAGCGGCTGGTTCTGAACTGGGACGACCCGTGGTACTCGCAGTTCGAGAACCGGAACCTGTGGCGGCAGTTCAGGGCGCCGATATCGGCGTACCTCTACATCGAGCCGTTCGAGGTGCGCAAGGAAATCGTGGCCAGGCCGAAGGATCTCCAGCAGTGGGTGGATCTGGGCCTGGATGGGAAGGAGAACATCGCCGTCGATGAGCAGGAAGAGATCAAGCGACGGGTGACGGAGTTCCTGGCGGACCGGAGCCCGGTGACCATAGACGGCCAACCGGCGGAAGGCTTCGTCGACCGCATCCACTTCATCTACCGGAGCCTCCGCACCAGCGGCGTGATTCAACCGCCACGCGACCTGGAAACGATCTCGGCCACTCTCGGCATCATCTTCGTCTATCCGACCGACGGCCTTCCGGACGAGGTGGAGATGCGGTGGGACCTGTTCACCGAGCGCATATCGCTGGTGCCCGGCTCGGCCACGGACGAAGCGGGCAGCCTCCCGTACTACCTGAGCGCGGATGACCCCGTCCTCCGCTGGGAGAACTTCCTCACCAATCCGACCGTACCGGGCCTCGTGGAGGTCGAGGAGCCGCCCGGCGAGCGCCCCTTGCTGCTCGCCCTGGGCTGGGTGGCGGGCGCCGGGATTCTGGCACTCCTGCTGCTGTACGGGAGGAAGGCCCTGCGGGGCGAGCGACGCGCTCGCCGGATGGTGGCCGTCGCGGCTGGCCTCGCGCTCGCCGTCGGCGTCGTCCACTGGATCGCCTTCCGCGGCTCGCGGCTCTCGGAGAATGACACGCGAAGCGTTCTAACGGGTCTCCTGCTCAACATCTACAAGTCCTTCGACTACCGGGACGAGCAGGTCATCTACGACGCGCTGGAGCGCAGCACGTCGGGAGAGCTGCTGACCGACGTCTACCTCGAGACGCGCCGCAGCCTCGAGCTGGCGAACCAGGGCGGCGCGCGCGCGAAGGTGAAGAGCGTGGAAGTTCTCGCCGCCACCAACCAGCCGCTGTCCGGGGAGCAGGGCTTCAGCACCCGGGCGGTGTGGAACGTGGCCGGCTCGGTGGGTCACTGGGGCCACGTGCACCAGCGCGTCAACCAGTACGAGGCGGATCTCAGGGTCGAAGTGGTCGACGGAGCATGGAAGATCACCGATCTCGATGTACTCCAAGAGGAGCGCCTGCTGGCGCCGGGAGGTCTTCCGCCGCCGGCTCCGAGCGGGACCTCGCCGGGAGCCGGAGGGCCATGATCCGGATCGCCGATCTCTCGTTCCGGTACGGCGAGGGCGACTTTCGGTTGGAGATCGCCTCGCTGCACGTCGATCCGGGCTCGACGACGGCGTTCATCGGTTCCAGCGGATCGGGGAAGACGACGCTCCTCAACCTCATCGCCGGGATCGTTCTTCCCCGGAGCGGCCAGGTTGAGACCCACGGCGTGGAGGTCAGTGAGCTCGCCGACGAAGGCCGGCGCGACTTTCGGGCCAAGAACATCGGGCTGGTGTTTCAGGAGTTCGAGCTGCTGGAGTACCTCACCGTGCTCGACAACATCCTGCTGCCCTACCGCATTAACAGCTCGCTGCGCCTCGACAGCGAGGTCGCGGCCCGGGCCCGGAGTCTGGCCGACCGCGTCGGCATCGCCGACAAGCTGAGCCGCTATCCCCGCCGGCTCTCGCAGGGCGAGAGGCAGCGGGTGGCCGTGTGCCGCGCCGCGCTCACCGACCCGCCGCTGCTGCTTACCGACGAGCCCACCGGGAATCTGGACCCGGTGAATCGCGAGCGGGTGCTGGACATCCTGTTCAACTATGTGGACGAGAGCGGCACGACGCTGGTCGCGGTAACGCACGACCGAGAGATCCTGTCGCGCTTTCAGCGGGTCGTGGACTTCAAGGAGTTTCACGCCTTCGGGGACGGCCGATGAGGGAGACGCTCTACCTGGCCTGGCGGTACCTCGCCTTCCACAGGGTGAAGACCGCGATCCTGGTCACGGCGATCACGCTGATCATCTTCCTGCCGATCGGCCTGCGGGTGCTGGTCCGCCAGAGCTCCAACCAGCTCACCGCCCGTGCGGAGGCCACACCCCTGGTGATCGGTGCCAAGGGTAGCCCCACCGAGCTCGTGCTCAATACGCTCTACTTCAGCTCGGACGTGCCTGAGCGTACACGCCATGCCGAGGCGAGCCGTGTCGCCGAGTCCGGACTGGCCACCGCCATCCCGGTTCATGTCCGATTCGAGTCACGCGGACACCCCATCGTCGGCACCGCCATGGAGTACTTCGACTTCCGGGACCTCCGCGTGGTCGAGGGCCGCCAGCTGGCAGTGCTGGGCGAGTGCGTCCTCGGGTCGCGGGCGGCGGAGGTGCTCGGGGCGGGCCCCGGAGACTTCGTGATCTCGTCGCCGGAGAGCGTGTTCGACATCGCCGGCGTCTACCCGCTTCGCATGAAGGTGGTGGGCGTGCTGGGCTTCTCCGACTCGGCCGACGACGAAGCCATCTTCGTCGACGTGAAGACCGCCTGGGTGATCGAGGGCCTGGGCCACGGACACCAGGACCTCTCCCAGCCGGAGGCCGCGAGCGGCGTTCTGCGTCGCGAAGGCAACGTGGTGATCGGCAACGCCTCGGTCATGCAGTACAACGAGATCACCCCCGAGAACATGGACAGCTTCCACTTCCACGGCGACCTGTCCGACTTCCCGATCACGGCCGTGATCGCAGTGCCTCCCGACCAGAGATCCTCGGCACTTCTCCAGGGGAGGTATCAGAGCGCGGACCAGGTACAGGTCGTTCGGCCCGTGGAGGTGATGGGCGAGCTGCTCAGGACGATCCTCACCGTCGAGCGGTTCGTCGTCGCCGGGGCGATCACCGTGGGCATCGCCACCTTGGCGACCGCCTTTCTCGTGTTCGCTCTGTCGCTGCGGCTGAGACGGCGGGAACGGGAGACCCTGTTCAAGATCGGCGGCTCGAGGGCGGCGGTCGGGATGCTCATGGCGTCCGAGATCGTCGTGGTTCTGACGGTGGGAGCGCTGCTGGCGGGGGGGCTGACCCTCCTGACGAGCCACTTCGGCGCCGTGGCCCTGCGGGCGCTGATCCGAATGTAGATTCAGCGGGCGGCCGGGCGCCCGGCAAACGTGCAAGAGGATGACACAGGGTGACATCATGATTTCCGAGACAGCCGTCGTTCGCAGCCTCGGCTTGGCGGCGGTCCTGCTGGCGGCCGCCTGTGGGGGGCCGGAACGACCGGACGAGGCCGGCGAGGCACAGGCGGCCGTGGATGGGCCGCTGGTCGTGTACGCGGTGAGTTATCCGCTGGCCTACTTTGCCGAGCGGATCGGAGGAGACCCGGTACGCGTCGGGTTTCCGGCCCCGACGGGCATCGATCCGGCGTTCTGGTCGCCGGACCCCGAGACAATCGCGGCCTACCAGTCGGCCGACCTCATCCTGCTGAACGGCGCCGGCTATGCCGACTGGGTACGCAAGGTCTCGCTGCCGGGGTCGCGCCTCGTGAACACGTCGGCGAGCTTCGAGGAGCTTCACATCGTCGAGGAGGAAGCCGTCGTCCATACGCACGGCCCCGAGGGAGAGCACGAACACCGGAACGTTGCCTTCACCACGTGGCTGGACCCCATGCTGGCCCTCGAGCAGGCGCGATCGATCAAGGAAGCGATGTCGGCCGCCCGCCCCCCAGCGGCAGCGGCGTTCGAAGCGGGCTTCGCGGCCCTGGAGGCCGATCTGGACGAGCTGGACGCCCGCCTCGAGGGGCTGACGGCGAGCGCTCCGGGAAAGCCGCTGCTGGCCTCGCACCCGGTCTACCAGTACCTGAGCAGGCGCTACTCGCTGAACCTTCGCAGCGTCCACTTCGAGCCCGATCAGATCCCCACGGAGAGCATGTGGCGGGAGCTCGCCGGGCTTCTGGACGGGCACGGAGCAGGGTGGATACTGTGGGAGGGCGAGCCGGCTGCCGAGACGGCGACGCGCCTGAGCGATAGATTCGGCGTGCAGAGCGCGGTGTTCGATCCGTGCGGCAACCGGCCGGCGGAGGGAGACTTCATGAGCGTGATGAACTCCAACGTCGCCGCGATGGAGAAGGTCTTCGCGGATGGAGGCTGAGATGCCGCTACGCCGCCTGAGGCCCGGCGCCTGCCGGACGGGACTGCTCTGCCTCGCGCTGCTCGCACCGTTCACCGGCTGCAGCACGAAGGCGCAGCGCCAGACGAAGTTCATGCGAACCGTAGAGGTGACCGATCTCTCGACATCCGAGCTCCGGTTCCGCTCGTACGAGTTCGCGCGCTTCTCGGCGTCGGTCGTGGAGGCAGCCGCCGACGAGATCATGGCGGAAACGGACGATCCGCATGTACGCCACAACGCACTGGTGTGGAAGACGAACGCCATACCGACGATGTACGCGGCCACGTTCAGGACGGATCCGCTCCTCGGATTCTGGGACGGCTGGGTGCTGTCGGCCCAGATGCGTGCCTACCTCACCGATGGAGCCGGAAGCGACCTGTTCGGCGACTGGCAATCGGTCGCGATCCGGGCGGCCGACGAGATCTTCGAGCGCGCGGCCACGATGGCGCGGAACTTTCAGACGAGCGGTGACCTGACCGGGGAGCTCGAGTTCATCGACGACTGGGTGCGGGACCATCCGGTCACCGGCCTGAGCTTCCGGCGCGAGCCGACGGCCGTGGCGTGGGTCGACTACCTGGGCTTCGACGAGCCGGGAGGGATCGCGGCGGCGGCGAGCATCGACGCTCAGGTGGCCGACCTTCAGGCCCGCATGAACATCTACGCCGAGCATCTGCCCAAGCAGGCTCGCTGGCAGGCGCAGATCCTGGCCTCGGGGTACGTGGAGACCGAGCACGTGTCCCGTTTCCTCGCCAACGTAGACGTCATCGAGGAGCAGATCCGGGCGCTACGGACTTCGGTCGACTCCATGGAGGCCGTGTTCACGGACATCCAGGGCATCCTGCACGAGGAAGTAGGGGTATTGACCGACGACCTCACCTTCCAGCGCGAGGCGGCCTTCGATCAGATCGACGAGATGCGCCTTGCGGCCATGGCGGACCTGAGGGCGGAGGCCGACCGCATGCTGGATCTGGTGCGTGGCGAGCGTGAGGCCGTGATGGCGGACCTGGAAGGGCTGACCTCGACGCTCATAGAGGACGCGGTGGACCGGTTCGACCGTCTCGCAAACCGCCTGTTCTGGAGATTCACCGCGGTGGTGGCGATCGCGGCGGCAATCGTCGTGGCGGCGTTCTTCTACACGGGGCGGAAGAAGGCGGCGAGCGTCTAGCCGACGCGTCCCGGCCGATGGTTGTCGAGCAGGTCGTGCGTTCCGCCAGACATGATGTCGCGGATGTAGTCATCGGCGAGAAAGTCGTGCGGAAAGCCCGGCTCGACCCGGCTCACCTCCTCCAGCCGGGCCAGCTGATCGGCGGATAGCTCGACGTTCAGGCACCCGAGGTTGTCCTCGAGCTGAGGAAGATTCCGCGCACCGAGCAGGGGGATGACCACTCCCGGTTGCTGCCGGACCCAGCTCAGGGCTACCTGACCCGGGGTGCATCCGATCTCGTCGGCGACGTCGCACACGGCGTCCGCGATCTCCAGATTCCGCTCCACCGTGGCCGCTCCCTCACGCGCCCGGCCCTCGTCCGGCCTCTCGCCGCGGCTGTACTTTCCGGTCAGGACGCCGGCGCCGAGGACGCTCCACGGCGTCACCGCCAGGTCCAGCGCCCGCGCCATCGGGAGGAGGTCGCGCTCGGCGGTCCGGTCGATCAGGCTGTAGCGGAGCTGGAGTCCCACGAACCGCGTCCATCCGCGAAGCTCGGCCAGCGTATTCGCACGCCACGTAGAGGACCTTGCCGGCGCGAACGACGTCATCCAGCGCCCGCATCACCTCGTCGATGGGTGTCGTGAAGTCCCACACGTGCACCCAGTACAGATCCACGTACTCGGTGCCCAGCCGCTCGAGGCTCGCGTCCAGAGCCTGGATCAGGTTCTTGCGGTGGTTGCCGGAGAAGTTGGGGTCGTCGCGCCGCATCCACAGGGTGTACTTGGTGGCCACGACCCAGTGCTCCCGGTCCGGGGCGATCAACTCGCCGACCAGGCGCTCGCTGGTTCCCTCCGTGTAGCGGTTGGCCGTGTCGATGAAGTTGCCTCCGGCTCCGGCGTAGGCCTCGAACATCGCCCTGCTTTCTTCCTTCGAAGCGCCCCAGCCCCACTCCTCGCCGAAGGTCATCGTGCCGAGCGCGAGCTCCGACACGCGCAATCCACTGGCGCCCAGCAGCTTGTATCGCATCACGATCCCATATCCTCCGTCATCGTACCGGCACCGGCCTCACGAGGCTTCCGGCGATTCCCGCCACCAGCACCACCACCGCCACCATCTGGACCAGGTGGAACACCCCGTTGTGGTCCAGCGGGATCCCCACATCGACGCTGACCGAGCCCGTAGCCTGAATCCCGGCCGCCACGATGTTCAGCGCTATTCCGAGCACCATGAGCCAGGCCCACGCCCTTCTTTCGCGAATGGCGAGGCTCTGATAGAGCACGAGGGCGATCACCATCGCCGCCGCCTCGTACAGGACGAATACCGTGAACGTGCCGGGAAATACCAGCGTCAGGAGGTAGAAGATGACACCGATAACCAGCATGACCGGGAGGATCCGGCGGGCGGGGGCGGCCCCGAAGCGGTCGTAGATGGCCGCGACGACAAAGAGCGCCACGACCAAACCGAGGCTCAGGAACAGCGGTTGCCAGATCGCCTCCCACACCGGCTCCGGCAGGTCCAGCCCGTGCGCCACGGCGCCCAGCCCGGAGGCCAGCGCGAGAAGACCGAGGATCCAGCTCCACAACCTGACCTTCGCGGGATCCACGTCGCGGAAGCGGCGCAGGTAGGCCATGCAGGCGATCGCCAGAAACGCGAGGACGGCGTCGGTCGCGCCCGTGGTGAGCTCGGTGGGGCTCGGGTTCATCTGCATCCAGTCAGCCCTCCCCCCGCTCGAACACGACTTCGCCCCCGACGATCGTATAGAGGACCCGGCAGTACTTGATGTCGGCCGGATCTATGCCGAAGGGGTCGCGGTCAAAAACGACGAGATCGGCCAGCTTACCGGGCTCGAGAGATCCCTTGAGGTCCTCCTCCCCGGCCACCCAGGCGTTGTTCACCGTATAGGCGCGAAGAGCCGTCTCCAGGTCCACCCGCTCCTCGGGGTGCCAGCCTTCCTCGGGCTCGCCTCCGAGCGTCTGGCGGGTCACGGCGGCGTAGATGCCGAGGACCGGGCTCGTGGGATACCAGGAGGCGTTGGTTCCCGGCCAGTCGCTGCCGAACGACAGAACCACACCCGCGTCGTGGAGGGTCCGGAAGGCGTAGGCCCACCTCGCCCGCTCGCCGATTCGTTGCTCCATCCATCGCATGTCGTCGATCGTGTGATACGGCTGGACCTCAGCGATGACTCCCAGTCGCGCCATGCGCTCGGCCACCTCCGGCCCCCGGATCACCTGAGTGTGGATGACTCGAAACCGCCGCTCCTTCGGACCGTTCGCCTCCATCGTGCGCTCGAACATCGTGAGCAGCGTGTCGATCGCGTGGTCCCCGATAGCGTGAACCTGTGGCCATTGGCCCGCGGAGTCGGCCTTGGTCAGCAGGCGCTGCATGTTGCCGGGCGGGTCCATCATGTCCCGCCAGGAACCCAGCTCTCCGCTGGTGAGGTACGGCTCGTAGAACCGGGCCGATGAGTTCCCCATGATTCCGTCGACGAAGCCCTTGAGCCCCCCGATCCGGATCCATTCGTCACCGAAGCCGTGGCGTACCCCGACGGCACCCAGCTCGGCCCACCGATCCAGTGTGGATCGGGCGTAGACCCGGACCGTCAGCTCGCCTGCCTCCCGCAGCGCCTGGAAGATCCGGAGCTGACCCGGAGGCGTGATGTCGTGTATGGTCGTGACGCCGGATTCCCTCAGCCGCCGCAGGGCGGCGCGGGACTCCTCCAGTCGCAGCTCCAGCGGCTTGCGCGGGATGGCGGCTCGGACCATCACGGCGGCCGCGGGAGAGAGACGTCCAGTGGGCCGGCCGTTCACACATTCCACCCCGCTCCACGCGCACGTCGCCCCCGAACGCTCCAGGGCCACTCCGTTGGCCAGAAAATCCGATCCGTTCCACCTGGAGAGAAGTGCCGGCGTGGTGGGAGTGATCGAGTCGATCATGGAGCGGTGCGGCCGGAAGCGGGCCTCTTCCGCCCCTCCGGGTTCTCCGGCGGCTGCTTCCTCCCCTTCTTCGCGTCCCGTCGAGCCCGGCACCCACGCCTCGTAGGCTCCCCAATCGCCACCGGTTATCCACGCCCCTTCCGGAAGACGGTCCCGCGCCGCCCGTACCTCGGCCACCAGGCCCTCTTCGTCGGAAACCTGGAGAAGGTTGATCCCCAGGAGCAGGCTGCCGGCGTACTGAAAGTGGGTGTGGTTGTCGATGAAGCCGGGCGCCACGAACCGTCCATCGAGCTCGAGGACCCTGGTGTCTCCGCCCCGGTAGCGGAGAGCTTCGCGCTCCGATCCGACGAAGATCAGCCTGTCGCCCTTGGTGGCCACCGCCTCGGCCCACGCTGTCTCCGGGCTTCCCGTCCAGACCCGCGCTCCAACGAGAATGAGGTCCGCTTCGAGTCGGGGTCCGACAGGCGAGCATGACCAGACTCCGGAGGCCACGACGAAGACGACGACGGCTAATGCGGCCGCGGCGACCCCGGCCGACCGGCGACTGGCGCCCACGACGCGAGCCTCGACCTCGAGAGCCGATGCGTTCGCGTGCCTTTCAAGCCGGGATACCATGTGAGACCTCCGGATCGGAGCGGCGGGGCGAGGGCCTGAATATAGCTCCGGGGGGCTCGACGTGGCTAATATTGGCGGCGACGGCACGTGGCTTGCTCGATTGCGGGAAGGCGAGCCGCCGGAATGTCTTGCCGGTAGCCGGCACTTCGAGCCGGTGGCCGATGCCGGCACGCCTCTCCCCGAACTGGAGCCGATGCGACCAAAGGCGCTGCTGTTCGCGAACACGGATTGGTACCTGTTCAACTTCCGCCGTTCGCTGGCTGAGGCGATCGCCGATGCGGGCTGGGAAGTGGTTCTGGTCTCTCCTCCCGGCGAGTACGGGCCGCAACTCCGCGAACTGGGCTTTGATTGGGTGCCGTTCGACTTCTCGGCGGGCAGCATCAATCCTGTGCGCGAGGCGAGTGTCGTGATGCGGCTGGCTCGGCTGTATCGCCGACAGGGGCCGGCGCTGGCCCATCACTTCACGGTTAAGTGCGTGATCTACGGCAGCCTGGCCGCACGCCTGATCCCGCGCACCGCGGTGGTGAACGCGGTGACGGGAGCCGGATACATCTTCTCGGACCGGGACCGCACCGCGAGAATCCTGCGCCACCCCGTCGAATGGGGTTACAGAGTCGCGCTCTCCCGGGGGAACAGCAGGGTAATCTTCCAGAATGAGGCAGACCGGGACTCGTTCCTCGGACACCGCCTGGTAGACCGAGACAGGGCACGGGTCATTCGCGGCTCCGGTGTGGACTGCGACCGCTTCCGGCCGCCGGCGACGGAGGAAGATCGCGCGCAGGAGGAAGTGCGGGTCCTGCTCGCGACCCGCTTGCTTCGGGACAAGGGAGTGTTCGAGTACGCGCGGGCGGCCGAGGACCTGAAGGACCGCTTCCCCGCGTCGGAATTCCTGATGGCGGGACTCCTCTACCCCGCCAATCCCGCCTCCATTTCCCGCGAGGAGCTGGACGCGATCATTGATCGAGGCGCGGTGCGCTACCTGGGGCACGTCGAGGACATGCCCGAGCTGCTGCGCTCCGTGGACGTGGTCGTGCTCCCGACGAGCTACGTCGAGGGTACTCCCCGCATCCTGATCGAGGCGGCCGCCTGCGCACGGCCCGTTGTGGCGACCGACATACCCGCATGCCGGGGTCTGGTCGAGGACGGTCGGAACGGATTCCTGATCCCCCGGAAGGATGCGAAGGCGCTGGCGGAGGCACTCGAGAGACTCTTCGCCGACGGCGAGCTGCGAAGGCGCTTCGGCCGAGCGGGCCGGGAAGTGGTGCTGTCCGGCTTTGAGCAGGGTATTGTTGTCCGCCGTACTTTCGACGTTTATCGGGAGCTGGTCCCGGAGTTTCCTGGCTCGCGATCGGAATAGACACGGCGAGAGACCGGAAGGCAGGCCGAACTTGAACATCCTGGTGACGGGGGGTGCCGGCTTCATCGCGACACACCTGACACGAGATCTGCAGGCACGAGGCCACCGGGTCCGAGCCTTCGATATAGAAGCGAGCCGGGAGGCGGACGAGAGCGTTACCGGAGATGTCCGGGTTCCAGAGGATCTGGCCGGCGCCATGGACGGCATCGACCTCATCCTCCATCTCGCAGCCGAGCACAGGGACGACGTGATGCCACGCTCGGCCTACTACGACGTCAACGTCGGGGGTACCCGCAACCTCGTGCAGGCAGCGGAGGCCGAAGGGGTTCGCACCATCGTCTTCACCAGCACCGTCGCCCTGTACGGACTGAACCGTGGCCAGCCCGACGAGAAGACGGCCCCCGCACCCTTCAACGACTACGGACGGAGCAAGCTCGAGGCCGAGGCGTTGCTGGCGGAGTGGGCCGGACGCGGAGACGGTCGCCGTGCGGTCGTCGTGCGCCCTACCGTTGTGTTCGGGGAGGGCAACCGGGGCAACGTCAACACGCTGATACGCCAGATCGATCGAGGTCGGTTCATCTTCGTGGGCTCGGGGCGTAATCGTAAGTCTCTGTGTTACGTGGGAAACTTCGCCCCGTTCCTCAGGTGGCTGAGCGAGAAGCCCTCCGAGGCGGGCGTCAGCGTCTTCAACTACGCCGACAAGCCCGATCTGACCGTGAGCGAACTGGTTCACATCATCCGCGGCGAGCTGGGTCTCGAGCCATCCGGCGGCGTCCGGCTGCCGCTGGCGATGGGCCTCGCCGGCGGGTACGCCTTCGATCTGGCCGGGAAGATCACGGGGCGGAAGTATCCCGTCAGCAGCATCCGCGTCCGGAAGTTCTGCGCCGACACCAGCGTAGCAGCACCGGCGCTCGCCGAAACCGGTTTCGCGGCGCCTTTCTCCCTTCACGAGGGCCTCCACCGGACGATCTCCTACATGAGGAGCGAGGGGCTGCTCGGGCACACCTGAACCCGCTGTGACTCAAATGCGCGAGAACCATGTGTTCTGCCGGGTCCGATTCGAAGAGACCCGGCTGCTGGTCGCTTTGCTGGCGCTTCTTTGTGACGGCTCGTGGTCCGCTCGCCTGATACAGGCCCAGGAATCCGAGGCGACCGACGAGGCAGAATCCGAAGCGCCCGCATGGGACGTCCAGGATCCGCCCGGTCCGCGGTACGAGATCCAGATCGACGTGGACGAGGGGACCTGGATGAGCGTCGACGTGAGTCCGGACGGGCGGGAGGTCGTCTTCGACGTGCTGGGCGATATCTACACCATTCCCTTCGAGGGAGGCGAGGCCACACCCCTCACAGGCGGCTTCGCCTGGGACATGCAGCCTCGCTACAGCCCCGACGGCCGTTTCATAGCCTTCACTAGCGACCGGGGCGGCGGCGACAACATCTGGATCATGAATCGGGACGGATCGGAGCCGACGCAGGTGACGAAGGAGAGCTTCCGCCTGCTGAACAGCCCTGTGTGGACTCCCGATGGCGAGTTCATCGCGGCGCGCAAGCACTTCACCTCCACCCGGTCGCTCGGTGCCGGCGAGATCTGGCTCTACCATCGAACGGGCGGCGACGGGCTCCAGATGACGGAGCGCCCGAACGAGCAGAAAGACGTTGGCGAGCCCGCCTTCTCGCCGGACGGCCGTTACCTGTACTACAGCCGCGACGCTACGCCGGGGGACCGCTTCGAGTACGACAAGGATTCGAATACCGAGATCTACCAGATCTTCCGGCTGGACCGGGACGACGGCGACACGGAGAGCTTCCTGGGCGGTCCGGGTGGCGCGATCCGACCAACGCCGTCGCCCGACGGAAAGTACCTGGCCTACATTCGCCGGGTGCGCTTCCAGAGCGTCCTCTTCCTGCATGACCTGCGGTCGGGCGAGGAGTGGCCGGTCTACGACGCCCTCGACCGGGACCTGCAGGAGACGTGGGCCGTGCACGGAGTCTACCCGTCGATGGCGTGGACGCCGGACAGCCGGTCCGTCGTGTTTTGGGCCGGTGGGAAGATCCGCCGCGTTGACCCCGAGACCGGAGAGGCGGACGTGATCCCCTTCAGGGTGAAGGGTACGGTTCCCGCCCTGGAGGCGGTCAGGTTCGCGGTCGAGGTAGCGCCGACCCGCTTCCGCCCGAAGATGCTTCGCTGGGTGGAGGTGTCGCCGCGTGGCGACCGGGTGGTGTTCCAGGCCCTCGGCCACCTTTACGTGAAGGACCTCCCGGACGGCGAGCCCCGCCGCCTCACTCGACAGGACGGGCACTTCGAGTTCTTCCCGACTTTCTCACGGGACGGAGACTGGATCGCCTACGTCAGCTGGAGCGACGAGGAGCTGGGAGCCGTGCGGGTAGTCTCGGCCGACGGTGGTGGAGGACGGGCACTCAGTACGGAGCCCGGCCACTACGTGGAGCCCGCGTTCGGTCCCGACGGCGAGACTGTGGTATTCCGGAAGGTGGCGGGGGGCTGGCTCCGCACGCCGACCTGGTCGCGCGACACCGGGGTGTACGCGGTCTCCTTCGACGGCGGCGAGCCGAGGCTGGTTACCGATGACGGCTTCCGGCCGCACTTCGGCGCCGAGCCCGACCGGGTCTACGTCATGCGGTGGACAGGCTCTGACGTCGACCGTATGGCACTTCTCGTCAGCGTTGACCTGGACGGAGGTGACGAGCGCACCCATGCGGAAACGAGTCGTGCCCAGGAGTTCCGGATCTCGCCCGACGGCCGCTGGCTGGCCTGGCGCGAGCGCTTCCACGCCTTCATCACCCCTTTCGTGCGCACTGGAAAGGCGCTGGATCTGGGTCCAGACACCGAGGCGCTCCCGGTGAGTCGGGTTTCTGCGGAAGCGGGCGAGTATCTGCATTGGTCCGGCGACAGCAGAAGTCTGCACTGGAGCCTCGGCCCCGAGCTGTTCACTAGAGACCTGACCGACTCGTTCGCCTTCCTCGAGGGAGCTCCCGAAGAGCTTCCGGACGCGCCTGCAACGGGCGTCGATCTCAGCTTCGACGTCACCGCCGACGTACCCGCGGGGACCGTTGCCCTGGTCGGAGGCCGGGTGATCACGATGCGCGGTGACGAGGTGATTCCGGACGGCACGGTCGTGGTGCGTGGAAACCGGATCGTGACCGTCGGATCGCGGGAGCAGGTTCAGATCCCGGACGGGGCACACGTAGTGGACGTTGCCGGCCAGACCGTCATGCCGGGTCTGATCGACGTCCACTGGCACGGTTCCATGGGCACCGACGGCATCATCCCGCAGGAGAACTGGGTAGACCACGCCAGCCTGGCCTTCGGGGTGACGACCGTCCACGACCCGTCCAACGACACCGGCGAGATCTTCGCGGCTAGCGAGATGGCTCGCGCCGGCCTCATCACGGCTCCCAGGATCTACTCCACGGGGACGATCCTGTACGGCGCGGCCGGATCGTACAAGGCGATCGTCGACAGCCTGGATGATGCGCTGTTTCACCTGAAGCGCATGCAAGCCGTGGGCGCGTTCAGCGTGAAGAGCTACAACCAGCCACGCCGCGAGCAGCGACAACAGGTCCTCGAGGCGGCGCGTCGGCTTGGAATGATGGTCGTGCCCGAGGGAGGCGCGCTCTTCCAGCACAACATGTCGATGGTGATGGACGGACATACCGGCATCGAGCATGCGCTGCCGATCGGAGCCATCTACGACGACGTGGTCCAGTTCTGGAGTGAGACCGAGGTCGGATACACGCCGACGCTGGTGGTAGCCTACGGTGGTCTCGGCGGAGAGAACTACTGGTACCGCCACACAGACGTCTGGGCGAACGAGCGACTGTCGGCGTTCGTCCCGCGGCGCAGTCTGGATGCACGCTCACGCCGGGCGATCCACGCCCCGGACGACGAGTGGAACCACATCCAGGCAGCGCGGGCCGCCACCAAGCTCGACGAGGCGGGCCTCATCGTGAACATCGGGGCCCACGGCCAGCGCCAGGGCCTGGCGGCCCACTGGGAGATATGGATGTTCGAGCAGGGTGGGATGACTCCGGTGCAGGCCCTGCGCACCGCCACCATCGATCCGGCCCGGTACCTGGGCCTTGACGGCGACATCGGCTCGCTCGAGCCCGGGAAGCTCGCCGATATCATAGTCATCGACGGTAATCCGCTCGAGAATCTCCGGGTGTCCGCGAACGTCAGGTACACCATGGTGAACGGCAGGATCTACGACGCCGCTACCATGAACCAGGTAGGCAACCACAGGAGTGACCGCGCTGGAGGCGTCGGGTTGACCGGCGTGCGCAGCTTCGCCATCGGTGCCGCCCTGATCCTGGCGGCCTGCGCCGGATCCCCGCCCGGGATCTACGAGTTCCATCCGGTCGACTTCCCCCTCCGCTACGAGGTCCACGCCACGGCGGAGAACACGATCGAGACGCCGGCAGGTACGCAGACCGTATCGGTAGAGGCCGAGGCCGTGATCGACCTCCGCTTCGGCCGGCGCACCGAGCGCGGCCGGTGGTTCGATGCCACGTTCGAAGAGATCCGGCTATCCCGGCACACGGGCAACGGACCGCAGGAAGTCGATACCGAGGATCTCGTGGGCCAGGGATACGGGGGGTACCTGTTCACCTCGGGCGAGATCGAGATCATCGACGAGCCCGAGATACCCGAGGAACTGGATACGCAGGCGGACTGGGTGTCGCTGGTGGCCGACCTGCTGTTGGGGATGCCGCCGGGGGGAGACGGCGAGGCGGAGAGCTGGCCGCACGATGTGATCCTTCGGACGTCGGCACCGATCGAAACGACCAGCGCCTACCACGGGACAGCTCGCTTCGCCGGCGATACGACCTGGAACGGAGCGACGGCCAGGGTGATCGCTTCGGACGGCTTCCATAGCAGCGAAGGGACAGGCACTCCCGCGGAAGCCCCGGGAGAGATCGTGTTCGCTACGGAAGGCCGCAAGGCGGGCCGTTACGTCTGGGACCCGGAGCGGGGCGTGATGCTCATGGCCGTGGTGGACCGGGAGTCGGCCGGCGAGGTCAGCACGATGGGCTTCGACATGCCCATGACGCTGCGCAGTCGTCAGGAGGCGCGAATCGTGGTGGCGACGACGGAGTAGCGGCCAGGAGCTCTCGGCCGCTGCCTGTCGTCCCGAACCCCCTAGCGCAGCTCCCTCAGCACCCAGTTCTCGGGGTCGACTTCCAGGTCTGCGCTCGGAGCTCCCCGCACCTCCGTCGGTCGCGCCCCGACCTCGACCCGCCTGATCTCCCCTCCCAGGCGCACGTCCACCGGCATGGGGAAGGCGAGACCGCGAGGCACGTCCCAGCTCAGCAGGAAGGTCCTGCCGTCCGGGCCTGTCTCCTCCTTGACGACCAGGCGGGGCAGGTCGGTCTGCCTCAGGTAAACCTCGAAGAACCATTCCAGGTCCTGACCGGAAACCTCTTCGGCCAGCGAGATCACGTTGCGGGTCGAGACGAAACGCGCCTGCCGGCCGTCAACCGCGCGCGCCGCTTCGGGACTCGGGTAGGCCAGACGGCGGATCATCTCACGGACCTGCTCTTCGCCCACCAGATACCGCAGGGTGTGCAGGACCCAGGCGCCCTTGAAGTAGATGTCGTGTCCCCATGCCTCGCTGGTGGTCGCCGAGTGCCGCCCGGCGACGGGCTTCTCATTCGGGATCCTGGGCCGGATGCCGGCCATGTACTCGTGGTAGCGCTCGATTCCCTGCGAATCCTGCAGGTAAAGCGCCTGCATGTAGGTCCCGAAGCCCTCGTGCAACCAGGCGTCCTTCCAATCGGCTGCCGTGACGAGGTTGCCCCACCATTCGTGCGAGAGCTCGTGATGGTGCAGCACGTCGAAGCCCCAGTCGACCCCTGCCGTCATCGCGGCGTTGTCGAAGCTTGCACCGTAGGCGACGATCGACTGGTGCTCCATTCCCAGGTGCGGCGTCTGCGCCACCCCGTACTTGTCGATCCGGAACGGGTACGGGCCGACAGCACGCTCGAACCAGCGCATGTGCTCCAGGAACTCCGAGAATCGCTCTATGCCCTGCTCGTAGCTACTCGGCAAGACATAGAAGACGAACGGGAAGGTCTCGCCCGCGACGCTCTCGAACTCGGTCTCGATCGTCCGATAGGGCGCGATGTTCAGAGCCACGTTGTAGTTGCTGATCGGGGTCGAGACGAACCAGTGGTAGGTGCGGGTGCCGTCGCTGTGCTCCTCGACCCGCCGCAGCTGGCCGTTGGAAGCCACGACCAGCGGCTCCGGAACCCGGACGTGAAGCGCCATCGAGTCCGGCTTGTCGGAGACGTGGTCCTTGTTCGGCCACCAGACGTCGGCGCCCTCGCCCTGGTTCGCGGTGGCGATCCACGGCTTGCCTCCGGGCGTCTCCGCCCAGGCGAATCCGCCATCCCACGGGGGATTCGGGGCGACGCGTGGCCGGCCTCCGTAGGCCACGCGTATCGTCAGCTCCTCGCCCGGTTGAGCCGTGTAAGGCAGGCGCACAAACACCCGCCCGCCGGCCCGCTCGAAGCGGAGATCCGGCGCCGTTTCGAGCTGCGAGAGACCGATCGACTCTATCGCCAGCAGCGTGTCGAGGTCGACAGCGATCTCATTGGTGGGTGCCACGACCCGTGTCACCATTCTCAGCGTTCCATCGATCGAGCTGTCCGCCGGTTGGACGGCCAGATCCAGGTCGTAGAAGGTGACGTCGTAGGCCGCCTGCTGGCGTATCAGGAGTCCGCCCGAATCGTAGGGGTCGCTGGGCTCGTGGCCGGGCTCCTGTCCCGACAGGGCCGACGGCAGTGCCGTCAGCAGAAGTGCGGGGGCCAGTGCTCGGAGTCTGGTTCTCGTCATGGAGGGTCGAGTATCGGCGCTTCCGGAGTCCCATCGCGGGGAAAGATCAGGCTCACAGTATAGGCTTCCCGGGCCGGAGGCGCGAACCGGCTCTCGACTCCTTCCACGACTGTCCGGATCCGCTACACTCGATTCCGAAGCCGAACAAAGTCCAGCGTGTGCCAGGTGGAGCGGAGGCACCGTATCTGTCTATGTAGACACTGGTTACGTGATGTGGTATCTCTGGCACACCGGTTGCACTTCTCATTCGTGCGTGGCGAGGGCCGGCGAACGCCGGAGCCAGACGCAGCATGGGATGTGGTCGATGGGAACGGGAAGCGAAGGGAGGACGAGGATGCGGTACGGGAAGCTTCTACTCGGTGCGGCTGCGGCGTTTGCCGCCATTGCCATTGCCAGGCCGGCCGTGGCTCAGGACAGGCCGTCGTACGAGCTGGCGGCGATCGAAGTGTCCGTGATGCACAACTCCCTCCACCAGCAGGCGATGGAGCTCTACGAGTTCCCCGAGCGCTGGATGGAGGCCGGAGACCTGCACAAGCAGGCAGCGGAGAGTCTTCGAAAGAATGCCGCCGGCCAGTACTTCGGGTTCAGCCGCGCGGCATTGCTCTACTTCCATGCGGGCGAGTTCGACGACGCGCGGAGGTCGATGGAGAAGGCCGCGCACGTGGCCGAGGCGACCGGTGACGTGCTTACGGCCGCGAATGCGTACGTGGATGCGGCGTTCATCGCGATCGCGGAGGGCTTCGCGGGCAAGAAGCGCGAGTTCGTCGCCGAGGCGAGAGACCTGGCGGGCTCCGAGCTGCTGACGCTCGATCAGCGTGAGCAGGTTATCCGCAGGATTGAAGGAGCTCCGGCCGGCGCCGCCTCGGTGAGGGCGGCACTCAACCAGCGGTTCGGCGAGATCGCTACACTGGCCGCGGCCGCCGGTTGAACGACGTCTTTGTTCGGACGAGTCCGTCTCACCTGAGACCAACTGAGGGTGGCGAGCCCACGGGACGAAGATGCGGATGAGTTGAGGGGCGCACGCCCTCGGATACGAAGCCCCGGTGTGAATGCGCCGGGGCTTCTTCTTTGTGGCGAGCGAGGCCCTCACCGCCCATCTTTATAGAGGCTAGAAGCGCTCGAACGGCGCTGGATGAAGGACGCACGCGGGGTCGGCAAGTGAGACCAGCTATGGTCAGAGCAACGCTCGCGGCAGCGACCGCGCTGCTCGCGCTCCCGAGCGCGGCCGGAGCGCAGTACGGCGAGTCGGGCCCGGCAACGATCCGCGTGGTCGAGAGCCTCGACCCGTCCACGCTCGTGCGCACTCGCCAGGTGGTGCACGACCTCACGCCGCAGGAGATCCGGTCTATTCAGCGGGCCCTGCGCGCCGAGGGATACGAACAGCGCTGGCTGAGCGGCCTGATCGACGATCCGACGCGCCAGAACCTGCGAGATCTGCAGGACGACCGCGGGCTCGTCGCATGCGGCTGCCCGTCCTACGAGTCCATTGTCGCGCTGGGCCTCAAGCCCAGCGTCATCATGACGGTTGTCGCCGAGGCGGGCGTTGACCCGGAATACCGACGCACCCAGTACCGGGCGGCCGTCTACTACCCGATCCCGGTCCCGATCCTCGTTCCCGTGGATCCGGACGACGGGGGTGACGGGAACGGCGATGGGAACAGCGACGGATCCAGCCCGCCGATCCTCATCCCTCAGGGCGCGACCACCCAGCCGAATCCGGTCGGCCTAAGGCCGGCTCCCCCGGGCCGCGTGGCTCCGCCCCAGACACGAGTCGGTCCGGCCACCGGCAGCGGAGGCGCCTCGCCGAGGATCGTGCACTGACCGCACCGGCGGCATGATCCGGCTCACTCCGGCATCGCCGGGGTCCACCACCGCCCGATTTGCAGGACCCGGAGCGCTGCTGGCCTTGGCGCTCATGGCACCGAACCCTCTTTCCGGACAGGAGCCGGCGCATCCCTCTCCGGCTCTCGCTCCCTCCACACAGGGCTCCTCGTCTCGGTCCGAGCCCCGCGTCGGCCTGGTCCTCAGCGGCGGCTCGGCGCGCGGCTTCGCTCACGTGGGAGTGATCGAGGTACTCGAGGAGGCCGGTATCGAGGCGGACCTGATCACCGGCACCAGCATGGGAAGCATCATCGGAGGCCTGTACGCCACCGGCTATTCGACCGAGATGCTGCGGGGTGTAGCGCAGGAGGTCGATTGGGACCGGCTGTTCAGTGACGCCCCCGAGCGACGCAATCTGCCGGTCGAGCGGAAGTCGGAAGAGGGACGGGTGCTGTTCGGGCTTCCGATCGTGGACGGCCGGCCCCGCCTGCCCAGCGCCTTCGTTCAGGGACAGCGCATCTCCCAGCTCCTCACGGCCCTCACCTGGAACGCTCACGACGTGACCGACTTCAAGCAGCTTCCGCTCCCGTTCACCGCCGTGGCCACGGATGCGGAGACGGGCGAGGCGGTCGCGCTGGACGGCGGATACCTTCCGGAGGCGATGCGGGCCAGCATCGCCATCCCCAGTGTCTTCGCACCCGTCGAAACCGACGGCCGATTCCTCATCGACGGCGGCGTCTCCCGCAACCTGCCGGCCGTGGATGCGGTGAACCTGGGAGCCGAGATCATCATCTGCAGTGACGTCACGGAGCCTCTGAAGGGAGCCGACAGCCTTCAGACCCTGGTCGACATCCTCGCCCAGACCATCGCCTTTCGGACCGTCGAGCGTCGCGACGAGCAGCTCGAGTTGTGCAACGCAGTGATCAGCCCCGACATCGATGGGATCGCCGCGACGGACTTCGACCGTGCCGAGGAGATCATTCAGCGCGGCCGCGCGGCCGCCGTGCGCGTGCTGACGGAGGCAAGGCACCCGAGTCTCTTACCGGTCCGCACGAGCGCCGCAGCGCAGCCGGCACGTACGGAACCCGCCCGCGCAAGCTTCGATTCGGTCTACGTCGAACGGGTGGTGGTGACAGGCCTCGAGGGCACGCCGGAGAGTACGGTGCTGGAGAGCCTCGACCTGGACACCCCTGCATGGATGCGGCCCCGTGTCGTAGAGGAAGCGATATCACGCGTGTACGACACGGGTCTGTTTCAGCGGGTCGGATACCGATTGGAACCGGTGGCCTCGAATCCCGAAGGCGGCGGACGAGACCGCCTTCTGCACGTCAGGGTCAAGGACCAGAGCCGCGACTGGCTGGGCGCCTCCTACCGCTATGAGGGCCGGTACAAGGCCTCGATCCTGGCCACCGCGGCGGTGCGCAACCTGCTTCCGGGCACGACGCTGCTGGCCGACCTCCGCCTCGGCGAGCAGACCCGGCTAGCCGCCGACTTCACCCGCCGCTGGGGTTGGGGGGTCGGTCCGCTGGTCGGGCTGAGCCTCGACCTAAAGCGCCAGCCCTTCGACATCTTCGTGGACGATACGCGTGTCGCCGAGCCCCGGGTCAAGGTAGGGGCTCTGGCCGGCTTCCTGGGCCTCGGGCTGGGCTACGACATGGCACTAGGCCTGCGCATCAAGCTCGAGACCTACGATTCGGACGATGTCGAGCTGGCCGAGGACTGGAGCGGCGGGTCGAACACCTTCTACACGCTCGCCGGTCTGTTTCGCGTGGACACCTTCGACAGGGCGACGTTCCCGCGGTCCGGCGTGGGCATCCAGCTCAAGGCCGAGTGGGCCGACGAGGCCATCGGCAGCGGTGCCACCTTCTCACACCACCTGGCCGACATGCGAGGTGCGGTACCGGTCGGCCGCAGGGTCTCGCTCGGCGGCCGCCTCACGCTCGGCTACTCGGACGGCCCCGACCTGCCGTCGCACTATCGGTTCTTCATCGGTGGCGCCAACGAGTTCCACCTCTACCCGGACCGTAACTTCCCGTTCGTCGGATTGCGCGTGCAGGAGCGGCGCGGGCGGCACCTCCAGGGCGTACGGCTGGGGATGCAGTGGGAGTTCGTGTCCAACTTCTTCGCACTGGCGCGGCTGGAGGCGGCGGCGCTCCCGGAGGAATGGCGGATAGACGCGGATGACTTCTTCGGGGGCTGGGGCTTCGGCGCCGGAGCGCGCTCGCGCTTCGGATCGGCCAAGCTCATGGTGACGGGAAGGGGTAGCGGGCCCCGCGTCGAGATCGACGTCGGGTACCCTTTCTGAGGATCACGCACCGCCGCGCCAGGAGCCGGATTCCGACATGCTTCCCAGACTCTGGACCCGATGACGAAGGGGCCGCCCGCGGAGCGGACGACCCCTTCGTTGTTTGCGCCTTGGAGCCTCGACTCACGAGGCCCCTGGCGGTTCGGGTCAGTCCAGCAGGTACCGGAGACCGACCTGGATCGTCCAGCGCGAGAACTCGGACGGGTCGTCGACGAAAGTCTCCTGCACGCCGCTGAAGCTGACTACCGGGTAACCATCCTCGAACGCGCCCGTGTGGGTAAGCGGAGTCTGCGCCAACGCGCTCGCGACCTTGCGCACGCCCCAGCTCGAGTTGAGCAGGTTCGTGAAGTTAAGGAAGTCTACGCTCAGCTGGATCACGTTCTCCCGGCCCCCGGCTGGGAGTATGATGTCCTGGAGAATCCGCAGGTCCAGCGTCTGATACCACGGATTGATCAGCCCGAAGCGCTCGGCGATCTTCCCGCGGTTCTGGCTCAGGTACTTGTCCTGCTCGATGAAGGAGTTGAGCGCCGCCCACTGAGAAGGATCGGCGAGTCGGATATCGCTTTCGTCGCGCGGGATGAAAATGAGGTCGTTGTTGGCGCCGTCCCCGTTCACGTCACCCGCGTACAGGAACGAGTAGCGGTTCCCGCCGGCGCCGCGGAACGAGTTCCCCTCGGCCGCATCGAAGAACAGGCCGAACTTGGTGCGCAGGGCCCTGCTCCAGCGCACCGTGTACGTCCCCCCGAGCACGATCCGGTGCCGTTGTCCAAACTCGGAATGGGCGAGGGCCGGCTGGTTCGGGTTACCCTGGGTCGGATTCCCGCTCCACAGGACGCTGGCGATCTCCGTCGACTTGAACGTGTTCCTGGCGTCGAGGTAGGCGTAGGAGAGTGTCAGCCCCAGGCCGGACTCCCACACCTTCCGCAACTGCGCCGTGAGGTTGACGTTCCACCCCTCGTCGGTGTTCTCGAGGACATATATGTTGGTGGTGGAGAAGGGGTCCGGACCATTGTTGCGCTGCCCGCCGTAGGTAGGCCTTCCGTCCGCCAGCGTCCCCGATTGAGCCGGCAGGTCCATATTCTGCACGAAGAGGGCGTTGATGTCCTTTCCATAGATGAACTCCAGTGTGCCCAGTACACCACCCGGCAGCCGCTGGTCGATAGCGATGTCGGTCGTCCAGACCTGTGGCCACTTGAAGTCCGGGTCCATGGCGGAGAGGCCGTCGAAGGACTGCTGGAGAGTGAAGTTCTCACCTCCGCTTCCGGGCCTCGGGCCACTCGTCACGACCGGCTCGACGGTCGGGTTGGTCGCGGGATGATAGATGTTGGGGTTGAAACTCGGGTTCGAGTAGTTGTTGCCGACCCACACGAAGGGCAGGCGGCCGGTGAAGATGCCCGTACCGCCGCGGATCTGGGTCGAGCGCGTTCCCGTGGCGTCCCAGTTGAAGCCCACCCGCGGCGACCACAGCGGCGTGGTCCCCGCCAGCTCGCTCTGGTCGACGACGACTGTCTCACCCGTCGTCCCGTTGATCGCCGTGAGACTTCGCGAGAACGGGTTGTCCACGGGGTCGGTGAAGTACATCGGGAAGTCCACCCGCAGCCCCGCCGTGAGGCTGAACCGAGGATTGACTGCGAACTCGTCCTGCACGTACACGCCGAGCTGCCCCAGGTCGAAGACCTCGCCCTTGAACTCCCCGGTACCGATCATGCCTCGGAAATCACGTTGGTCGGCGCTGTCCGGATGCGTAGCCGCTAAGAAGTCGTCCACCGAGAGAAACGCGACGTTTCCCACCTCGAGGAATCCGAAGAGACCGTGGCGGGCGAAGTTGAACGAGTTGAAGAATCCGAACAGCTCGAAGTTGGCGCCGAACGTCAGGCTGTGCCGACCGGTGAAGTAGGTGAAGTCGTTGGTGAACTGCCACGCGTCCGTGTCGAGGTTGTTCTCGATCGAGAACGGCTCGTGACCGATACTGGTGTACTGAACGCCATCCTCGACGATGTCGATCGTCGGAAAAGCCTCGCTGAACGCGTCGCGGTAGTCGCGGAACCGGTTGTAGCTGGCGAACAGCCGGTTGGCCCAGCGCGCCCCGCGGCTGTTCCACTCGAAGGCGTACGAGTTGAGCTCGTTGGTGATCTTGTAGCCTGAGTTCTGGGACGGCAGGCTTGACTCGTTCGGCCCGCGGGCGGTGAAGGCCAGCACGAACGGGTGCGGTGGTTGCTCAAGGAACCCTTTGAGGCGGTTGTAGCGGAACGTGAAGTTGTTGTTCGAGCCGAGGTTCCAGTCCACCTTTGCGATCAACTTGTCGCTGTCCTGCCCGTGGACGAAGCCGGAATAGGGACCTGTTTCGTACTGGTACTCCGCCTGCATCCGCTGAGAGATCTCCTCCAGCCTCGATTGCTCGGGCCGTGACTCGCCAGTCGCTGGCGGTCCGCTGCTGGTCCGCGGGACGAAGTTCGAGCCCGGGTTATCCCGCCTCGAGATCTCGCCGTTGATGAAGAAGAACAGCTTGTCCGGGATCAGGGGACCGCCGAGGCTGAACCCGTACTGATTGAAGCTCAGGTCCGGGTTCGCGATGAGTTTTTCGCCTCTGATCTTGTTCCCGACCAGGTTCTCGTTGCGGAAGAAGGTGTAAGCCGAACCCTTGAACTCGTTGGTACCGCTCTTGGTCACCGTTTTGATGTTGGCGCCGGTGAACCCGCCCTGCCGGACGTCGAACGGTGCCACCGAGACCACGACCTGCTCCACGGCGTCGTAGGGCACAGGCTCGGTGCGCGCCTGACCGCCCGGCGCCGGATCGTCCAGCCCGAACGAGTTGTTGAAGTAGGAGCCGTCAAGGGTGATGTTGTTGTACAGCCAGTTCTTGCCGCCGAAGCTGTAATTGCCGTCGTTGCGCGGGTCGGTGCGGATCAGGTCGCGCGTGCTCCGACTGACCGAGGGGAGCGTTTCCACCAACACCTGCGGCACGAACGTCGCCGCGCCCGTGCGGTCCGCGTTCAGGACCAGGTCCTGCGTAGCCTCCACCGTGAGACCTTCGAGCTCGATGGCCGTCTCTTCGAGCGCAAAGTCGAGACGGCTGTCCTGTCCCAGGTTGAGGTAGATCTCCTGCTGGGTCTCCTCGCGAAACCCGATCATGCGTACGCTGACAGAGTAAGGCCCGCCGACGCGCATGCCCCCGATCGTGAACACCCCTCCCGAGCGCGAGGTCGTCGAGTATTGGGTGCCGCTTGGCTCGTGAATGGCGGTAATGGTGGTACCCACCAGCGGCTGCATCGCCTCGCTGGTAACCACACCCTCGATGCCCGCCGTCGTCACGCCCTGAGCCAGCAGTGAGCCGCTGAACACGAACAGGAACGCCAGCGCCAGGAGCGCGATGCCCGGGCGGCGACGTGTTCTTTCGGCTGATCTGTCGGGCGGGGCGTGGGACGGGGGGTGGGTAAACGACGAGTGCAAACGAAGGTAGCTTCTCATGGCCGGCCTCCTGCCTCTTGCGGAATCGACTCAAGCCTCCATGGAATCAGACGCTCTACGATAGCCGCCTGACACGCGCTCAGCAAGATGAGAGCTCATCGAAGTGCGTCAGGGAGCGCTTCCGAGGCAAGCGGTTACAGTATAGTTACCTACGGTTGTTGGCCGGCAGGCTGCGCCTCGGTTGACGGCTTGAGCAGTTCAACCCGGAACTCCTCGGCCTCGGCCAGGCGATGGAGCTCCGATTCCATGCCGCCGAGTTGCTCTTACAGGGCCGCCATCTGTCCCTTGAGGTCAGCCAGCTGCTCGGACCCGACCTGCGTCCCCCGCATCGACGCGATCGACTCTGCGATCGGCTTGATCGCGAAGCGCAGCGTGAAGCCGGTGATCGGAATGAGGACGATCAGCGCTGCCATGCCGATTCCTAGGAGCTCCGCCCAATTCCTATGAGCTCCGCCCAATCAACCATCTCGCTCCCCCGGGAATCAGCAAGCGGTAAGTAGGCAATTCGGCCGTGGGATCCTGTTCTCCCTCTACCCATCCGCCGGCTTGAGCAGCTGCGCCTGAAACTCCTGCGCTTCGGACAGGCGGTGCAGCTCGCTCTCTACGCCCGAGAGCTGCTGCTCGAACAGCGCCATCCGGTCCTTCATGATGGAGAGCTCCTCCTGGGCCGCGCCTCCCGCCCGCACCTGCGCCACCGCCTCCGCGATCGGCTTGATCGCGAAGCGGAGGGTGATGAGGCTGATGGGAATCAGGAAGCACAACGTTCCCATCACGATACCCACGATCGGGACCCACTCGATCATTGTCCCTGCTCCTCTCGTTGCTCCGGCTCCAGGCTTCCTCCCTCCAAGGCCTCCCGCATCTGCTCCGTCGGAACGTCGCACAGCGGGCACAAGGCGCCGGTGCAGGACTCGCCATATGCGAGGCAGAGGATCTCGTCGCTCCGGGCGCCGGTCTCGGGATCGATCCTCGCCTCCGGCCTGACCACGACCTGTACCTGGCGGTCGCACGCCGAGCAGTAGGCCCAGTGCGTGTCCATCGCCTGCCTCCCGCTACACCCCGTGCAGGTCGGGACCCTCATGCTCCTCCAGCTCGCAGCTACCTTCGCTGCAAGAACAGTCCGAGCAGCGCCGCCGGCCGCCGAGCCGGAAGGCGCCGAACACGACGAACAGCGCCGCGAATCCCGCGAGTGCCAGTGCGGTCGTCATCTCCTGCGTCTCCTTACGGCTGCCGTAGCCGGAAAGTTGCCGCTCACGAGGTGAATAGCCCCGCGAAGCCCATGAAGGCCAGCGACAGGCTGCCGGCCACGATCAATACGAGGCCCATGTTCCTCGCCAGCGCCGGAATGCTCGCCAGCTCGGACTCCTCGCGGATCGAGGCCATGAGTACCAAGGCCAGCGTCAGCCCCAATCCCGCCCCGAGCGCGAAGAACAGACCCTCGAGGAAGTCGTAGCTCCGGTTCGTGTTGAATATCGCGAATCCCAGAATCGCGCAGTTGGTCGTGATGAGCGGCAGGAAGATCCCGAGCTGCCTGAACAGTGTGGGGCTGAACCTCTTGATCGTCATCTCGGTGATCTGCACGAACGAGGCGATCACGACGATGAACGAGATCAGCCGCAGGTAGGGCGCGTACGGCAGCACGAACGTGTTGAGGAGCCAGACGCAGATGGCCGTCATCACTAGGACGAAGATGTTGGCCATACCCATGCGCACCGCAGTCTCCACCCGCGCCGAGACGCCCATGAACGGGCACAGCCCCAGGAAGAGGTGGAGTGTGAAGTTGTTGATCAGCATCGCCGAGATGAGGATCCAGAACAGCTCGCCCATCACGCCGCCTCCTCTCTCGAGGCCACCCCGTGGGGCCACTGGCGGATCCGCACGACTTCCGCCCTGCGCTCACGCCACCAGCCGAATGCCAGCAGGATGAACCCCAGGGTGAGGAACCCTCCCGGCGGCAGGATCATGATGATCCAGGGCTCGAAGTTCTCGCCGAAGATCGAGAAACCGAGCAGCGAGCCATTGCCGAGGATCTCCCGGAAGCCGCCCATCATGAGCAGGGCGATCATGAAGCCGGTGCCGGTGCCGACCGCATCCAGAAGCGACCGGCCCACCGACCGCTTCGAGGCGAACGCCTCCTGGCGGCCGAGGATCATGCAGTTCACAACGATGAGAGCTATGAACGCTCCGAGCTCCTTGTGGATCAGCGGCACGACCGCCGCCAGCACTAGATCGGCGATGGTGACGAAGGTGGCGATGATCAGGATATAGGCCGAGATCCGAACCTCGTGCGGGATCCATCTCTTGAACGTCGAGACCAGCAGGCTCGAGCCCACGAGGACGAAGAACGTCGCCAGCCCCATGGCGATGCTGTTGGCCACGGTGTTGGTCACCGCCAGGGCAGGGCAGAGCCCCAGGAGCTGGACCAGAACCGGGTTCTCCTTCCAGATGCCCCGGACGACATCGTACCCGGCTGTGGTCTCTCTCATGACTCTTCGGTCCCGGCGCCGGACTCGCGCCCCACGGAGACGGTCCGCGCCGCGTCATCGGCGCCCGCCGCGCCCGCCGCCTCCGCCGCTGCGCCTGATTCCAGCAGCGGCCCCAGGTCCTCGATCCGGTGGTTGATGATCTCGATCACCGTGCGCGAGGAGATGGTGGCGCCGGTGATCATGTCCACCTCGTGCTCGTCTCCCGTGCCGGCTCCGGGCTTGACTCCCACCAGCGGCGGCGCCGCCTCCCGGAATCCGTCGACGAACTCGAGGTCCTTGAAGATCTTGTCGCCGAGGCCGGGCGTCTCCTTGCTCTCCAGGACCTTCATTCCCAGCACCCTCTCACGACCGGCGTCGTACCCGAAGATGAGGAAGATGAAGTCCTGGAAGCCCGGCTCGGAGCCTGTGATGGCGTATCCGATGGGCTCGTCGGAGGCGTCGTATCCCAGGAACACCTTCTCGGCCATCACCGTGTCCACGCCGGCCGGCGGCGTGGGAGACAGGCCATCGGCCGTCACGTACAGCGTCTCGTACCGTGCCGGGCCGCTCAGCACCTCCTGCACGGCCTCCCGCAGGACCTTGGCCCGGTATGCCTGGATGCGCGGGTCGGCCCACCCGAACACCAGCACGATGACCAGTCCCGCGATCGCTCCGGCGAGGCCCAGCGTGAGCATCAGCTTCCCCGAAGAGACGGCTGGCGGCTGATCCGGCGGTCCGCCTGCCGAGCCGGCCTCGCCAGAGCCCTGATCCGCTGCCCCGTTCTGGACGGTCGGGAGCTCCCTGCTCACGCCGCTTCCTCCTCCGCCGTCCGACGCGGCGATCGGGCCGGGTGGCCGAACACCCGGGGCTGCGTCGCACGGTTGATGAAGGGCACCAGGGCGTTCATGAACAGGATCGCGTACATCACCCCTTCCGGCAGCCCTCCCCACGCCCGGATCAACACCACCAGAAGCCCGATTCCGACCCCGAAGATCCAGGCGCCCCTCGGGGTCACGGGGGAGGTCACCATGTCGGTGGCCATGTATACGGCGCCCAGTATGAGCCCGCCGGAGAACAGCATGAACATGGGACTGGGGTAACGCGCAGCGTCGATCGCGAACAGGAGACCCGAGAAGACGATCACGGTGAGGAAGATGCTCGCCGGGATCCTCCAGTCTAGGTACTTCTTGAGGGCGAGGTAGCCGCCGCATGCGAGGATCAGAACCCCAGCGGTTTCGCCAAGCGATCCGCCCGTGGACCCTATCATCAGGTCCAGGGTGGGCGTTCCCAAGCGCTCGAACTTCATGAGCCCGAGCGGCGTGGCACCGGTGACCACGTCGGGGGCTGCCGGCGCCATCAGCGGCAGGGCGAGGTTGTCGCCGCGGAGCGCCCACCACGAGTCGGGCTGCACGGGCCACGTGGTAATGGCCGCGGGGAAAGCCGCCTGGAGGAAGGCCCGCCCCAGCAGGGCCGGGTTGAATACGTTCTGCCCCAGCCCGCCGAAGATCAGCTTTCCGAAGCCGATCCCGAACACGCCGCCCACGAAGGCCATCCACAACGGGAATCCCGGCGGCAGGATCAGGCCGAGCAGGAGGCCGGTGATCACGGCGGACCCGTCGCGCACTGAGGGTCCCCGGCTGAACGCCCTCTCGGTCAGCACGGACCCGGCCGTGGCGGCCGCGATGACCAGGACGGCGCTGGGGCCGAAGTAGTAGACTGCCGCGCCCACCACCGGAAGCAGGCTGGCGGCCACGGTCCACATGATCCGCGGCGTGGAGTGGGGCGTCTTGAGGTGCGGGGATGCCGCGATTCGCAGCCTGAGGGCCTCGGCGGCCTCCACGACACCCCCTCCGCTCACGCTGCCGCCTCCTTCTGCCGGCGGAGCATGTTCTTCCCGAGGGCGAACATCTGCGACAGCGGGATGTTGGAAGGGCATACGTAGGAACAGCAGCCGCACAGCATGCAGTCCATCAGGTCGGCGTCCTCCATCTCCACGTAGCGGCCCGCCTGGGCCAGGGTGCCGAGCAGAGAGGGGTTGAGGAAGACCGGGCAGGCTTCGAGGCAGCGCCCGCAGTGGATGCACGGGTAGCGCCGGAGCGTTCGCGCCTCCTTCTCCGTCAGGACCACGACCCCCGTGGTTCCTTTGATCAGCGGCGTGTCCAGGTCCGGCTGCGCGCTACCCATCATCGGGCCCCCGAAGACGATCTGCGTCGCGTCGTCGGTGAGCCCGCCGCAGAATTCGATCACATCGCGGAGCTTGGTGCCGACCGGGACGATGAGGTTCGACGGCTTTCGTACCCCGGGCCCGGTCACCGTCACGACCCGTTCGATGAGGGGAAAGCCGGTCTCGAAGATCTCGGCTATGCAGGCGATGGACCCCACGTTCTGAACCACTACCCCCACATGCATCGGCAGCTTGCCCGAGGGGACCTCGCTGCCGGTGACGACCCTGATGAGCATCTTCTCGGCGCCCTGCGGGTATTTCACCGTCAGCGGCACGACGCTCACGTCGAGGTCCTCGGGGAGCGTTTCGGTCAGCTTCAGGATCGCTTCCGGCTTGTTCTTCTCGATCCCGATCACCGCCCGGCGGACACCGAGCGCCTTCATCATGATGCGGATTCCGAACTGCACCCGCTCCGGAAACTCGACCATCGTCCGGTGGTCGGTGGTCAGGAACGGCTCGCACTCGGCCCCGTTGATGATGAGCGTGTCGACCGCAGTGTCGTCTGGCGGCAGCAGCTTCACGTGGGTCGGGAACGCGGCTCCCCCGAGGCCGACCACTCCTCCCTTCTGGACCTCGTCCACGACCTGGTTCGGCGTCAGGCCTTCCCACCGCGGCACGATCCGCGGTCGCGGCACCTGCGGAGAGAAGCGGTCCACCTCGATGATGACGGTCTCGTCCATCGAGCCGTCGGGGTGCGGCCACAGTCGGACGTCCTTCACGGTGCCCGCGGCCGATGTGTGGATGGGCACCGAGATGAAGCCGTCGGCCTCGCCCACCTTGTCGCCCCGCTCCACGCGGTCACCGCGCCCGACGATGAGACGCGCCGGCTTCCCGGCGTGCTGGCGCAGGGGCAGAGCGATCTCGTCGGCGAACGGCATCCGCCGGATCGGCAGCTCCTCGGTAAGCTGCTTCAGTTCCGGCGGGTGGACGCCGTGCCGGAACGTGTGTGAACCGAGCATGTGGGCCCCTCAGGCCACGGATTCGGTGATCAGTTGAACGGCGCCGCCCGCTCGATCCACTTCTCCAGGTCCTTCTCCTTCGGGTTGAGCGGCGTCCCCGGGTGGATGATCTCGGCCGTGCACTTCTCGGCCGACTGCACGATCTCCGCGAACGTGCCTGCCCGAGCGTCCTTAATGTACGCCTGCTTGTTCTCGTCGTAGGCGAACATCTTCTTGTTGATGTTGATGCACTCGTCGCACGAGGTGCACCGGGCCGTCTCGATGTACGGCTCCATGACGAGCGCTTCTTCCTCTTCCTCCTCGGCCGGAGCCTCGGCTGGTATCGCCTCCACGGCCACGGCCGTCTCGGCCGGCGCCTCGAGTACCGCCGTCGCTGCGGACCCGGCGGGCGCCTCGCGCGGCGCCGCGGTGGCCGGGGCCCCGGTCGCCGACGCGATCCCGGCCACGGAGTCGGCCGTGATGGGCCGGAGCGAGGTGTCCGCCCGGGCGCGGGCCAGAATCTCCGAGACCGTCAGCTTGCCGTCGCCGGAGGCCAGCAGGCCCTCGGCCATCCGCCTCGCCACCAGCGCCGGGTAGCGAGTCCTGAGATCGGCCAGCTTCGACTCGTACTCGGCCCGGATCGCCGCTGCCTTCTGCTCGAACTCATCCTCCATCTGGTCGGTGACCGCCTCGCGAACCGAGGGTGGGAGCTCGAGGCCCGCCAGCTGCTTGAGCTGGGACCAGAAGAGCAGGCGATCCTCCGAGAGCTCCACCATCTCCGCCGAGCAGGCCAGCCGGTGGAGGCGCTTCTCGCCGTCGATCGTCCAGATGAACGGCTGCTTGCCGGCCCGGTCCTCCTCCGACAGCCCCAGGAACTCGGCGAACGGGACCTGCTCCTCGTCCCAGTCTTCCCGGGCGATCTTCCGGAAGTGTTTCTTGAAGCGGCCCTCGGTCGCCGCCCAGTCTGCCGTGGTGACGGGCAGCTCCATCTTCTTCTCCTGGCCCTCGTCATCCACGTGCTCCAGCTCGTAGGTGGGCCAGGTCTCGTCCGTCTCCGGGTTGCCGGAGAGATCGAGGCACTCGGCGAAGCTAGTCCCCGCGTCGGGGTCGTAGATGAGGAACGGGAAAGCCCGGCTCTCGAGAGCGAAGCGTGCCGCGTTGGGCGCCCACTCGTCCGCCAGCCCGTGCTCCACCGGACAGGGCGTGAAGATGCTGAACACCGCCGGTCGCCGGGACTTGAGCCCCTTGATGACGCCGCCGATGAGGTGTGACGCCGAGGCCTGCGACGACTGGAGCACGAACGCGCCTCGATGGGCGAGGGCGATGAGCGACAGCTCCTTGCGGGTCTCCTCCTTCCCGTGCTGAGCCTTGCCGTAGGCGGCCATGTCCGACACCTGGCCTGTGAAGCCGCTCGTGCAGGCCTGGCCTCCGGTATTCGAGTAGACCTGCGTGTCCAGCACGATCACCCGGATCGGCTTCCCGGAGGCCAGCAGACGCGACAGGTTCTGGAAGCCGATGTCCAACATGGCGCCGTCGCCGCCCATGGCGATGATCGGCGCACACAGGTCGAACTCCTCGTCCGAGAACGCCTCCCAGTTGAACGCCGTGAACTCGGGCTCGTGCAGCTCGGCGTCGTACTCCCCGGATGCCAGCAGCCGCGCCCGCCGCACCTCGACGAAGGCGTTCTCCATCTTTCGCATGTGGCCCTCGTAGATTCCGATGGCCACGGACGGCGAGTCCTGGAAGAGATGGTTGACCCAGGGGTACGGGTAGGGGTTGTACGGGAAGGTGCTGCCCCACACCGACGAGCAGCCCGTGCTGTTGCTGATCCCCATGTTGGCGCGACCCTGCCCGCTCGGTCCTTCGACGTACCGCCACCGCAGGTCCTGAAGCGCCGCGATGGCGTCGGTCAGGCGCTTAAGCTCCACCTTCTTGTCGTCGTCCAGCGGAACCTGGGCGGTGCCGCCCTCGGCCAGTGCGGCCAGGTCCAGATCCGCGTCGGCGGAGAGGAGGTCTCGGGCCTTAGCGTCGAGGGCCTCGATGAGCGCCTCGATCTCGGCTACGAACTTCTCCACGCGGGGCTGCATGAGCGACTCGACGGCCGATATGATGAGGTGCACGGCGGTCTTTTCGCCGCACCCCATGCAGGCCCCGTCGCCGCCCGCCATCGTCCTGTAGTTCTCCTTCTTCAGGAGCAACGATGGCAGGACGCCGATCCCCTCTTCCAGATTCCGGATGTTGATGTAGCGGTCCGGCGTGTCGGGAAGGTTCTCCCAGAAGTCCCAGTTGCGCCGCAGGCGGTCCAGGTTCTCCTCGTCCTGTCGGACAGTCACCAGAGCACCATCCGCGCACACGTCGACGCAAATGTTGCAGCCCTTGCAGGCCTCCGGATTCACGGTGATGGAGAGCAGCCCTCCGGCGTCCTTCTCCTTGTTCTCGTGGACGTCGAAGAAGGGCACGGTCTTCGCCAGCGGGAAGTCCGCCAGCACCGAGTAGACGGCGGCGAACTCCTCGTCCAGGGCCTTCTTGCGGTCCGCGTCCCACGGCAGCTTGTCGGCCAGGTTGCGGTAGGCGGCCGACACCGTGTCGCCGAAGGTCGTGAACGGCACGCCCTTGAGGACCTTCCGCACCTCGCGCGCGAGGTTCACCGACACCGACTGGATGCGGTCCAGCGGCTTCCCGTTCTGGGCCGTGCGGATCGCTGCCTGAATGACCTCCTCGACCGTGTTGACCAGTCCCGGGATCGCCGCGTCGGGGCACTGTACCCAGCACTGCGAGCACCCCGTGCACTTGTCGGCGATGAATTCGGGGACCTCGAAGCGGATCGCGGACATGTCCCGAACCGTGCTGGTGGCGGCCGGGATGGCGCTGATGGCCGAGAACGGATCGGCGATCACGTCCTGGTCCAGCCCGCAGAGCGAGCACACCTGCTCCCAGAACCGACCCTGGTTGCCGATGCCCCACTGCTGGTTCGGGTTGTCGAGCAAGGTGGGGATCGCGCCGACGGCCGCTTCGGCCATGATCTGGTCGGCGCCCTCGGGCTCCTCCAGGGCCGGCACCTCGAAGACCTCGTCGAAGCCCCGCTCGATCACCCGGAGGTTGGCTCCAACGACTCGCTCCCCGAGATGTCCGAACTTCTTGCGGAGCTGGTTGCCGATCTCCTCGAACAGCCTGTCCCGGTCGAGCCCCTCGCGCTCCATGAGGGGCGAGGCGCGGAAGAAGGCGCCCATGAAGGCCGTGCCCTGCATCCGGTACCGGAGATCCGGGTCCTCTGCCTCCTCGGTGGCGATCCTGAAGGCGTCGAAGGCGTACACCTTGATGCCGCGGTCGCGGATGATCTGTCGTGCAGGAGCGGGGAACGAGTTCCAGAGCTCCGACGGCTCCAGGTCGCTCTGGATCACGAAGACGCCGCCCTCCTTGAGCCCGGCCAGCGGGGCGGCGTTGCCGAACACGTTCGGGTCCGGCGACAGCACCACGTTGACGTGCTTGAGCTCGCCGTTGAGACGCACCGGCTCGTGCGAGAGGATCCCGTAGAAGGTGGTGGGCTGCCCCTTCTTCTCCGACCCGTACTTCGGATTCGCCTTGACGTTGAGGCCGGCCAGTTCGAACGAGGTCAGAACCACGTTCTTGCCCATGGTGATGGCGCCCCAGCCTCCCACCGAGTGGATGCGCAGAGAGATCGCGTCCTCCGGCAGCAGGTTGATGTCCGTCTCCGGGACGAGTGCCCGCTCGGCCAGCTCCGGGTAGTGATCCTGCAGCTCCTCCTGCCAGATCTCGAGCTTCGGCAGATTCGTCCCCTGCCGGACGAAGTCGATTCCGAGGTAGAACTGTCGGGTCTTCTTGCCCTCGGGGAGCATGTTCTCCACCGCGAGGACCAGGTCCGCGGGCTGGAGGTCGCGGCTTCCGAAGCCGAAGCCGGCCGAGTAGAAGTCGGGCACTTCGTCCGGCCGCAGATCGGCGACTCCGGGGAAGGGGCGCTTGCCGTTCTTCGACTCCCGGCCCGCCCGCCAGTTCTCCTGTCCCTTCGAGAGGGCGGCGCGTATCTCGCGCAACAGCGGCTGGTCCACCGCCAGCGGTTGATCGCACCGCTCCAGCACCGTCACCCCCTTCTTGCCCTTCAGCAGGTGGCTGATCAGGTCCGAAGGGAAGGGGCGAAACATCACCACGTCGAGAACGCCGAGCTTCAGGCCGCGCTCCTCGCGCAGGTAGTCGGCTACGGCCTCCGCGTTGGATACCACTGAGCCCTGGCCCGCCAGGACGTACTCGGCGTCCTCCAGCCGGTAGCCCATGGCGCGAGCGTACCGCCGCCCGCTGAGCTCCTGATATTCCTCGAGCGCCTGGTCCGACAGCTCCTCGAGGTGGTCGAAGTAGAAGGGCCTCTGCGCGGCCACGCCCTGCATGTAGGCGTCCTGGTTCTGCACCGAGCCCAGGAGAGCCGGGTAGTCCAGGTCGAACATCTCGGGGATGCGCCTGCGCGTGTCGCCGAACGTGAGCTTCTGGGCCGGAGTCGGAGACTCGATGATGTCCGACGGATCTCCGAGATACTCCCTCACCAGCTCGCGCTCGGGCAGCCGGATCGACTCGATCACGTGGCTCGTGAGGAAGCCGTCCTGCGCCACCAGTCCGGGATTGAGACTCAGCTCGGCGATCCGGTGCGCGATCA
>JBDGYE010000047.1:0-20576 GCA_039584255.1 Gemmatimonadota bacterium
CCGGCGCACTCGAGGCGATCCGCGGCGAAGCCTCTCACGGTGGCGTGCTTCGACTGTTCCCACTGCTCGACGAACGGATGGTGTTCCCCCTGGTGGCACTCACCGCATCCGTTCTCGAGGCCCGAGCCCACCGCCAGCGACGGTATGGGCTGTGATACCGTGGGACTGGCGACGTGGCTCTCGCCCGGCCCGTGGCAGCTCTCGCACTGCACATCGTGATACCGCGGGTCCGTGGTCGCGGCCCAGCCGGCAGCGGCCGTTTCGGCATTGCCTAGCTGGCTCACCGTGTGGCAGTTCTCGCAGGATGCCTCCGCCCCTCCGCTCTCCTGAAGCGACTCCCAGGCCCCGGCATGCGCCGTGCTCGCCCACTGGGCCCCCGGCGCGGCATGGCAGTTCTGACAGATCGGCGAACCGGGCTGCGCCTGCGTGTAGCCCAGGAATCCGCGGGCGGCCGACTGCGGGTCCTCCGAGAACGGCTTCTCCTCGAACACCGTCTCCTGGTCGACGCACGCCGCCGCCATTGAGACGATCGGCAGGAGGAAGAGCGCTCGACGGACCGCGCGCCACGACGTTTGCTGGCTCATTTAGGACCCATCCCCGTTGGATGCGGACGGATGAACGACCGATGAGACGCGACAGGGTGAAGCTTAACAGGCGTTGTCGTTTGTGCAAGAAGCGGATGAGACTCGCCGGAACTCCGTTGGCGAGGCCTGGTTCGGGACCGCCTGTCGAGTATCCGCCCGGCAGCCACGCGGGGCAGCGACCGACGGCTTGCACCATTTGTAGAAGGCTACTCCGGGGGACATTCACGCCCACCGGCTGTCTTTTTGGCGCGCGCGGGAGCCCGAGCGGACCTGACGGACGGCGCCTGCCGGCCTTGGCATGCGGGCCACGGGCAGGCTATCCGTAAAGCATGAGATTCTCGATCAAGCTCCTGCCAGAGCGAGTGCAGGGCTGGAGGCGATGGCTCCTGGCTGCCGGGCTGGTGCTGGCTGCGCTCATCGTGCTGTGGGCGGGATGGACGATTGCCACTTGGCCCGATGTCGGCGCCCTGAAGCACAGAAACCCCTCCAGCACGGCCTTCATCGAGCGCCACGGCCACGCGGAGCGGGCTGCCGGCAGGTCAGGCGATGTCCGCTGGTCGTGGACTCAGTGGGACGAGATCTCTCCGCTGCTCAAGAAGGCCGTCCTGGTGGCCGAGGACACAGAGTTCTTCTCGCACGAAGGCTTCTCGACCCACGAGACCCGGGAGGCGATACGGCAGGCGGTCGAACGTCGCGAGGCGCCCCGGGGAGCCTCGACGATCACGCAGCAGCTCGCGAAGAATCTGTGGCTGTCGCCGGAGCGAAGCCTGAGCCGCAAGCTTCGCGAGGCGATCCTGACGATGCAGCTGGAGCGCCGGCTGGAGAAGCGTCGGATCCTCGAGCTGTACCTGAACGTGGTGGAATTCGGCCCGGCCGTGTACGGTGCCGAAGCGGGGGCGAGGTACTACTTCGGCAAGTCCGCGTCGCGGCTCACGGAAGAGGAGGCGGCCATGATGGCGGCAGGGCTTACGAGATCCACGTGGCATCCGGCCTCGGACAGCCGGCATTACCGGCTGAACGTCGAGCGGGTACGTGACCTGATGGCGCAGCTGACCTACCTGGACAGGTACGTGGGCCTGGCGACCCGGCCTTCCGGGCCCGATTCCATTGCGCCGCCCGACCTGACAGCCGTTTCGGACTCCGCCGGCTCAACCGAAGCGACCTCGGAGCCGGAGTAGGGATCGGGTCGCGGACCAGGCTCCCTCTTCCATAGCTGGCCCTCCCGCAGCTTGCGCGGGATCGAGTGCGGCTGAGATTAGGGTCCGCGGAAGCGATGACGCAGGCGAGCCGGCACTCGGCCGGAGCGCATGTCAAAGCGGCGGAGCCATGAGCGACTCGACTCTCCTCGTCATACTGATCGTGCTGGCCGTCCTGGCGTTCGTGCTCGGCATCTGGATCGGGCTCGGGTACCCCGGCCTATACCGGAAGTACGATCACACGGGCGCGCACGCGCCGCGGGTCTCACCAATCCGGATGCTGCTCAACGTGCTCGGTCGCCCTGGCCGCGGGGGCCGGCGGACAAGCCGCAGAGGCCGGCGGACAAGCGGCGGAGGCTCCTCCGGCCCGCGGGCCCGGGGGCCGGGGACGGGAAGGTGGTCGCGCCGATGAGGAATGCGGCCCGGACACGCGCCGTACGACGGGTGCTGTGGAGCGTCCTGTTCGCGAACCTGGCGGTGATCGCGGCCAAGATCGCCGTCGGTCTGCGGTCGGGCTCGATCGCCGTGCTCGGCGATGCTGCCCACTCGACGGTGGATGCCCTGAACAACGTTGTGGCGCTGGCGGCCATCAGGGCCGCTGCGCAGCCACCGGACGAGGAACATCCCTACGGACATTCCAAGTTCGAGACTCTCGGCGGACTCGCCATCGCGGCGTTCCTCTCGATCACCTGCTTCGAGCTGACCGCCAGCGCTATCGGGCGTCTGGCCGGAGCGGCCGCCCCGCCCCGCGTGGACTCCCTCACCCTGACCGTGCTGATCGTGACGATGGGAGTGAACCTGGCGGTCGCCCTGGTGGAGTCCCGGGCAGGCCGCAGGCTGGACAGCTTGATCCTGGTGGCCGACGCCCGTCACACCGGGGCCGACGTGCTGGTCACCCTGTCCGTGATCGGTGGACTCCTTCTGGTGCGGGCTGGCTGGCCTGCGGCGGACCCCTGGCTGGCGATCGCCGTGGCCCTGCTGATTGCCCGCAGCGGGTACCAGATACTCCTTCACACGATCCCCGTCCTTGTCGACAGCAAGGCTGTCGAGGCGGAGCGGATTCGGCTCTTCGTGGTGTCGGTCGAGGGCGTGCTCGGAGTAACCGACATCCGCTCGCGCGGCCGCCTGGGTGGTGAGGCTTTTGCCGAGCTCACGGTGGAGGTGGACGGCAGCCGGACGGTGGAGGAAGGGCATCGAATAGCGGATGCTGTGGAGCGAAAGCTGGAAGGGGAGGGCGGTTTCGCAGCGGTGGTCGTACATGTGGAGCCCCGCGCGGAGGCTGCCGGCGGGGAAGGTCAGGCGGGTTGAAACGATACGGCCCACACGCAGCGCTCGTCGCCACGCCCCTGGCAGGCGGAGTGGCTGACACCCACACCATGCCACAGATGCTGCGCGCAGACGGTGGCGGCGCCGGTGAGCACCTCGCAGGCTGCACCGGAGTCGTCGGCTCCGGCGAGAATCCCACCTTCGATGCTGAGCGAGAGCGGTTGCCTCGACCTGCTGACGGCGGCCCCCGGACTCAGAGCCCGGGCCGCCCGAGCCATGCAGCGCAGGAGAAGGCGCCGCCGAAGGCGCTCGGGGTACACGCGCCGGGCCATCCGCAAGACGGCGAAGCGGCCCTGAAGGTGATCCGTGGCCAGACGCCGCCCGGCGAGGTCATAGACCTGTCGGGCGTCGGGCCGGCGGCCGATGAGCCTCAGCAGGTCCTGGAGCTCGCTCGCCTCCAGGGCGCCGCCCCTGTCGCTCATCTCCGCATACCTGCGCATTTGAGTCCCGATCACATCGCTGAGACCGAGCCTGCGTGGGAGACTTCGGTGAAACGCCTCGTCCTCGAGCGTTTCGTCGGGAGTGTCCACCGCCCGCAGAGCGTTGAGCAGCGCCAGCGCGATACCTGGTCGGATCTTGCCGTTGTTTCTGGTAGAGGAACGCATACGGGAGGCAAGCCTAGCGGAGGCATCCCCGGTGGGCAAGACGGCCGGTCGCCGACCGGGCCACGCCGCCCACGGCGCCGGGTCCGGTGACGGCCGCCTGGCTGCTTGCCCTCGGACTCGGCGTCGTCGGCCTTGCCGCAGGCCGGGGCCGGCGATGGCTGTCCAGCGAAGGAGCGCTGACTGCCGCGCTGCTGGGGCTCGCGATCCTCCTCGGCTCGGGCCCGGCCGGGTGCTTCCTGCTCGTCTTCTTCTTTGTCAGCTCGTCTCTGCTCACCGTGTTCAGGTCGGCGTACAAGCCGGCGGATGGGCGTGAGCACACGTCCTGGGATGGCTCGGGCGGCCGATCCACTCGCGGGCGCACCGGTGTCCAGGTGCTGGCCAACGGACTGGTGCCGGCGGCCGTGGCCGTCGTGGGGGCGGCGGGAGGCCTGGCCTGGACGTCAGCCGCGGTCGCCGGAGCCATCGGCGCGGCGACCGCCGACAGCTGGGCGACCGAGCTTGGGACGGCGGTGCGCGGGCCCACCCGCCTGATCACGACGCTGGTCCGCGTGCCGCCGGGCACCTCCGGCGGAGTCTCGCTGGCGGGGACCGGCGCCGGGTGCGTGGGGGCCGCCGCGATAGGCCTGCTGGCCGGGCTGCTGGCACCACTGTGGCGCGTGTCGGCGCCCGGCGGGGCCGGCCCGTATGCACTCGGACCTCTGGCCGGAGCCGGCCTCGCCGGCGGGATCACCGGCATGACGGTGGACTCGTTCCTCGGTGCCACTCTCGAAGGCCGGTGGCCCGGCGTGAACAACGAGACGGTCAACCTCGCCTGCTGCATCGTCGGAGCGGTCGTCGGAGGCCTCGCAGCCACACTGTGGTAGCCTCGCGGGGCGGCGTACTGGCGCGGTCGAGTATGTTGTGGAATGGTGGTCGGCCGCCGATTATGGAGGCTTCGTTCAGGGCTGACGCCCGGCGGGCGGTGGGCGGCGGCGAGATCGAGAGAAGAGCGCCGGGGCTCACGGCGACAATGGCATGTACGATCCAGACACGATAGAGAAGAAGTGGCAGGCGTTCTGGGCCGAGAACCGGACCAACGAGCCGGATCTCGACGCCGTGGAGCGCCCGTTCTACAACCTGATGATGTTCCCCTATCCGTCGGCCGAGGGCCTTCACGTCGGCAACCTGTACGCCTTCACGGGGGCCGACTTCCACGGGCGCTTCCAACGGCTGCGGGGCAAGGATGTCTTCCAGCCGATCGGTTTCGACGCCTTCGGAATCCACTCGGAGAACCATGCCCTGAGGGTGAACGTCCACCCGATGGAGCTCATTCCGAGGAACATCCAGAACTTCACGCGGCAGCTGAAGAGCACCGGGATCATGTACGACTGGTCGCACACCGTTGAGACGACCGATCCCGCCTACTACCGGTGGACCCAGTGGATCTTCCTCAAGCTCCTCGAGGCCGGACTGGCAGTGAAGAAGGAGGCGCCGGTCAACTGGTGTCCCTCCTGCAGGACGGTCTTGGCCAACGAGCAGGTGATTGCCGGGCTGTGCGAACGCTGCGACTCCGTGGTAGGGCAGCGCATGCTCTCACAGTGGTTCTTCCGCATCACGCAGTACACGGAGCGCCTTCTGGAGAACCTGGACCGGATCGACTGGTCGCAGACCACTCTCACCGCCCAGCGGGAGCATATCGGCCGCTCCGATGGAGCACTGCTCCGCTTTCCGATAGCCGATTCCGGGGACGAGGCCATAGAGGTCTTCACGACCCGGCCAGACACGATCTTCGGAGCGACGTTCATGGTACTGGCTCCAGAGCATCCTCAGGTCGAGCGCCTCACCGCGGCGGACCGCCGAGCCGAGGTGGAGGAGTACCGGTCGGCGGCGGCTGCGATGGACCTCGTCGAGCGCAAGAAAGGCGAGACCCGAAAGACCGGCGTGTTCACCGGAGGTACGGCCCTCAACCCGGCCACCGGTGAGGAGATTCCCGTCTGGATCGCCGACTACGTGCTGATGGAGTACGGCACCGGAGCCATCATGGCGGTTCCGGCGCACGACCAGCGCGACTTCGAGTTCGCGGTCCAGTATGGTCTGAACGTCCGTTCGGTAGTCGCTCCGGCGAGTGTGGCGGCGGGCCTCGACGATGCGTCCCGCGCCCAGATCGGAGTCGGGGAGCAGGCGTTCGTCGAGCACACCGACGACGAGGTATTGGTCAACTCCGACCGCTTCAGCGGCATGCCGGCCGACGAGGGCGGCGGCGCCATCGTGGCCTCGCTCGGCGAGCGGTCCCTGGGCGAGCCCGCGGTCAACTACCGTCTTCATGACTGGTGCATCTCGCGGCAGCGCTACTGGGGTCCGCCGATTCCGGTGATCTACTGCGACGCCTGCGGGATCGTGCCGGTGCCGGAGTCGGACCTTCCCGTGGTGTTGCCGTACGTCGAGGACTTCAAGCCCGGTGATGCCGGGATAGCGCCGCTGGCCAAGGCGGAGGAGTTCTATCGTGTCGAGTGTCCGGCGTGCGGTAGTGAGGCACGTAGGGAGACGGACGTCTCTGACACGTTCCTTGACAGCGCCTGGTACTTCCTGCGGTATCCCAGCACGGAGTTCGACGATCGCGCCATCGATCCGCAGCGCACGCGGCGCTGGCTGCCGGTAGACGCCTACATCGGTGGCGAGGAGCACGCCAGACTGCACCTGCTGTACTCGCGCTTCATCACGATGGCGCTCCACGATCTCGGGCACCTGGAGTTCGAGGAGCCCTACCTGAGGTTCCGGAAGCACGGGCTGCTGATCCGGGACGGAGCGAAGATGTCGAAGTCGCGCGGCAACGTGGTGATTCCGGACGAGTACATCGACAGATGCGGGGCGGACACCTTCCGGACCTACCTCATGTTCCTGGGGCCGTACGACCAGGGGGGTGACTTCCGCGACGAGGGCATCGCCGGTCCGCTGCGGTTTCTGACGCGCGTGATGGATGCTGCGGAGGCGGCCGCGGAGGCCGGCGGCACCGGCTTTCCTGATCTGGAGGTGGAGGTGAAGCTCCACCGGACCGTTAAGGAGGTGACGGCGGACTTCGAGCGGCTGGGGTTCAACACGGCCATCGCCGCGCTGATGGAGTACCTGAACGAGATGCGCGCCGAGGGGCGGACGCCGACGGTCGACGAGGTTCGGCCGCTGGCGGTCATGCTGGGCCCCATCGCACCGCATCTCGCGGAGGAGATGTGGGAGCTGCTGGGAGGGACTCCGTCGCTGTTCGACAACGCCGAGTGGCCGGCGTGGGACGAAGGTCTGCTCATCTCCGAGACCGTCGAGATACCCGTTCAGGTGAACGGGAAGTTCCGCGCGACCGTCCAGGTCGAGCGCGGAGCCCACGCGGCTGAGGTCCGAGAAGCCGCCTTGGCGGACGACAACGTGCGACGGCACGTGGGCGAGAAGGAGATCCGGAAGACGATCCACGTACCGGACCGACTGCTGAACCTCGTGGTGGGGTGAGCAGCGGCTCGGCCGCTCTACCAGTCGACCTTTCCTTCCTGGGAGGTGTCGATGTCGGCGCCGGGCCCACCCTCCGCGAACAGGAACGACCTCAGGTTCGCCAGCAGGAACTCCCGCGCCCTCTGATCTCGCAGGCTTAGACCGTAGTGGTTGATCAGCAGCATCTGACGCCTCTTCCACTCCTCCCAGCACACTGAGCAGATTCCATCGACGATCCTGTCGCCCAGCTCATCGGGGAAGGGTCGCGAGCCGAGTGGCTCCCTGTCGGGCTCCGAGCAGCGAGTGCAGCGAAACGAATCGTGGTCCAACTCGTTCGTCCTCGCGCTCAAACCGGAACCGTGAGGACGGAGCAGTTGGCACCCTGGATCACCTGGGTCGTGATGCCTCCGAGCAGCACCCGTCCCGGTAGACTCGGACCGTGGTACTTCCCGATCACGATGAGATCCACCGCCTCCGTCTCGGCCGCGGTGAGGATGTGCGAGACAATCGGTCGCCCCCGCTTAACGGCAATCTGAATCTCCAGCCCTTCCCTCAGCTCCTCCGGCACCCGCGCCAGGGCGTCGGCGCGGGCCAACTTCTCGATCCGACGCACCGTCTCCTCGGTCTTGGTCGGTGAGCTCACCGCGCGCAGGTAGGCCTGCAGGGTACCGGGCATGGCGTGCAGGATAAGCAGCCGGGTCTTGAAGTAGGCTGCGTATCTGGCCGCGGTCGCGGCGATGGGCGCGCTTCCCTCGCGCAGATCGATGGCCGCGAGAACGGTCCTGTCACGCTCCTGCCGGATCGGGCGCCACACGAGCACCGGAACGGAGGCCTTCCTCACGATGGCGACGCAGGTGTTGCCCGGCTCGTCGGCTGGCCACACCCGTTTCTGGTGCGCACCGACGACGACCAACTGTGCTCCCACCTCCGCGGCCGTCGCGGTCAGCACCTCCGGGGTCCAGCCCCGCCGCACCTCGACACGTGCCTCCACGCCGCATCCGCCGGCGATCTCCTCCAGGTTCGCCCTGGCGTCCAGCTCCTTCTCCCTCACCAGCTCCAGCTTGCTGCCGAGCTCCTGCTGGATGTAGCTGGGGACGCTGAGCGGCTCGATGGCGTGGAACAGCGTAATCTCGGCGGTCGGAAAGCGGGATACCGCCCACCGGACCGTTTCCACCGAGGTGTCGGAGAAGTCGATACCGATGAAGATGTGGTCGTACATTCGCGGTCCGTTGCTGGACGCAGAGTCCGCCTAAGCGCTCGACGGCGTCCGAAGCTATCGCACCGGAGGCGCCACCGCACCACCGGCGGCATCCCTCGAGCTGTCGAGCAGCAGGTCGACGGCCTCCCATGGTGGCCTGCCTCGGGCCTCATCCAGAATGGCCGCGATTGCCGCCTCGAGGTCCCCGAAGCTTCGATAGACGGCCTCCAGGTCGTCCAGGCGGTTGTAGTACAACACACGCGACAGGAGCCACGCGTTGTTCAGCCGCTCCGGGTCGAGGCCCGCGTAGCGCCCCGAGCGGAACTCTGTCTGCACGTCCTCTTCGAAGCGAGCCGCGGCTTCGCGAAGCACACGACTCTTCCCGTCGCGCATGCTGTCCGACGGCAGGTCCATGGCGTAGAGCTCCCGCAGCGGCTCGACGATTGATTTGAAGAATCGTCCGAACACTCTGACGTCGTGCCAGCGATCGCGCGCGGCCTCGCACCGCGGCTCGTCCCGCATGGCCTCGCAGAAGAAGGCGATCGCTCCCCGATGGCCCACGAAGTTGGCGAAGCTCTCGTTGAACTGTGCCTCGCCCTTCGGGAAAAACGTCGTGTGCGTGATCTCGTGGATCACCGTCTCCACAAGGCCAACGCTGTCGGCGCCCAGCGTGGTGGAGAGCACGGGGTCGGGCAGCCAGCCCAGCGTGCTGAACGCAGCGGTAGGCCGAACCCAGGTGTCGTAGCCCTTCTCACCCAGCTTCTCGGCCTCCCGCAGCGCCTTCTCGAAGTCGAAGTAGCCCCGGTAAGGGACCTTCCCGACGATCGGGAACCACCACGTCTTCCAGCTGAGGTGAAACTCGGGAGCTGCCGAGACCACCAGGAGCAGGGTGTCTCGGTCCAGCGCAGCGTAGCTCGTGAACGAGTCGCCCGGGTCGAGCCCGAGGTCGTTGCGGGCGAACTCTCTCGCGTCCTGCACGAGGCGCAGCTTGGCCCGCACAACGGATGCGGTAGCGGTATCGTGAACGACCTCGTGGATGGAACGACGAGACGACAGGATCTTCGCCTCCTCCCAGCCGGCCCGGATCACGTAGGTGGGCGAACAGCCAGCGAGAGCTCCCGCGATCATCAAACAGGCTCCGGCGGGGAAGGGATTCCCGGGTCGTCTCCTCATACCGTCATCGTACCGGCCGGGGCCGGGACGGGTCCGCTCACGGGCGGCGCACGTAGTGGAGGCACTCACGGACCTGATCGCTGCTGTAACGCCGCGCGGGACCATCGGCGTCGCTCCGGTATCGCCGGTAGCCGTAGGCGAAGCGCCGGTACGAGTCCGGGTCGCCCGACTCCCGCAGGATCTCCTCGATGGCCGCGGCCGGCAGGAGCCCCTCGTTGTTGTAGCTGAGGAGCACGTGCCGGGCGTCGGCCTGGTCCAGCAGCCGGCGGAGCGCCCCCCCGCAGCGACCCCGCCGGCACCAGTCGGAGCGGCGGTCGTCGTCGGGGATGAGCCCGGTCTTACCCCTCAGCGTCGGCGGGGGCCGCCATCCCATGGCCACAAGCTCGGGGACGTGATAGTAGCCCGGATACTGCCTCTCGTTGTAAGGCGGATCCAGATACAGGAGATCCACCGCACCGGCATTCCGCACCAGATCCACGGCCGGCCCGAGAAAGGATGTACAGCCGCCGCCATTCCCCTTCGGTGAAGTCGGCCGCATGGCCCTCAAGGTCAGCGTCTTGACGGCGTTGGGCTGCCAGGTCTTCACGAACGAGGCGTACACACCCGTCGTGTTGGCCACCCGGTCCGCCGCCTGGATCAGGGTGGCCAGAAGCAACTGCTCTCTCGTCCGGTCTATCTCGCCCTCGGCGGCCCAGTCGGCGATGCGTTCACGCACCGTATCTATGGCAGCACCGTTTTCCGGCGTGAAGTACATGCGCCCGTGGCGCCGCCCGGCCCGCCCGCCGGGCGTGTAGTGCTCCGTAATAAACCCCGGACGCGAGGGCGAGCGCTGCAGGTGGTCGAGCACGGCGGAATAGCTGACACTTGTTCCGCGTCCGTGCGCCGGCACGGACCCCCCCAGAATGGACGCCCGGAATCGGGGGGTGCGATCCATCTCCACTCGGGTGACCTGGAAGGCGTAGGACAGCGCCATCAGATCTCCGCAGTGAACTCGCCAGCCCCGCCCCTTGAGTGCCTTGGCGACACTGGCCGTTCCGGCGAACGGGTCGCAGGCGACTCCCTGCCCGATCCCCAGCTCCTCGACCGTATCCGTGAGAAAGGGGATGAGCCGGGTCTTGTTGCCTATGTATCGCACTGGCCGTCCTTCTGAGATCGGCGCTCGCGGGCCTGTGATGCCCGTAGCGGCATGATACGCCCCGGCGGCTGGCCGCAGACAGGGGTGCCTTGCGGCCCGGCCGTCTCGGACGGCTACTATAGAGCCGCGACCGTCAGCACTCGTCCGAGCAATGGAGCGCCTCAGCTCGGCGCTCGAGCCAGAGACCGGTGACTCTACTGGAGAGCCTGTACAACGTGGCCGCCAACGTAGCGCGGCCCCTTCTTCCCGTCGCCGGGGCTTTCCCGCCCAAGGTGGCCGCGGCCGCGGCGGGCCGACGGACTGCCACGACGTCGATCCGCGAGTGGGCCACGCGAGGCCGGGATTCGACCCGGCCCCTGCTTTGGCTGCACGGCGCGTCGGTCGGCGAGCTGACGGGAGCCCTGCCAGTGGTGGCCGCCATACGCGAGAGATTTCCCGGTCTGCAACTGTTGGTAACTCACTCCTCGCCCTCGGCCCGATCCGCGACCGCCTCGCTCTCCGCGGATTACGCGGGCTACACGCCATTCGACTCCTACCGGGAGTGCCTGGCGGCCCTGCGGGCGGCCGATCCGGCCGCGGTGGTGTTCGCCAAAGGCGACGCCTGGCCGAACTTCACGCGGGCTGCCGCGGCCCTGGGCGTGCCTCTCGGCATGATCAACACGACGCTCCGGACGGGGAGTGGCCTGCTGCGCCCAGCCGGTCGCGCTCTCATGGGGCCCGCATACCGCCGGCTGCGGCTAGTAGGTGTCGCGACGGCCTCGGACACCGACCGGCTGGCGAGTCTGGGTGTTCCCCCCGACCGGGTGAGTGTCACCGGAGATGCAGCCTTCGAGACGGCGCTGGTCAGGGCAGATGCCGCAAGGCGTAGCCTCTCCGGGGGACTGCGCTACCTGCCACCGTCTCCTCCCGGGGCCATCCGGATCGTGGCCGGCTCCACCTGGCGTAAGGACGAGGAGGCGCTGATCGGGGCGATCGGGGTCCTGGCCGAGGCAGGACCGGCGACGGAACTGGTGCTGGTTCCGCACGAGCCGAACGATGCGGCGCTTCAGAGGATTGCCGAGCTGTGCCGTGCAGAGCTGAGGCAGGACCCGCGCCTGTACTCGGAGCTTGGAGAGAGTCCTCGGGCAGATTGGCCGGCGGCACCGGAAGCCTTCCCGCTTGAGCCTCCGCTCGTCGTCGATGCGGTGGGCATCCTGCCGGACCTCTACCTGGAAGGAGAGATCGGATTGGTGGGTGGCGCGTTTGGTGGCGAGGGCCTTCATTCGGTCGTCGAGCCGGCTGCCGCCGGGGTGCCGGTAGTGTTCGGACCGTTGAGCGACCGCTGGGAGGCAGACGAGCTGGTCGCGGGTCAAGGGGCCATCCGGCTCGACTCGAAAGACCCGGCCCTCGGCCTGCGCGCTCTTCTGAGCGAGCCGGATCGGTGCAGGGCGATGGGGGAGGCGGCTCGCCGCTGCGTCGAGTCGGGCCGTGGCGCCGCCGAGGCGGGCGCCGATCTGGTGGAGCGGCTTATCCGCGGCCGACTTCCCGACGCCTGAGGTCCGGCTTCGGGCCCAGGACGTACCAGAACAGGCAGCCGATCACGGGGCACAGCAGGACGATTCCGCTCCACAGTATGCCTTCACGCAGCGGAGGCCTTGCCCGCACGATCAGGCCGATCGCCCACAGATCCAGCAGCAGCAGCAGCACTACCAGCACCCAACGGGTGTCGATGGCCGCGGAGATCTCTCGCAGCTCGTTCATGCAGCCGTCGGAGCGAGGGCGAACTGGAGCCGGTAGAGCCTGGCGTAGAGGCCCCCCAGTCGCAGGAGCTCCTCGTGCGTTCCTATCTCCCGGATCTCGCCGTGGTGAAGGACCACGATGCGATCGGCGTTCCGGACCGTCGACAGCCGGTGCGCGATCACCAGGCTGGTCCGGCCCTTCATGAGCTCGTCGAGGGCACGCTCGATCTGCGCCTCGACCTCCGAGTCGACGGAGCTCGTCGCCTCGTCCAGGAGCAGGATGCGGGGATCTCCCGCCAGCGCCCGCGCGAAGCTGAGGAGCTGACGCTCGCCGGCGCTGAGGTTGCTTCCCCTCTCCCCGAGAGGCTGGGCATACCCCTCGGGCAGTCGCTCGATGTACCTGTCCGCGCCCACCCTCCGGCTCGCCTCCCGGGCCCGCTCCTTGTCGATCCCGTCTCGTCCCAGGTCAACGTTGTGCAGAACGCTCTCGGAGAACAGATAGATGTCCTGTAGGACGAGGCCGGTAGAGGCCCGAAGGCCGTCTACGGGAATCTCGCGGATGTCCACTCCGTCCAGCAGGATTCGGCCCCGCTGCGGCTCGTAGAACCGCATCAGCAGGTTGATGATGGTAGACTTCCCGGCCCCGGTGGCTCCCACTATGGCGACCCGCTGACCCGGCTCCACCCGGAACGTGATTCCCTGCAGGACCCAGTCGGGCTCGCCATCGCCGGCGACTTCCTTCGGCGCGCCATAATGGAACCAGACGTCCTCGAACTCTACGGTTCCGCGCACTTCGTCCGGAGCGAAGGCGTTCGGAGCGGATCGGATCCGGGGCTCCCGGTCGAGGAGGCGGAATACGCGCTCCGAGCTCGCCATGGCGCTCTGGAGGATATTGTATTTCTCGGACAGGTCCTGGATGGGCCGGAAGAAACGCCGGGCGTACTGGAGAAACGCCGCGATCACCCCGATGGTCATGGTTCCGCGCATGGCCTCGGTGCCCCCGTACCAGATGATCAGCGCCATCGCGACGCTGGCCAGCAGCTCCACCGCCGGCCAGAACAGCGCGTAGTAGGTGATCGAGCGCAGGTGCGAGGTCAGGTGGTCCCTGTTGATCTCTTCGAATCGGTCCCTGGTTGCCCGCTCCTGACCGAACAGCTGAACAACCGTCATTCCGTCGATGCGCTCTTGTAGGTGAGCGTTGATCCGGGCCAGCCGCACCCGGATGTCGCGGTATGCCTGCCTCGCCTTCCGCCTGAACAGCCACGCCGCGATGAAGACCAGAGGAAGTGCTGCGAACGTCACCAGCGCCAGCCGCCAGTCGAGGATCAGCATCGCCGTGACAATGGCCCCGATCGTGAAGATGTCCCCGAAAATCGTCACCACTCCGGATGTGAACATCTCGTTCAGAGCCTCGACGTCGCTGGTGGTTCGCGTCAGCAGCCGCCCCACCGGGTTGCGATCGAAGAAGGCCAGCTCCAGCCGCTGGATGTGCGAGAAGATCTGGTTTCGCAGGTCCTGCATCACGTGCTGCCCGATCCACGTCGTGAGCATCGTTCGCGCGTACTCCAGCACTGCCGCCAGGAGAAGGGCGACCACGTACGCCGCGCCGATCATCGCCAGCAACCCCGCATCTCCGCTCGGGAAGACGCTGTCGATCGCGACCTTGGTGAGCCACGGTCCGACGAGTTCCAGCCCTGAGGCCGCCACCAGCATCAACACCGCGAGGGCCACGTAGAGCCGGTAGGGGCGCAGGTAGGCCAGAAGGCGTTGCATCAACCTGGCGTCGTACGCCCTGCCTAGCGCCTCCTCTTCGTGGATCGGTCCTTCCGGAGCCAGCTGCACCTGCGGGTGACCTCCTCCGTCTTAGTTTTAGGGCTCCCAAACATACCGGGAAGGTGCCCGGCGTACCACCGCCAGGTTTGACGCTTCAGCCTTGGCGCTCCCATCATCGGCCCATGAAGACGGCGATCCGGGTCCGAGGTGCCCGTCAGAACAACCTGAAGGGCGTCGACGTAGAGATTCCCCACCGCGCGCTCACCGTGCTTACCGGACCGAGCGGGTCCGGTAAGTCGAGCCTCGCCTTCGACACGATCTACGCGGAGGGCCAGCGGCGTTACGTGGAGTCACTCTCCACGTACGCCAAGCAGTTCCTCGAGCGCATGCCGAAGCCGGCGGTCGACCGGATCGATGGCGTCAGCCCCTCGGTCGCCATCGATCAGAGGAACACGGTCCGGACCAGCCGCTCGACCGTGGGAACGGTGACCGAGGTGTACGACTACCTCCGCCTGCTGTGGAGCAAAGTGGGCCACACGATCTGTCCGGAATGCGGCGTCCGCGTGGTACCCGACACCGTTCAATCCGCGACGGACGGGATTCTGGCTCTGGACCCGGGCTCACCGGTGTACGTGGCGTTCCCCTTCCACCTGAGCACCGGACTCACTCACGCGGTGGCCGTGTCGAACCTGCAGGCGCAGGGATACGTGCGCCTGGTCGCGGACGGCCGCGAGTGGCACCTGGACGATCTCGACCCCGAGACCGGTCCCCGAGATGGATCGCCGGCTCCGGATCTCGCCGCGGTCGACGAGACTCTCGTGGTCGTCGACCGCCTCGTCGTCGGCCCCGAGGCCCGCCAGCGAATGGCGGAAGCGGTCGCGGCGGCGTTCGCCGAGAGCCACGGACATGCGGAGGCCCTCGTCATGCGGAGGGAATCCGAGGGCCCGGCGACGGTCGAGCGGCGCCTTCCGTTCACTGAGTCTTTCCGCTGCACCGGTTGCGGACGGGGATTCCCGAAGCCCACGCCGCTGCTGTTCAGCTTTAATCATCCCACCGGCGCTTGCGTCCGCTGCAACGGCTTCGGGGCCACCCTCGAGTACGACCTGGATCTGATCGTGCCGGACGACCGGCGATCGCTTACGGACGGAGCCCTCGACCCCTGGACGAAGCCCCGATACTTCCGTGAGCGGGCGGCGGTCCTAGAGCTGGCAGCCCGGCGCGGCGAAGATCCACACGCTCCGTGGCGGAGTCTGTCCGCCGGTTTCCGCCAGGAGCTGGTGGATGGAAGCGAGGACTTCGTCGGCCTCCTCCCGTTCCTCCGATCCCGCGAGCGGAAGCGATACAAGCAGTACATCCGCGTCTTCCTGCGTCAGTACCAGCGTCCCCATCCGTGCCCCGACTGCCTCGGTTCGCGCCTGCGGCCCGAGGCCCTCGAGGTCCGGATCGGCAGTCGGACGATCGCCGAAGTGACGGCGCTCACCATCGACGGATTCAGGACGTGGCTGTCCGGGCTGGAGCTGTCACCGTTCGAGGCGAAGATCGCCGGCACCGTGCTCCAAGAGCTTTCCGATCGCTCGGGCTTCATGGCGGAGGTCGGACTGGGATACCTGACCCTGGACCGCCAGGCTCGCACGCTGTCGGGTGGCGAGATGCAGCGGATACGGCTGGCGGGCAGTCTTGGCAGTCGCCTCGTGGACACGCTCTACGTTCTAGACGAGCCGACAATCGGCCTACACCCCCGCGACGTGGAGCGATTCCTGGAAGTCCTGCGAAGTCTCCGCGACCGCGGCAACACGGTACTCGTGGTGGAGCACGAGACGGCAGTGCTGAGAGCAGCCGACCGGATCTTGGAATTGGGTCCGGGAGCTGGTGAGCAGGGTGGGAAGCTGGTGTTCGAAGGAGACTATACAGGACTGCTGGAGGCGGGGACGACCACCGGAGAGGCGCTCTCGCAACCCCCGGGACGGCCGCGCTCGCCCCGACGGGAGGCCGGCAGTCCGCGGCTGCGGCTGCCCGACGCCAGCCTTCACAACGTGCGGGGCGTCGATCTTGAGATACCCAGAGGGCTGTTCACGGCCGTTACCGGCGTCTCGGGCTCGGGGAAGTCCACGCTGGTTCACGACATCCTCTACCGGGCGCTGGAAGCGGAGCTGCACGGTGAGTCGACGGCCCGGCGCCACCTCGGCGAGGAGACAGGCACATGGGGCGAGATCACCGGAGCGGAGGATCTGGACGAGGTCGTCTTGGTGGACCAGAGCCCGATTGGCCGCACACCGCGCTCGAATCCAGTGACGTACATAAAGGCTTACGGCGGAATTCGGCGCCTGTTCGCGGAGCAGCCAGAGGCCCGCCGCCGGGGCTTCGGTCCTGGCCACTTCAGCTTCAACGTTCCAGGCGGGCGGTGCGAGGCCTGCAAAGGAGCCGGTGAGGAGCTCGTGGAAATGGTCTTCCTCGCGGACGTCGCGATGGTCTGCGAGGAGTGCCAGGGTCGGCGGTTCAAGCCGGAGGTCCTGGAGGTTCGATTCCGCGGCCTGCACGTCCGCGACGTGCTCGACTTGACGGTCGACGAGGCCATTCGCTTCTTCATTCGGCAGGACCGGCTCGGCCAGGCTCTGTGGCAGCTGCAGAGGGTGGGCCTGGGCTACCTGCGCCTCGGACAGCCGGCAACGACTCTCTCCGGTGGAGAGGCGCAACGCCTGAAGATCGCTCGTGAGCTCGGCCGCCGGGGCGGTGGTCGCGGACGCCTGTACATCCTGGACGAGCCTACGGTGGGTCTGGGTCTCGGTGAGATCGACAGACTCGTCGGAGTGCTGGAGAAGCTCGTAGAGAGCGGTAGTACGGTCGTGGTCATCGAACACAACCTGGACGTCGTATCCCGGGCGGACTGGGTCGTCGATCTGGGTCCCGGTGCCGCGGCCGAGGGGGGCCGCATCGTGGCCGCCGGCCCTCCCGCGGACGTGGCGGTCAGCGCCAGCTCACACACCGGCGAGTACCTGCGCCGGTACCTGGAGAGCGCAAGGCGCGACGGCAGCCTGACGCGGGCCGGCGCGCCGGCTGCAAGCGGCAGGCGAAGCGGCCGCGCCGGCTGAGCCGACCCTTGGTCTCGCTCCTTCTCCCCTGCCGCGACGCGGAGTCCTTCCTCGGCGAGTGTATTGAGAGCATTAGGGCCCAGACGTTGACCGACTTCGAGGTTCTGGCGGTGGACGACAGGTCCGTCGACAAGACCGCCGGTATCTTGGCAGGGTGGGCCGCGGAGGATCCCCGGGTAACGGTGCTCAGGTCAGAAGGCCGGGGCTTGGTGGACGCCCTATCCACGGCCGCGGCCGCGGCCCGGGCTCCGCTGCTCGCCCGCATGGATGCCGACGACGCGGCTCTTCCCGAGCGACTCGAGCGTCAGGTGGCCTTCATGGCCGCGCACCCCGAGCTCGCCGCCTGCGGCACCGGCGTGGAGCTGTTTCCCGGCGACCAGGTCGGCGAGGGCTATCGGCGCTACGCCGACTGGCTCAACGGAGTGCGCGAACCACACGAGCTTCTGAGGGACCTCCTGGTGGAGTGTCCGGTGGCCCACCCGACCCTGATGATCCGGGCGTCGGCCTTCCGGGCACTCGGCGGCTACAGGGATCCGGGCTGGCCGGAGGACTACGACCTCGTCCTGCGGCTGCACGTCGCCGGGATGCGCGCCGCCAATATGCCCGACCGCCTCCTGCGCTGGCGCGTCCGGGATGGCCGGCATTCTTTGTCATCAGACCGATACGCTTCGGAGGCGTTCCGGCGGTGCAAGGTCCACTTCCTCAAGGAGGCGCTGCTTCCCGCCGGCCGGTCTCTGATCGTGTGGGGGGCCGGGAGAGTTGGGAAGCTTCTGGCGCGCGAGCTCCTGGCGCAGGGCGTGTCGGTGGAGGCCTTCGTGGATCTGGATCCGAGGAAGATCGGCCACGAGATCCACGGGGCTCCGGTCCTGGATCCGGAAGCCTTCCGCCGGCTTTCCCGGCAGGGGCGCCCGTACGTGCTGGCGGCCGTCGGCTCGCCCGGGGCGCGGCAGGAGATCCGGGCGGCTCTGGAGCGCTTCGGTTGGACCGAGATCAGAGATTATCGTATGTGTGCATAGCCCCGGCACCCGGGCGGTCGGCGAAGTCCGTGGGGAAGAGGCAGCTAGAGGCAGGCAGAAGCCGAGACGGACACCGAAAAAGGAGGGGGCGAGCGATGGCGGAGAAGAGGTGGGCCCGGGCACTGGCGGGGGTGGCAGCCCTGCTGGCCGGCGCCGCCGCCCTGGGAGGTTGCGCGTCGGCCGGAGGGACGGCAGCAGCTACACAGTCCGCGGCCGATCCGGTTGAGACCGAGAGACTCCTCCGAGGAACGAAGAACGGGGCCTGGGAGTCGACGTACACCCCGCTGCCCTCCGGGCCCACCCTGATCCGAGGCGGAACGGTCATGACCGCAGCCGGCGCGGAGATCCAGAGAGCCGAGGTGCTGCTGGTCGACGGCAGGATCGAGGAGGTGGGACGAGGTTTGGCCGTGCCGCAGGACGGCCTGGTTATCGACGCCACCGGCAGGTACGTGACGCCGGGGATCATCGACACGCACTCGCACCTCGGCGTCTACGCGGCTCCCGGCGTCGCCGGGCTCGCCGAGGGGAACGAGGCCACCGACCCCACGACGGCCGAGGTGTGGGCGGAGCATTCCGTGTGGCCCCAGGACCCCGGCTTCTGGCGCGCTCTCGCCGGCGGGGTGACGACCCTGCAGGTGCTTCCCGGCAGCGCCAACCTGATCGGGGGGCGCGGGATCACGCTCAAGCTGGTTCCGGGGCGCTCGGTCCAGGACATGGTGTTTCCCGGGGCGCCGATGGGCCTGAAGATGGCCTGCGGCGAGAACCCCAAGCGCGTCTACGCGAGCGAGGGTCCCTCGACCCGCATGGGGAACGTGGCTGGCTACCGCGAGGCGTTCGTTGAAGCCGAGCGGTACAGGAAGAAGTGGGACGACTGGGTGGAGGAGGGCCCCGGCGGCGATTCGCCTGACCGCGACCTCGCGCTCGAGACCCTCGCCGAGGTGCTGCGCGGGAACATCCTCGTGCAGAACCACTGCTACCGGGCCGACGACATGATGACGATGATGGAGCTGGCCCGGGAGTTCGGCTTCTCCATCCGATCGTTCCACCACGCCGTGGAAGCCTACAAGATCCGGGATCACCTTGCGGCCGAGGACGTCGGAGCCTCGATGTGGGTCGACTGGTGGGGATTCAAGATGGAAGCGCTCGATGCGGTGCCGCAGAACATAGCCCTCGTCTCGGCCGCCGGGGCACGGGCGATCCTGCACACCGACAGCGGACTCGAGATCCAGATCATGAATCAGAACGCGGCCCGGGCCATGCACGCGGGCCGGGGGGCGGGGCTGGACGTCACCCGTGACGAAGCCCTGGGCTGGATCACGGCGAACCCCGCGTGGGCGTTGGGAATCGATGACCGGGTGGGGACCCTGGAGCCCGGGATGAACGCCGACGTGGTGATCTGGTCTGGAGATCCGTTCAGCGTCTACACGCAGGCCGACCAGGTCTTCATCGACGGCGCCCTCGTGTACGACCGGCTCGACCCGGACCGGAACCCGGTGAGCGACTTCGAAGTGGACATCCTTCCTCCCTCCGCCTACGAGCCGGAAGGAGGCGGACGATGAAGATGACGAGCCGAGCCGTGGCGAGACCGCTTCTCCTGGCGACGGCGTTGGCCGCCGCGTGGCCCTTACCCGTGACGGCACAGGATCTGGCCATCTCCGGCGGCATGGTGCATACCGTGGCGGGCCCGCCGATGGAGGGCGCGACCGTTCTCATACTCGGCGGCGTCATAGCGGAGGTGGGAACGGACGTAGAGATCCCGGCTGATATTCGCCGCATCGACGCCTCTGGAAAGGTCGTCACTCCGGGCCTGTTCGAGGCCACCACGAACATCGGGCTGGTCGAGGTAAGCCTGGCGAGCTCCACCCGCGACTACTCGCTGGACGGAGACCTCGTGCGGGCGGCGTTCGACGTGACGGACGGGCTCAACCCGAACTCTGTGCTCATCCCCGTGAGCCGGGTGGCCGGGATCACGACGGTCCTGACGCGGCCGTCCGGTGGGCTTATCGCCGGGCAAGCTGCCGTAATCGATCTGGACGGCGCGTCTCTCAGCGACGTGCTGGTGCGCAGGCGGGCGGCGATGATGGCCAGCTACGGCTCCCGGACGGCGGGCCTGGCGGGCGGGCCCAGGGGCGCGGTCTCGCTTCGCCTGCGTGAAGCCCTGGACGATGCCCAGTTCTGGCGCGAGCACCGCTCGGATTTCGACCGCGGGATGAGCCGCGGTCTCGCCTACTCCCGCCTCGATATGCAAGCCCTGCTGCCGGTTCTGGACGGTGAGATGCCGCTGGTAGTGTCGGTCAATCGCGCCAGCGA
>JBDGYE010000048.1:0-20493 GCA_039584255.1 Gemmatimonadota bacterium
CGCGGAGCTACGGTTCGCGATTCGTGAGGGCGGCCGCACGGTGGGCGCCGGCGTGGTCACCAACATCACCGAGTAACACATGGGCGCCCGCTTCGCCTGCGGCAAAGCTACGCCTCCGTAGGCGCCGGACGGAACGACGATAGGGCAGAAAGAGAGCAGATCATGGCGGAGAAGATCCGGATACGGCTGAGAGCCTTCGATCCGGCGGTGATCGACCAGACGGCGTCGGATATCGTCCGAACCGCCCAGAAGACGGGTGCATCCGTGAAGGGGCCGATTCCGCTGCCGACACGGCGCCAGCTGTTCACGGTTCTCAAGAGCCCGCACAAGGACAAGAAGTCCCGCGAGCAGTTCGAGCTCAAGACGCACAAGAGGCTGATCGACATCTACGACACCCGCCCACAGACGGTCGACGCGCTGACGAAGCTCGATCTTGCGGCCGGGGTGGATGTCGAAATCAAGGTTCAGTGACGAATGCCTACGATGAATGCCGCATCTCCTCGTCGCGCTTTGTCACGCTGGCCTGCGACGTACTCGAGTACGCCTCGGCCCGCGCGACTCGCACTTCGGAGAACCGCCGAGGAGCGAAGCGACGAGGTGGTCCTGCGACATTCCTCTTTTGGCATTCGGTCGTAGCCGATAAGGGACCGGAAGAGAAGATGCCTGGATTGATAGGAAAGAAGCTGGGCATGACCCAGGTCTTCACGGAGGAAGGCAGGGCGGTGGGTGTAACCGTTCTCGAGGTGGGCCCGTGCCCCGTCGTCCAGGTGAAGACGGTGGAGAACGACGGGTATGAGGCCGTTCAGCTCGGTTACGGCCGGCGCAAGGAGAGGCGAGTCAGGAAGCCCGAGGCGGGACATGCAGCGCGGTCGGGTCTCGACTACGTCCCGGCGGTGCTCGCCGAGTTCGAGCCCGAGGAGGGGCGCGAGTACGAGCTCGGAGAGGAGCTCACCGTTGGAATGTTCGAGGTGGGACAGCGTGTGAAGGTCAGCGGTTCCACGAAGGGACGTGGCTTCCAGGGCACTGTGAAGCGTCACGGATTCGGCGGCTCGAGTGCATCCCACGGCGGAAGCGCTACCCTGCGGAAGCCCGGCTCGATAGGCCCCGGAACGGACCCGTCGCGCGTGATCAAGGGACGCAAGATGTCGGGCCAGATGGGGAACAGTACGAGGACGGCCCTCAACCGACGCATCGAGGGAATCGACGCGGACAAGAACCTTCTCCTCGTCCGCGGCTCGATTCCGGGCGCGCTGAACAACGTGGTGTTAGTGTGCACCCTTTGAGCCGGCTGCTGCCTCCGGATTCGGCCGGGGGTAGGAAGAGATCGAGATGAAGGCGAAAGCTTACACAACGACCGGAAAAGCGCGCTCGGCGGCCTTTGAGCTTCCCGAGGCCGTGTTTGACGGCACGGTGAACGAGGCCGTCCTTCACCAGGTGGTCACCGCTCACCAGGCCAACCAGCGCCAGGGCACACATTCCACGAAGACGCGGAACACGATCCGGGGTGGTGGCGCGAAGCCGTGGCGACAAAAGGGGACGGGACGCGCCCGCGCCGGGACCAGGCGGTCGCCCCTGTGGCGAGGGGGAGCCGTCGTGTTCGGTCCTCTTCCGCGCAGCTACTCGCCCAAGGTGCCGCGCCAGATGCGACGCCTGGCGATCCGCTCGGCCCTGAACGCCCGGGCCAACGAGGGCGACCTCGTGGTCGTGGAGCCTTTCGCACTGGAAGAGCCCAGGACGAAGGCCCTTATCGAGTTGTTCGAGGCGCTGGAGGTGGCGCCGGGCAACGTCCTGATATTGACGGACGGCATGAAGCGCGAGGTCTACCTCTCGGCGCGAAACCTCCCCGGCGTGGAAGTCCGGGCCTGGGGCCAGGCGTCCGCGTACGATGTGCTGTGGTCCGATCTGCTGATCGTGGAGGAGAGCGCTCTCACGGGCGGCGACAGAGGAGATGCATCCGCTGGCAGCGAGGAGGAGTCATGAGCCGCGCCCCGCGCGATATTCTGATCCGGCCGATCATCACCGAGGAGACGTCCCGCCTTCAGTTCAACCCGGGGCGGATCAGGACGCGCCATCAGGACAAGGACCAGCCGATCCGTCCGCAGTTCGCGTTCCGAGTTACCAGGGACGCCACGAAGATCGACATCAAGAACGCGGTCGAGAAGATGTTCGAGGTTCACGTGACCGGCGTGAACACGATGAACTGCCTGGGCAAGGACCGCCGGGTGGGTCGCTCCGTCGGCAAGCGGCCGGACTGGAAGAAGGCGATCGTCACACTCGAAGAGGGCGAGACGATCGACATGTTCGAGGGAGTCTAGCATGGCGATCAAGAGATTTAGGCCGGTCACGTCGAGCCAGCGCTTCCGGTCGGTATCCGGGTTCGACGAGATCACGCGGACCGAGCCCGAGAAGTCCCTCACGGAGGGACTCACGAAGAAGTCGGGCCGAAACCACCACGGGCACATTACCTCGCGGCGCCGGGGCGGTGGCCACAAGCGGCGGTATCGGCGCATCGACTTCAAGCGGGACAAGTACGGGGTACCGGGTCGCGTCGCCGAGATCGAGTACGATCCGAACCGATCGGCAAGGATCGCGCTGATTCAATACGCGGACGGAGAGAAGAGATACATCCTTCACCCGAGGGGGCTGAGGCCGGGAGCCGAGATCGTTTCGGGTCCCGGCAGCGACCCACGGTTGGGCAACTGCCTGCCGATGCTGGAGATACCACTCGGCACTACCATTCACGCGGTCGAGCTTGTGCCGGGCAAGGGCGCTCAGATGGCCCGGTCGGCGGGGGCCGCCGTGCAGCTCATCGCGAAAGAGGGCGGCATGGTCACCCTGCGGCTCCCGAGCACCGAAGTGCGGATGGTCCGCGGCGAATGCATCGCCACCATCGGCCAGGTGGGCAACGTCGAGCATGAGCTGATTCGATCGGGCAAGGCAGGCCGCTCGCGGTGGCTCGGACGCCGTCCGAAAGTGCGGGGTGTGGCAATGAACCCCGTGGACCACCCCCTGGGTGGTGGAGAGGGACGCGCCTCTGGAGGCCGTCCGCCGGTGTCCCCGTGGGGCAAGGCCGAGGGCCGGAAGACGCGGAAGCGGAAGAAGGCGAGCAACAAGTACATCGTGCGCGGCCGCAAGCGCGGCAAAGCGACGCAGTAGCCGAAGCGGGAGAATCGCATGGCGCGCAGCATCAAGAAAGGCCCGTACATCGACGAGAAGCTCTTCATCAGAGTGGTGTCGATGAACCAGTCCGGGGAGAAGCGGGTCATCAAGACCTGGGCCCGCGCTTCGACGATCAGCCCGGAGTTCGTGGGGCATACGATCGCCGTGCACAACGGCAACAAGTTCATCCCGGTATACATCACCGAGAACATGGTTGGGCACAAGCTGGGCGAGTTCGCGCCGACCCGCTTGTTCCGCGGCCACGGCGGCAAGCTTGCCGACCGGCGAGCCAGGCTCTAACGGCCCGCCGACATCGAGGGCACTACGAAGGTGGAAGCGATGGAAGCGCGGGCGATCTCCAGGCACATCCGGATGTCGGCCAGGAAGATGCGCCTGGTTATGGACCAGATCCGGCACACTGACGTGAACGAGGCCTACTCGATTCTACAGTTCTCCAAGAAGGCCGCCGCGGAGCCCATAGACAAGGCTCTCAGGTCGGCCGTGGCGAACGCCGTCTACAAGGCGGATCAGCAGGGCGAGGTCCTCGATGTAGATGAGCTCTATGTGAAGGAGGCCTGGGTCAACGAGGGCAGGACCCTCCGTCGCTACCGCGCTGCCGGCATGGGACGCGTGTCCCCGCTCCGGAAGCGCATGAGTCACGTCACCATAGTCGTGGACAAGAAGGAGTAGCCGTGGGTCAGAAGACACATCCGTACGGTTTCCGTCTGGGGCTGGTGAAGCCCTGGAAGTCGCGCTGGTACGCCAGCGGTAAGGACTTCCCGGTTCTACTGGCCGAGGACGAGAAGGTTCGGAAGTATCTGCATGCGCGGCTGGAGCACGCCGCCATCTCGCGGGTGGAGATCGAGCGCAAGCCGTCCAAGATCGTGGTCACGATCCACACCGGGCGGCCCGGCGTTGTAATCGGTAAGCGGGGCGCGGAGGTGGACAAGCTCCGCGACGAGCTGGCACTGCTCACCGACTCCGAGGTGTCCATCAACGTCGAGGAGATCAAACGGCCCGAGGTCGATGCACAGCTCGTGGCCAACAGCGTGGCGCACCAGCTGCGCCAGCGCATCAGTTTCCGCCGCGCCATGAAGCGGGCGCTTCAGGCGGCCGTTCGCGCCGGTGCGGAGGGCGTCAAGATCCAAGTCGCCGGGCGACTCGGAGGAGCGGAGATTGCCCGCTCCGAGGGCTATCACGAGGGACGGGTTCCGCTGCACACCATGCGTGCGGACATCGATTACGCGGAGAAGATGGCCAGGACCACCTACGGCGCCATAGGCGTCAAGGTGTGGATCTTCCGCGGTGAGGTGATGGAAGACCGCAGGGGCCAGACCTACACGGCCGGCGGCGGCTCCTGACGAGACGAGGTACTGGAAGACGTAGGAATACACCATGCTTCAACCCAAGCGCGTCAAGTACCGCAAGCAGCAGAAGGGCAAGCTCCGGGGCAACGCCACCCGCGGCAACCGGATCTCGTTCGGTGACTACGGCCTGCAGACGCTCGAGGCGGGCTGGATCACGAACAGGCAGATCGAGGCGGCGCGTGTGGCTATGACTCGCCACATCAAGCGAGGCGGAAAGGTGTGGATTCGGATCTTCCCGGATAAGCCGATTACCGCCAAGCCCGCGGAGACGAGGATGGGAAAGGGCAAAGGCAACCCCGAAGGTTGGGTTGCGCCCGTGAAACCCGGGCGGGTGATGTTCGAGCTCGAGGGCGTGCCCGAGACGGTCGCGCGGCGCGCCATGCAGCTGGCGGCGGCAAAGCTCCCAGTGAAGACGAGATTCCTTGCCCGGGAGGAGTGAGGCATGGAGGCGAAGGACATAAGGGAACTGACGATCGACGAGATCGACGTGGAGATCGAGCGCGCTCAAGAGGAGCTGTTCAACCTGAAGTTTCGTGCAGCGTTGGAGGAGCTGGAGAATCCGTCGCTCATGAAGGAGCTACGACGTGATATCGCCAGGCTGAAGACGATCCGACGCGAGCGTGAGATGGAGGCGGTGAGAGAGGCCGATGCCTGACGATACGAAGCAGACGACCGGGCGTCGCAAGACCCGGCAGGGAAGGGTGGTCAGCGACGCCATGGAGAAGACCGTGGTCGTCTCGGTGGAGCGGACATTCGCCCATCCTCTCTACGGGAAGCGAGTGAGCCGGCGGAAGAAGTACCACGCTCACGACGAGGACAACCAGTATCGCGCGGGCGACGTCGTGGTCATCGAGGAGACTCGGCCGCTCTCGAAGTTGAAGCGGTGGCGGGTGATCGAACTGCTCGAACGGCCGGAGCAGGAGGGCTAAGAGCGTGATTCAGCAGGAGACCATGGTCCGAATTGCGGACAACTCCGGTGCCCGGAGGGCCCTCTGCATCCGCGTCTTGGGCGGCTCGAAGCGGCGCTACGCAGGCGTCGGGGACGTCGTGGTCGTCTCGATCAAGGACGCGATCCCCGGTGGTACGGTGAAGAAGGGAGACGTAGCGCGCGCGGTGATCGTCAGGACGGCCAAGGGAAGCCGTCGAGCCGACGGCAGCTACATCCGCTTCGACGAGAACGCGGCGGTGATCATCAACGAAGCCGGGGAGCCTCGCGCCACGCGGATTTTCGGGCCGGTGGCGAGAGAGCTCCGCGAGAAGCGGTTCATGAAGATCGTCTCGCTGGCGCCCGAAGTGATCTGAGGAGCCCAGGAAGATGAGCGGCAAGAAGCGGAACTCTAGGAGCAAGCTGCACGTGCGGCGCGGCGACCTGGTCCAGGTAATCGCCGGGAACTACAAGGGCGCCCGTGGACAGGTGCTCCGCACGATCCCTTCCAAGGCTCAGGTGGTCGTGGAGGGCGTGAATGTACGCAAGCGACATCAGGCACCGTCGCAGCAGAATCCGGAGGGTGGGATCGTTACCTTCGAGGCGCCGATCCACGTTTCGAACGTAATGTTGGTCGATCCGACAAACGACGAGCCCAGCAGGTACCGGAACAGAATCGATGCGGACGGGACGAAGGAGCGGATCTCCGTCAAGAGCGGGAACCCGATCCCGAGGCCGTAGTGGAGCGGCCGGGACACAGCTTAGAGCGATCGGCAGGATGAGCTACAAGCCAAGGCTGAGGGAGCACTACGAGGAGCACGTCGTTCCGAGGCTGCGCGACACCTTCAGGTTCGAGAACCTGATGGAAGTCCCGAAGCTCGAGAAGATAGTCGTAAACGTCGGGCTCGGCGACGCCAAGACCGACCCCAAGCTGCTCGACTCGGCGATAAAGGAAGTAGCCCTGATCACGGGCCAGCGGCCCGTAGTTACGCGGGCCAGGAAGTCGATCTCGAACTTCAACCTCCGGGACGGGATGCCCGTCGGCGTAAAGGTAACGCTGCGGCAGTCGCGGATGTACGAGTTCCTGGACCGTTTCATCAGCGCTGCGGTCCCTCGAATCAGGGACTTCCGGGGCTTCAACAGCCGCGCCTTCGACGGCCGCGGCAACTACACCGTTGGCATCCGGGAGCAGATGGTCTTCCCGGAGATCGACTACGACGACATCGTCCGCGTCCACGGTATGGACATCACTTTCGTCACTACGACGGACAAGGACGACGAAGCGCTGGTGCTCCTGCGGGAAATGGGCATGCCCTTCCGCGGCGAGACCCCGGTGGTGGTCTGACGGGACGATGAAAGTGTAACGCCGAGACGCGGCATTTATCGCAGGTCGGAGGGAAATGGCGAAGAAAGGCCTTGTAGAGAAGGCGAACCGCAAGCCCAAGTTCAGCGCGCGGAAGCTCAACCGCTGCCAGCGCTGCGGGCGGCCGAGAGCCTACATGCGGAAGTTCGGACTGTGCCGGATCTGCTTCCGGGAGATGGCCCTCCGAGGGGAAATCCCGGGTGTTCGAAAGGCGAGCTGGTGAATCGATGAGCATGAACGACCCCATCGCCGACATGCTGACGCGCGTTCGCAACGCGAACCGGGCGGGTCACCGTCGCGTCGATATGCCGGTGTCGAAGCAGAAGATCGAGATTGCGCGCATCCTGGCCGAGAATCACTTCGTCTACGGCTACAAGATCCTGGACGACGGTCGCCACGGCCTACTGCGGGTCTACCTCAAGTACACGGACGACGAGCGCCCGGTGATCAACTCGCTGCAGCGAGTATCCAGGCCCGGCCAGCGCCAGTACGTGGGCGCCGATGAGGTTCCGAGGGTCCGATCTGGCATGGGCATCGCGATCCTCTCCACCTCCAGGGGTGTGATGACGGACCGCGACGCTCGCAGGGAGAGGGTCGGCGGCGAGGTCCTCGCTACCGTGTACTAGAGGACGAGGAAGGGTCTCAGAAATGTCGAGAGTCGGGAAGATGCCGGTGGCGGTCCCCGAGAAGGTGGAGATCACCATCGATGGATCTCGGGTCGCCGTCAAGGGGCCGAAGGGAGAGCTGTCGGGCGAGTTCGACCCGGACATCGGGATCGAGCTCGTCGAGGGTGAGATCCATGTGACGAGGCCCACCGACAATCCGCGGCACCGGTCGCTACACGGGCTTACTCGGAGCTTGATCGCCAACATGGTGGAAGGAGTCGACAGGGGCTTCGAGCGCTCGCTCGAGATCCACGGGGTCGGCTACAGGGCCATGCAGAGAGGCAAGAACATCGAGCTTTCCGTCGGCTACAGCAAGCCGGTTCCTTTCGAGGCCCCGGAGGGCATCGAGCTGGTCGTCGAGGGCACAACGCTGGTGCACGTGCGCGGCATCGACAAGCAGCAGGTGGGAGAGGTAGCGGCCCGGATTCGACGCGTCCGTCCGCCGGAGCCGTACAAGGGAAAAGGGATCCGCTACCGCGGTGAGCACGTCCGGCGAAAGGCGGGCAAGGCGACCGCCGTCGGCGTCTGATCCGGCCGAGAATACAGAGAAGGCACCGAATGGCTCTGAACAGTTCAGGCGAGCGACGCCGGCGCCGTGCGCGTCGGCACAGAAGGGTTCTGAAGAAGATCCGTGGCACGGCGCAGCGGCCGCGCCTCGTCGTGTCCCGGAGCCTGCGGCACATGGAGGGGCAGCTGGTGGACGACGACCGGGGGATCACGATCGCGGGCATCTCCACCCGCGCAAGCGGATCCGGTGTCTCCGAGGTCGAGGGCATGAAGGCGAAAGTGGCTGCCAGCTACGTGGCCGGCCGGCTCCTGGCCGAGCAGGCCCGCGAGCGCGGGATCGAGTCCGCCGTGTTCGATCGCGGCGGCTATCGGTATCAGGGCCGGGTGAAGGCGTTCGCCGACGGCGCACGGGCGGGCGGCCTGCAGTTCTGAGGTAACGCGGCACAAGGTCGGGTCCTCCGCAAAGGCCGGTCGACCCGCTGATCGGGAAGGTAGAATGGCGAAGAAACAGAGTCGACGGAGGGACGAGGGTGACAACCTCCGGGAGAACGTGATTCACATCAACCGTGTCTCCAAGGTAGTAAAGGGAGGACGTCGCTTCTCGTTCACGGCGCTCGTTGCCGTCGGAGATGGCCAGGGCCGGGTTGGCACCGCGCTCGGGAAGGCGAACGAGGTGGCGGAGGCAATCCGTAAGGGCCTGGAGAGGGCTCGTGGGGAGATGATTCAGGTGCCCATCGTGAGCGGCACGATTCCGCACGGGCTGATCGGACGTCACGGGGCCGGGAGGGTGCTCCTGAAGCCAGCGGCTCCGGGAACGGGGGTCATCGCCGGTGGGCCGGTTCGGGCCGTGCTGGACTGTGCCGGTGTCCAGGACATCCTGACCAAGAGCCTGGGATCGAACAATCCTCTCAACATGGTCGAGGCGACGATGCAGGGTCTGCGGAGCCTGGTCACGCCGGAGCAGGTGGCGCGCGAGCGGGGCGTGGACGTCGAGGTGATCCGGGAGGCTATGCGTGGCTAAGCGTCTTCGAATCAAGCAGGTGCGCAGCGGCGCCAACAGCATGAGATCGCAGAAGGATACTCTTCGGGCGCTGGGACTCCGACACCATCAGGCGGAGGTGGTAAAGGAAGACAATCCGGCGATTCGGGGAATGATCCGGACCGTGGCGCACCTGGTAGAGGTGGAGGAGGTCGACTAGACCGATGGCAGAGAGCAAGAAGATCGGGCTCGATAACCTGAGCCCGGCTCCGGGGTCCCGAGCCAAACGCAGGCGAGTCGGGCGTGGGCACGGTTCTGGCCAGGGAAAGACCTCGGGGAGGGGCCACAAGGGACAGAAGTCGCGTTCCGGGGCCTCGATCCCAGCATGGTTCGAGGGCGGCCAGATGCCCCTGTATCGGCGTGTTCCGAAGCGGGGCTTCCTGCCTCCCTACCGCCGCCGGTACCAGATCGTCAACCTCACGGAGCTCGCGAAGCTCGAAGACTCGGACATCGGGCCGGAGGAGCTCGCCGCGCGCGGCCTGGTACGATCGGCCCAACGGCCGGTGAAGATCTTGGGCCAAGGCTCCGTGGGTCGGGCGATCAACGTCCGGGCGCACGCGTTCAGCGCCTCAGCGAAGGAGAAGATAGAGGCGGACGGCGGCAGCGCCCACCTCATCGACTGACATGGCCAACGAACGCACCGCGGCGATCCAGGCGGCACAGAACCTTTTCAAGATCCCGGAGCTGAAGAGCAAGATCCTCTTCACGCTCCTCTGCCTCGCCGTTTACCGGCTCGGATCACACATTCCGACGGCCGGCGTGGACGTTCTGGCCTTGGGGCAGCTCGCGGGGCAGTTCCAGAACACGCTGTTCGGGATCTACAACCTGTTCGTGGGGGGTGCGCTCCAGCGGGCCACGGTGTTCGCTCTGGGGATCATGCCCTACATCTCCGCCAGCATCATCTTCCAGGTTCTCGGGGCCACCTTCCCCACGATCGAGAAGCTGCAGAAGGAAGGTGAGGAGGGGCGGCGAAAGCTGACCCAGTGGACCCGGTATTCCACAGTGGGCCTCTGCATCATGCAGGCCTACGGCTATGCGATCTTCCTCGAGTCTCAGCCCGGCGTAGTCATCAACCCGGGATGGGGCTTCCGAATCGTCACCGTTCTGCTGCTCACCTGCGGCGGCGTCTTCGTGATGTGGCTGGGAGAGCAGATCACCGAGCGCGGGATCGGCAACGGAATGTCGCTGCTGATCTTCTTCTCGATCCTGCAGGGCTTCCCGGGCGCCGTGTTCAGCACTCTCGAACTGCTGAGGGCCGGCGGAATCAGCCTGTTCAAGCTGATCTTGCTGTGTGCCACCCTGATCCTGATCACGGCGGGAGTCGTTGCGCTCACGATGGCGGCGCGGCGAATACCGGTTCAGATACCGCGGAAGGTCGTAGGCCGAGGCCGCGTGCGCGAAGGCCAGAAGTCTTTCATACCGATACGTATCAACTCGGCCGGGGTGATGCCGATCATCTTCGCCCAGGCGATTATCATCGTGCCAGGGACGCTGTACTCGTTCACCGGAGGGCAGGCCGGCCCCGCGTCGACGGGGATGCGCGGTTTCCTGTACGACCTGCAGCAGATTTTTGCCCCGGGTTCGATGTGGTACTACATCAGTTACGCGGCCCTGATCATCGTTTTCACTTACGTGTACACGGCGATCATCTTCAACCCGGTCGACCTGGCCGAGAACCTGAAGAAGCAGGGCGGGTTCATTCCCGGCGTGAAGCCCGGCGCTCAGACCGCCGAGTACATCGACCACGTTCTGACTCGAGTTACGCTGCCGGGCGCCGTGTATCTGGCCCTGATCGCCATTCTTCCCTTCTGGGTCTTCGCAGCCTTCGACATCCAGACGTTCTTCTTCGGGGGCACGTCTCTGCTGATCGTCGTTGGCGTGGCCCTGGATACCGTCCAGCAGATGCAGCAGCACCTGCTGCTGAGGCAATACGAGGGCTTTATGAAGAAGGGTCGGGTCAAGTACCGGGGACGCCAGAGGTACATGTGAGCGGTTGGGCCGGGGCGGCGGCTCGCCTCGTGGGGACGGCTTGAGGATCGTCATCATGGGCCCGCCAGGAGCGGGTAAGGGCACCCAGGGCGAGCTTCTGGCAAGCGGCCTGGGGATACCGCGGTTCTCCACGGGCGACATCCTGCGCGCGGCCCGAGAGGCGGAGACCGAGCTGGGCCGGCATGCGCAACGTTACATGGATGCCGGCGACCTGGTCCCGGACGAGGTCATTCTGGGACTCATCGCCGAGGCCCTGAGCGAGCCGGAGGCGAAGGCCGGTATTCTGTTCGACGGCTTTCCGCGCACAGTGGCGCAGGCCGAGGGACTGCGCGATCTGCTCGTGTCGCGCGGTGAGAGCCTCGACACCGTAGTGAACCTGTCGGTTCCGGCGGATGAGCTCGTCCGCCGAATTGCCGGCCGCGCGTACGTAGAGGGGCGGACGGACGACACGCCCGAAACGATCCGGCGGCGCCTGGAAGTCTATCGCGAGTCCACCGAGCCAGTCCTGGCATGGTATCGCGCCTCGGAAGCGCAGGTGCTGGACATTGATGGCGTGGGCACGGTCGAGGAGATCCAGGCTGCGATCCGGTCGGGTTTAGGGCGTTGATCCGACTCAAGAGCGCGGCCGAGATAGAGACTATAGGCCTCGCCGGCGAGATCGTTGCGGGCGTGCTGGAGCTCGTGGCTGCCGAGGCGCAGCCCGGGGTCTCGACGTACGAACTGGACCGGATGGCGGAGGCGTACATTCGCGATCATACGGGAGCGTCGCCTGCGTTCAAGGGCCTGTACGGCTTCCCGGCGACCCTTTGTACCAGCCTCAATCAGGAGGTCGTGCACGGGATCCCGTCGACGACCCGGACGCTGGAGGAGGAGGACCTCCTCAGCGTCGACGTGGGAGTCAGGCTGAACGGACTGTTCGCGGACGCCGCAGTGACGGTCCCCATCGGCGAGCCGGCTCACGAGGCGGACCGCCTGCTGCGGGTGACGCGGGAGGCCCTGAGGTTGGGCATCGCGGAGACCCATCCCGGGGCGCGCCTAGGCGACGTGGGCGCGGCGATCCAGAGGGTCGTGGAGGCCTCGGGGTTCAGCGTGATCCGGGAGTTGGTAGGGCACGGCGTAGGGCACGCCGCGCACGAAGAGCCTCAGGTCCCGAACTACGGCCGTGAGGGCCAGGGACTAATCCTGGAAGAGGGTCTGGTGATCGCCATCGAGCCGATGGTCAATATCGGTCGGCGGCACATCAGGACGCTCGACGACGGCTGGACGGTGGTCACGGCGGACGACAGCCTGTCGGCGCACTACGAGCATACGGTTGCGGTAACGAGGGACGGCCCCAGGATACTGACGCGCCGCCCCGACGGCGAAACCCGGAAGGACAACTAGGTGGCTAAGGAAGAACCGATTCAGATGGCGGGCGAAGTGATGGAAGCACTGCCAAATGCGATGTTTCGCGTTCGGCTGGAGAACGGCCACGAGATCACGTGTCACGTATCCGGCAAGATCCGAATGAACTACATACGGATTCTGCCCGGAGACAATGTGACGGTGGAGATGTCTCCGTACGATCTGACCAAGGGCCGCATCACGTACCGCTTTAAGTAGCGGGGGTGATTGATCTCACAGCAATGAGCGGCTATCTTACTTAGCTGTCTCGCGAACGAGAGGAAGGACGGGTTCGAGCATGAAAGTCCGCTCCAGCGTCAAGCGGATCTGCGAGCACTGCAAGATCGTCCGGCGCCGCGGCGTCGTGAGGGTGATCTGCAGCCGCAACCCGAAACACAAGCAACGACAGGGATAGGCCGGCGCCCCGGAAAGAGAGCGGGCACGGCTGGCGTCGTGCCTTTCGTTTCACAGCTAGCACTGGTGTTCCATGGCAAGAATCGCAGGCGTTGATCTCCCGCGCGACAAGCGGATCGAGATCGGACTGACATACATCTACGGCATAGGCCGTTCCACCGCACAGACTATCCTCGCCGAGACGGGCGTAGATCCGGACACGCGTGTGCACGCACTGTCCGACGAGGACGTGAACAAGCTGCGGCGGGTCATCGAGAACCGGTACAAGGTGGAGGGAGCTCTCCGCACCGAAACCTCGATGAACATCAAACGGTTGATGGACATCGGCTGCTACCGCGGCCTCCGTCACCGTCGCGGTCTGCCGGTGCGCGGTCAACGAACGCATACGAACGCCCGGACGCGTAAGGGCCCGAGGCGGACAGTCGCCGGTAAGAAGAAGGCGCCGAAGAAATAGGAACGCGAGGAATGGCGAAGCCGAGAAGCAGTGGAAGGCGGAGGCGTCAGGTAGACGCCGAGGGCGTGGCTCATATCAAGGCCACCTTCAACAACACGATCATCACGATCACCGACATGACAGGCGCCACGGTGGCCTGGGCGAGCGCCGGCAAGGCCGGCTTCAAGGGCTCGAAGAAGTCGACGCCGTTCGCGGCCACTATCGCCGCGGAGACCGCCGGCCGGGAAGCGGCGTCGATGGGAATGAAGCGTGTGCACGTTCGGGTTCAGGGACCCGGTTCGGGACGGGAGTCGGCCATCCAGGCACTACAGGGAGCGGGCCTTACGATTCGCTCGATTCGCGATGTGACGCCGATCCCGCACAACGGCTGCCGCCCGCCAAAGAAGCGGCGTGTCTAAGGGCCTGAGCTAGCGAACAGGGACAGGAGACCGAAGGGAAGTTCATGGCACGATACACTGGACCCGTCTGCCGGCTCTGCCGGCGCGAAGGTGAGAAGCTCTTCCTCAAGGGGAAGCGCTGCTTAACCGAGAAGTGCGCTCTGGAGCGCAAGGGCTACCCGCCGGGAGAGCACGGAACGTCACGCCGGCGCCGCCGCTCGTCCGAGTACGCGCTGCAGCTGCGCGAGAAGCAGAAGGTAAAGCGTATCTACGGTGTCGGTGAGAGACAGTTCCGGACGCTGTTCCGCAAGGCGGCGCGGATCAAGGGCATCACGGGCGAGAATCTGCTCATATCGCTGGAGTCGAGGCTGGACAACATCGTCTACCGGCTGGGTTTCGCGGCCTCGCGCAAGGCCGCGCGGCAGCTGGTGCGGCACCGGCATGTCATGGTCGACGGCGCTACGGTGGATGTGCCGAGCTTCCAGGTTACACCGGGGCACGAGATCTCGGTTGCGCCGCAGGCGCACGGCATGCCACTCGTCCGCGAGGCGGTGGAAGACCGCAAGGGGAAGGACCAGCTGTCCTGGCTGGGGGTGAACTACGACGACCTCACGGGGCGCATGCTCGAGCGTCCGACGAGGGCGGACATCCCGTTGGCCGTCCAGGAACAGCTGATCGTCGAGCTGTACAGCAAGTAATCGAGGCGATGCACAAATGTCAGTAGGGCTAGATCTTACAGGGCTGGTTCTGCCGAGTACCGTCGAAGAGCACACCCGCTCCGACGACGGACGGCACGCGGAGTACGTGCTCCAGCCGCTGGAGCGGGGCTTCGGACACACGGTCGGCAACTCTATCCGCCGCGTACTGCTTTCCTCGCTTCCCGGCTGCGCCATATGGGCGTTCCGGGCGGACGGGGTGCAGCACGAGCATCAGACCATGACCGGAGTCGTGGAGGACATCCACCAGGTGATCCAGAACTTGAAGCGCCTGGTGATCCTCCTCGATCCGGGTGTGGACGATGCGAAACTGGAGCTCTCCGTGACCAAGGCGGGCACGATCAGGGCGTCCGAGATCGGTAAGCAGGCTGGCGTGACCATAGTCAATCCGGAGCAGGTGCTGTTCACGCTCCAGGAGGATCATCCGGAGGGGCGTCCACTGACGTTCGACTTCTGGGTGAACCGGGGACGCGGCTTTGTCGTGGCTGAGCAGCATGAGCGGCCTGAGGATGCGCCAGTCGATCTTATCCGGATCGACTCGATATACAATCCGGTCGTCCGCGCCAACTTTCTGGTTCAGGAAACGCGCGTGGGCCAGCGCACCGACTTCGATCGCCTCACGATTCAGGTCGAGACGAACGGATCGCTGGATCCGGGAGACGCCGTAGCGTACGCAGCCGAGATCGGGCAGGCGCACCTGCAGTACCTGACCCAGTTCCGCCTTTCGGGGAACGGCGCGGGCGCCGGCGATGTGCTTGGCGAGGCGGTGGGCCGCAGGCCCGTCAGCAGTGACCTGGAGAGTCTCCTGGGATCGTCTCTGGACGAGTTCGACGCAATCTCGATACGGTCGCGCAACAACCTTGACAAGGCCGATATCCGCACCCTGTACGACGTCGTCACTCGCACCCGCGACGAGATCCTCAACGTTCCGAGTTTCGGAGAGAAGTCGCTCGAGGAAGTTGCCGAGGTCGTGGCGCTGAACGGCCTCAGGTTCGGCATGAGCATCGATCACGAGGACGGCAGCTACTGGATCGTCGAGGATACGGTGGCCATACCGCCTGCCGAGGAGTCGGGGGATGAGGCATAGGAAGAAGGGGCGGCAGCTCAGTCGCACGGCGAGCCACCGCACCGCTACTCTCCGCAACATGGCCACCAGCCTTCTGATCCACGAGAGGATCCGCACGACGGAGGCCAAAGCGAAGGAGCTCCGACCCTTCGTAGAGAGGCTGATCACCCTGGGCGGGGTGGACGACGTCCACCGCCGCCGGAGGGCAAGGAGACACATCGCCGATCGGGAGGCCCTGCAGAAGCTGTTCGACGACATTGGACCTCGCTTCCGCGAGCGGCCGGGCGGCTACACGCGGATCATGAAGCTCGGTGCGCGCAAGGGTGACGGCGCCGAGCTGGCGATCATTGAGCTAACGGAAACGGGTAACTAGATCCGGCCGCCATGGTCGGGAAAGAGAGGCACCGATGACTCGCCGGGCTTCGTCAATCCTGCTTGTTCTGTCGCTCGTCGCCGTCGTGGCCTTCATGTTTTGGCTGAGTCGGAAGGCGAATTCGCTGGACACAGGCGTAGCGCCGGTTCTCGAGGAGGAGACAACGGAGGCTCTCGAGTTCGGTCTCGATGAGATCGCGGCCGATGCCTCGGCGGTCGTGGGCCAGAGCGGTTGGATCCGCGCGGCCACGGTGGCGCAGAGACTGGGACGCGCCGCGTTCGCGATTCAACTCGACGAAGCCACGACCTATCCGGTGCTGCTTTCGCGCGATCTGATCCAGCGAGGCACGGAAGTCTACGGCCAGGACATGGTCACCCTGTTCGGACATGTGTACACGTTCAACGACTCCATCGGCGGCGAGTGGGTCAGCCAGGACGCGGTGGATGCGGAGAACGCCGACGCGATTCCATCGTCGCCGAGCTTCTTGATGGCGGACTCGCTCTCGTTCAACTGATGTCAGGTGCGTGATGGCGAACTTCTGCTACGTCTGCAACAAGGGACCTGCGACCGGAAATCACGTGAGCCACGCGAACAACCGGCACAAGCGCAGGTTCATGCCGAACCTCCAGCGCGTCCGGATCGTGGAGAGGAACCGCGCCGTGAGGGTGCGTGTGTGCACCCGTTGCCTCAAGGCGGGCAAGGTGAGAAAGGCTCCTTGAAGCGCCGGCGCGGACCGCGTCGGTCCAGAGCGTCGAGCTTGATGAGAGAGACGGGGAAGGCTCCGCCGGAAGGTGGAGCCTTCTTCCATCACGAGAGCTTTCCTCGGGAAATGGCCAGCCAATGAGAGTCCTGGTTACCGGGGCGGACGGCTTCGTGGGGCAGCATCTGGTGGCGGACCTGCTGGACCGGGGCTGGAAGGTGTGCGGGTCGACCCTGGACCTGCCTCCGGTCCGTTCGACGCTGAGCCCGGAACAAATCGGCTCCGTCGACTGGAAGGCGGCCGACGTCAGGGACCACGAGGCCCTGTTCAGGGTGATCGCGGCGACGAGGCCGGACCGGATCTTCCACCTGGCCGGTTTCGCGTCGGGCGCGTTGGCGCGGGAGCGGACAGCTGACGCGGTGACGTTGAATGCCGGCGGGACGGTGAACCTGTGTGAGGCAGTCCTCGCGGCCCGCGAGGCCATCTCTGACTTCGACCCCAGGATCCTGGTGATGGGATCGGGTGATGCCTACGGTGATGCCGCACGCGAGGAGTCACTCCTGGAGGAGGATATGGCGCTGCGGCCGGTATCCACGTACGGTCTCTCGAAGGCGGCGCAGGAACTAGCCGCGCACACGTACCGCCGGGCACACGGATTGCGAATCCTGGTCGCCCGGAGCTTCAGCCTCGTGGGTCCCGGACAGGAGCCGCCTTTCGTGGTTCCGGAGTTCTGCACGCAGGTGGCGTCCATCGCCTGCACCAGCGCCGAGCCCGTTCTCCACGTGGGCAACTTGAACGTGGCACGGGACTTCACGGATGTACGCGACGGCGTCCGGGCCCTTGGGCGGGTCATGGAGCTCGATGAGCCGCGCGCCGCCTACAACATCGCCTCGGGTCACCCGGTGCGGATCGGAACGATACTGGACTGGATCCTGGATGAGGCTGGAGTGGAGGCCGATGTCCGGGTGGATTCGTCCAGAGTTCGCGGCGAAGAGCTGGCATGCGTGGCCGGCGACACGAGCCTGCTGCGGGCCGATACCGGGTGGGCGCCGGAGCATCGCGTCGAGGATACAGTCCGCGAGGTGTACCGGTGGATCGCGGGCCGATTCGAACGTCAGTTGGGGACGTCGGTCGTAGAAGAAGCGAGGAATCCATGAGAGTCACGGTTATCGGAAGTGGCTACGTCGGTCTCGTGGTCGGCGCGTGCCTTGCCGAGACTGGCAACCAGATCGTCTGTGCCGACATCGACCAGTCGAAGGTAGACCGGCTGAATCAGGGAGAGAGCCCGATTTACGAGCCCGGGCTCGACCGCCTGCTGGAGCGGAACCTTGCGGAAGGCCGCATCCGATTCACGGCGGACGTCGCGGAGGCGGTGCGTGCCGGTGACGTAATCTTCATAGCGGTGGGCACACCGCCGGACGAGGATGGATCGGCGGACCTACAGCACGTCCTGGATGTGGCCGGGGTCATAGGCCAGAACCTGAATGGCGAGAAGATCGTCATCACGAAGAGCACGGTTCCGGTAGGAACGGCTGCCAAGGTTCGTGAGGAGATAGAGCGCCATAGCGAAGGGATGTTTCACGTCTGCTCCAACCCCGAGTTCCTGAAGGAAGGAGCTGCCATAGACGACTTCATGCGCCCGGACAGGGTCGTGTGCGGGATCGAGAGCGTCGAGGTGCGGCCGATCCTGGAAGAGCTGTACGAGCCGTTCGTGAGGAGCGGGAATCCCCTGATCTTCATGGACATTCCCTCCGCCGAGATCACCAAGTACGCTGCCAACGCCATGCTGGCGACCCGCATCAGCTTCATGAACCAGATCGCCCGACTGTGTGAGGCGGCTGGTGCGGACGTTACCCTGGTGCGAAAGGGCATCGGCTCGGATCCGCGCATCGGGCCGGCCTTCCTCTACGCTGGCGCCGGATACGGGGGAAGCTGCTTCCCGAAGGACGTTCGTGCCTTGATCCACACGGGCGATGAGCTGGGGGCGGAGTTGTCGATCCTCCGTGAGGTACACGAGGCGAACGAACGGCAGAAGAGACTGCTCGGGGCCAAGGTGAAGGAGCGCTTCGGCCAGGATCTTTCGGGCCGGCGTTTCGCGATCTGGGGTCTTGCATTCAAGCCGGAGACGGACGACATGCGAGAAGCGGCCTCCGTGGTGGTCATCGATGAGCTCCTAGAGGCCGGAGCCGAGGTCGTGGCCCACGATCCGGCTGCGGTAGAGGTAGCCCGCGAGTGGTATACCGGAGACAGGATTGCCTACGCACACGACGAGTATGCGGCGTGCCAGGAGGCCGACGCCCTGATCGTGATTACGGAGTGGCTTCAGTACCGTCGTCCGGACTGGCACCGTGTGGGGAGCGCGCTCGCCGGCAGGATCGTCTTCGACGGACGGAACCTCTTCGAGCCGGGCCGACTGCGCCGCCGGGGGTTTGAGTATTATCCCGTCGGCCGCGAGCAGGTGCGTGCTGCCGATACGGAGATGGAGACGGTCCCGTGAGAGTCCTTATCACGGGTGCCGCCGGGTTCCTCGGCTCGCACCTTGCCGACCGCTTCCTGGCGGAGGGCCACGAGGTGATCGGGATGGACAACCTCATCACGGGCTCGTTGAAGAACATGGCCCACCTAGAGCGAGAGCTACGATTCCGCTTCGTCGAGCATGACGTCACCCAGTTCATTGCCGTCGATGAAGACCTGGACGGCGTCCTTCACTTCGCCTCGCCGGCGAGCCCGGTGGACTACCTGGAATTGCCAATCCAGACGCTGAAGGTAGGCAGCCTGGGCACGCACAATGCTCTGGGCCTCTCGCTGGCCAAGCAGGCCCGGTTCCTGCTCGCCTCGACCTCCGAGGTGTACGGCGATCCGCTGGTCCACCCGCAGCCCGAGAGCTACTGGGGCAACGTAAATCCGATCGGCCCCCGTGGCGTCTACGACGAGGCGAAGCGCTTCTCGGAGGCGATCACGATGGCCTATCACCGCTATCATGGCCTCGATACCCGCATCGTCCGCGTCTTCAACACGTACGGTCCTCGAATGCGCCCCAACGATGGAAGGGTGGTCTCGAACTTCATCGTCCAGGCGCTGTTGGGCGAAACGCTGACCGTATACGGCGATGGCTCCCAATCCCGAAGCTTTTGCTACGTCTCCGACCAGGTCGAGGGCATATACCGGCTGTTCATGAGCGACGAGCAGGACCCGGTAAACGTGGGAAACCCCAGGGAGTACACTGTCGGCCAGCTGGCCGCGAAGGTGCTCGAGCTCATAGGCTCGTCGGCTGGAGTGCGATACCTGTCGCTTCCCACCGACGACCCGAAGGTACGGCAGCCGGATGTGAGCCGCGCCAGGCGACTGCTGGGCTGGGAGGCGAAGATCTCGCTCGACGAGGGTCTCGAGCGTACGGTGGAGTACTTCCGTTCCCTTCACGAGCAGGGCGAGCTGAGTGTGCCGCCCGTGCTCACCGATGACAAGGAATAGTCGATGGAGTTCGGTTCCGTGCACAGCCTGTCGGTCGTGATGCCCGTGTACAACGAGCGCGGTACCGTCGAGGAGATCGTGCGCCGCGTGAACGAGGTACCGCTGAAGATTGAGCTCGTGTGCGTGGACGACGGATCGACGGATGGATCGCCCGAGATTCTGCAGCGGCTGGAGTCGGCGGGGAAGGTGCAGCGGCTGATTCTACACGAGAAGAACAGGGGAAAGGGCGGCGCTCTGGCCAGCGGCTTCGCAGCGGCCCGGGGCAGCATCGTCATCATCCAGGACGCCGACCTGGAATACAGCCCGTCAGAGTACCGGAAGCTTCTGGCGCCGATCCTGGACGACCGCGCGGACGTGGTGTTCGGATCCCGGTTTTTCGGCGGCGAGCCGCACCGGGTCCTGTATTACTGGCACTACGTGGGGAACCGTTTCCTCACGCTGCTGTCCAATATGGTGACGAACCTGAACCTCACGGACATGGAGACCTGTTACAAGTGCTTCCGGAAGGAGGTGCTGGAGGGGATC